>JAWPNA010000102.1:0-7102 GCA_045402695.1 Acidobacteriota bacterium
CACCCGAACATCGTCACCATCTACGAGATCGGTCAAGACAGGGTCCGGACCAGCCAGGCCGGCGACGAAGCCGAGCACGTCTCCGAGCCGGTCCACTTCATCTCGATGGAGCTGGTCTCCGGAGAGACGTTGAGCCAGAAGATCCACCAGGAGAAAACCGATCTTCGGACGTTGCTGAGCTACCTGACCCAGGCCGCGGAAGGGATCGCCAAGGCTCACGCCGCGGGGATCGTCCACCGGGATCTCAAGCCGGGCAACATCATGGTCTCCAAGGACGGCTTCGTGAAGGTGCTCGACTTCGGCCTGGCCAAGCTCACCGAGAAGCACGACGCCTCCGATGAGGAGATGACCAGCGCCACAACGGACGTGGCCGCCACGGGTGCCGGCGTGGTCCTGGGGACAGTGGGATACATGTCCCCCGAGCAGGTGCAGGCCAAGACGGTCGATCACCGATCCGACATCTTCTCCATGGGCTGCATCCTGTACGAGGCGGCCACGCGCAGGCGTCCCTTCGCCGCAGACACCAACGTGGAGACGATGCACCAGATCTTGAAGGAAAGGCCCCGGCCCGTCGAGGAGCTGAACCCTGAGGTGCCGGCGGAGGTCCGCCGCATCATCCGTCGCTGCCTGGCCAAAAGCCCGGACCAGCGCTTCCAGTCGATGAAGGACCTGGCGATCGAAATGCGCGAGGTGGTCGACGAGTACGACTCGCTTTCCGTCTCCGCCGCCACCGGCTCTTCCGTGGCGTCGGGCGATCTCGGCGCGCCGCCCAAGACGCGGCCGGGTCTCTTGATCGCGGCCGCAGTGGTGGCCGTCCTGGGGATTGGCGGCCTTGGCTTCGGCCTGTACAGCCTCCTCGGCCGGGGGGCCGCGGCCGGCGGCGCCGGGGCGAGCCTGCAGAGCATGAAGATCTCCGTCCTCATGAGCCGCAACGATCTGGGCGAGGCGACCCTCTCGGCGGACGGCCGCTACCTGGCCTTCGTCACCCAGGCCGGTCGGACGAGTGCGCTTACCGTGCGCCAGGTGCGTACCGGCAGCGACGTGGTGATCCTCCCGATGCAGGAGGTCCAAATCCAGGGGATCAGCTTCTCCCCTGACGGCGACTACCTCTACTTCCGGGATCGGGATCCCAATCTGCCGAACTACAGCGCCCTGTTCCAGGTGGCTTCGCTGGGAGGTACCCCGCGCAAGGTCTTCTTCGACGTGGACTCGGCGGCGACCTTCTCCCCCGATGGGAAAAGGGCCTGCTTCCGGCGCGGCCTCCTCGACCAGGGGGCTGACTCGCTCGTCATCGCCGAGATCGAGACGGGGAAGGAGCGGGAACTGATCCGCATCAAGGCCCCCGACCGTTTCCAGACCTCGCCTGCCTGGTCGCCGGACGGGAAGAGGGTTGTGATCGGGATACAGGGCCTGACCGAGGGGGCCAAGGCATGGCTCGTCGCCGTGGATGTCGAGACGGGACAGAGCGCCAAGATCGGCTCGAAGACGTGGATCAACACCAACAGCGTGGGCTGGGCTCCAGACGGGGACGCCGTGCTGGCCAGCGCGTTCGAGATTGGCGCGGGCGCGGCCCATCAGATCTACCGGATCACGTACCCCGGCGGAGCAACCCTGAGGATGACCAATGACCTGGACGGTTACTTGAACCTCTCCCTCTCGGCGGACGGCGCGTCGATCGCCGCCGTCAAGAGATCCTCCGTTGACAACCTCTGGGTGGCGCCCGTCGAGACCGCGGGTGAAGCCGAGCAAGTCACATTTGTCTCCGGAAGCTCCGGATCGATCGGCCTTCTGGCTCCGCTTCCTCACGGCGCGGTGGCGTTCACGGCGCCAAAGGACAACAAGGTCTTCCTCTGGCGCATGGCCACGAACGGGAAAGAGCGGCGGCAGCTCACCTCCCAGGGCGTCGCCGCCTTCGCCCCTGCCTGGGCCGAGCGAGCCGGCATCGTCTTCAGCCAGATTGACGCCGGAGAGAAGTCTCTCGCGCACATCTGGCGCATGGACCCGGACGGGAGCGGTCTTAAGAAACTGACCGACGGCAGCGGAGAGCAAGTCATGGAGCTGTCGCCGGCCGGCAATGCTGTGCTCTTCGGCAAGTGGGAGGATCCGAGATCGATCTGGGTCCAGAAACTCGACGGAGGCGAGCCGTACAGGATCGTGGAGGGCGAGGCTGCCGAGCAGGCATTCATCTCCCCCGATGGGAAGCGCGTCCTCGTCACGAAGCTGGAAGGAACCGAGGGGCACATGTTCCCGCGCCGGTACATTCTTCCAATCGAAGGCGGCGAGCCGCTGGCCAGCTTCCTGCTGCCTCCAGGGGCGACCGACATCCGCTGGGCCCCCGACGGCAAGGCCCTGACCTATGTCGACCGAGGTGAAGGCTGGAACCTCATGCGCAAGTCTCTGTCTGACGGTACGCCCGAGCCCCTCACTCGCTTCAAGGATGGGCAGATCGCGGATCATCGCTGGCACCCTGACGGTTCCCGGTTGCTCCTGCATCGTCGGGTCAACCTGCAGCACAGCCTCTGGATGCTGAAGCCTGGCCAGGCCGAGCCCACGCTCATCACGGAATTCAAGACGGGCGGGACCCCGCGTCACGAGTGGGCACCCGACGAACCGTTGCTCTACTTCATCTACAGTACGTCCAGCCAGGACGTCGTGATGATCACCGACTTCAGGTGACGGCGCCGCGCTCCTGCTCTTTCCATTTCCTACCATCGCCGGCCGTTGGCCCACCTTGACACGGGCGAGCCGTGGGTCTTATCAATCCGGGCGTCCGGATGGTGATGCAGAATCGAAGGCGGAAGACCGGACCAAACGGAACAGGCACAGGACAAGGTGATCAGCCGCATGAGATGGGATCGTCTCACCGTAAAGGCCCAGGAAGCCGGCCAGCAAGCCGTCAGTCTCGCCGAGAGCGCGGGCCACCCTGAAGTCACATCGCTGCACCTGCTGGACGCTCTCCTGCGGCAGCAGGACGGGATCGCCGAGAGCCTGCTGCGCAAGGTGGGAGCGGACCCGGCCGCGATCCAGTCTGATGCCCAGACGCGCCTCCAGATGCTGCCCAAGGTCACGGGCCAGCCCGGGTTCCAGCCGCCGATGGGGCCCGAAGTCGCGCGCGTATTCGACGATGCCTTCAAACTGACCTCGCGCTTCAAGGACGAATACATCTCCACCGAGCACGTGCTGCTCGCGCTGGCGTCCGGCAAGGGGATGCCGGCGGCTCAGGTCTTGTCGGCGGCCGGCGTCACGCCGGACAACCTCATGGCGGCGCTGAAAGCGGTGCGAGGCACGCAGCGCGTCACGGACCAGGATCCCGAAGGCAAGTACGAGGCACTGAAGAAATACGGCCGCGACCTGACCGACCTGGCGAGGCGCGGCAAGCTGGACCCCGTCATCGGCCGCGACGACGAGATCCGGCGCGTGGTGCAGGTGCTCGCCCGGCGCACGAAGAACAATCCGGTGCTCATCGGCGAGCCCGGTGTCGGCAAGACCGCGATCGTGGAAGGGCTGGCGCGCCGGATCGTGGACGGCGACGTGCCCGAGTCTCTCAAGAACAAGAGAATCGTGGCGCTCGACATCGCGGGGATGGTCGCCGGCGCCAAATACCGCGGCGAGTTCGAGGACCGGCTCAAGGCCGCGCTGCAGGAGATCACCCAGGCCGAGGGCGCCATCATTCTCTTCATCGACGAGCTGCACACGCTGGTGGGTGCGGGCGCCGCGGAAGGCGCCATCGACGCCTCCAACATGCTGAAACCGTCCCTGGCGCGAGGCGAGCTGCGGTGCGTCGGTGCCACGACCCTCGCCGAGTACCAGAAGCACATCGAGAAGGACAAGGCCCTCGAGCGCCGCTTCCAGCCGGTGCTGGTGGGCGAGCCGACGGTGGAGGACACCATCGCCATCCTGCGCGGGCTGAAGGAGCGTTACGAGGTTCACCACGGCGTGCGCATCCGCGACGGCGCGCTGGTGGCGGCCGCCACGCTCTCGCACCGGTACATCACCGACCGCTTCCTTCCCGACAAAGCCATCGATCTCATCGACGAGGCGGCAGCGCGCCTGCGCATGGAAATCGACTCGCTGCCGGTCGAGATCGATGAGGTCAACCGCGAGATGGGGCGCCTGGAAGTGGAGCGGGAAGCCCTCAAGAAAGAGAAGGACCGCGCTTCCGTGCAGCGCCTGCCGAGGGTCGAGGAGGAACTGGCGCGCCTGAAGGAAAAGGCCTCGGGCATGAAGGCGAAGTGGCAGTCCGAGAAGGAGTCGATCCAGAAGATCCGGGCGCTGAAGGAGCAGATCGAGTCGGCGCGCATCGAGGAAGAGAAGGCGCAGCGCCAGAGCGACTACGGGAAGGTGGCCGAGATCCGCTACGGTACCATCGCGGGTCTGCAGAAGCGCATCGACGAGGAGAACGCCCGGCTGGCCTCGCTGCAGGGCGGCGGCATGATGCTCAAGGAGGAGGTGGATGAGGAGGACGTGGCCGGCGTCGTGTCGCGATGGACCGGCATCCCGGTCTCCAAGATGCTCGAAGGCGAGGTCCAGAAGTTCCTTCGCATGGAAGAACATCTCCGCACGCGCCTCGTGGGGCAGGATGAGGTGATCGCCGCCGTGTCGGCCACGCTGCGGCGCTCCCGCGCGGGCCTGCAGGACCCGAACCGGCCGCTGGGTTCCTTCTTCTTCCTGGGTCCCACCGGAGTGGGCAAGACCGAAATGGCCCGGGCGCTCGCGGAGTTCCTCTTCGACGACGAGCGCAACATGATCCGTCTGGACATGTCCGAGTACATGGAGAAGCACAGCGTGGCTCGGCTCATCGGAGCGCCTCCAGGCTACGTCGGCTACGAGGAGGGAGGCCAGCTCACGGAGATGGTGAGGCGCCGCCCCTACGCGGTGGTGCTGTTCGACGAGTTCGAGAAGGCGCACGCCGACGTTCACAACGTGCTCCTGCAGATTCTCGACGAAGGCCGGCTCACCGACGGTAAAGGGCGCGTCGTCAACTTCAAGAACGCCATCATCATCATGACATCCAACATCGCCGGCGCTCTCATCAGCGAGCTCGAGCATGGCTCGCAGCCGATTGCTCCGAAGGTGAACGAGATCCTGCGGGCCCATTTCAGGCCGGAGTTCCTCAACCGCATCGACGAGATTGTCATCTTCCGCAGCCTCGATCGCGACGCCCTGGCGCGCATCGTCGACATCCAGGTCAAGCGGCTCTGTACGCTTCTGGCCGGGCGCCAGATCGGGCTGGATCTGACCGGGCGCGCCAAGGAGTTGATCGCCCGGCAGGGATACGATCGCGACTTCGGCGCGAGGCCCCTGAAGCGCGCCATCCAGCGGCTGGTGCAGGACCCGCTGGCGCTGAAGATCCTCGAGGGAGAAATCGCCGCGGGCGACACCGTCACGGTGGGCGCCGACACCGCCGGAGACAAGATCGTGTTCGAGAAACAGAAGACGGTGAACGCCGGAGCCCCTGTTCCTTGACAGGCTTCCGGGGAGGCATCTATGCTGCACACACACAGGAGGTTGGCGGATATGACGCTGACACGATGGGACCCGTTTCGTGACCTCGTGAGCCTTCAGGAGCGGATGAACCGGCTGTTCGAGGACTCGCTGGCTCGCTCCAACACGACGGACCAGGAGATGGCGATGGGCGCCTGGACGCCCGCAGTGGACATCTATGAAACTCCCGAGGAGATCGTCTTGAAGGCCGATCTTCCGGGCGTGGACCAGAAGGACATCGACCTGCGCATCGAGAACAGCACGCTTACGGTGCGGGGTGAGCGGCGGTTCATGAAAGAGGCCAAGGAAGAGGACTACCATCGGATCGAGAGGTCGTACGGAGTCTTTTCCCGCTCCTTCCAGCTCCCGGGCAGCGTTGACCAGACCCGAATCCTGGCGAACCACAAGTCGGGTGTTCTGGAAGTGCATCTACCCAAACGAGAGGACACCCGCCCGAAGCAGATCAAGGTGGATGTGAAGTGAGGAGACGATGAACGGACTGAAGACCGCGCTGCTGCTGGGCCTTCTCACTTCCGCCCTGCTGGTTTGCGGCAGGATCCTGGGCGGCGAGAGCGGAATGGTCATGGCCCTGATCCTGGCCGCCGGCATGAACTTCTTTGCCTACTGGTTCTCCGACAAGATCGTGCTGAAGGTGCACGGGGCGAAACCAGTGGCGCGCGAGAAGGCCCCGGAACTGTACGCGATTGTGGAAGGTCTCGCCGCGCGCGGCGGGATCCCCGTGCCTCCTCTGTACCTGATCGAAGCCGATGCTCCCAACGCCTTCGCCACGGGCCGCGATCCGAATCACGCGGCGGTGGCGGTCACCACCGGCATCCTGAAGATCATGGACCGCAATGAGCTGGAAGGAGTCCTGGCCCACGAGCTGTCGCACGTGAAGAACCGGGACATCCTGATCTCGTCGGTGGCCGCGACGATGGCCGGCGCCATTACCATGCTCGCCAGCATGGCGCGCTGGGGCGCGATCTTCGGCGGCTTCGGAGGCAGGGACGAAGACCGGAACGGCGGCGGTGTGTTCGAGCTGCTCGTGATGATGATCGTGGCACCGATGGCGGCGATGCTCATCCAGATGGCGGTGTCGCGATCGCGGGAGTATCAGGCTGATGCGTCCGGGGCCGAGATGGCCGGACAGCCCTACGGCCTGGCCTCGGCGCTCGGCAAGCTGGAGGAGTACGGGAAGCGGCTGCCGCCGCTCTCCGTGAGCCCGGCGATGAACCACATGTACATCTCGAATCCTCTCTCCGGACGGTCGCTCATGGCGCTGTTCAGCACACATCCGCCGATGAAGGAGCGGGTGCGACGATTGCTTGGCCGCTGATCCGGCCCGCAACGAGCATGCAGGCTGACTCCGGGTCAGGGACCATTCGGCTGGAAACGATGACGAGAACGCTTTTCCACGCCGGTTCCGCGCTGACGTGCGCCGCGGTATTCCTCTTGATTGGGGCGGCTCCCGCGCGGGCAGGCCGATCGGGCGCTCCTCCCGAGGCTCTCGCGTCCGCCGATCGGCGCAGCCCCGTCGTGCAGGTGGTTCAGAGGGTATCGCCCGCGGTCGTGAACATCTCCACCGAGCAGAGGCTCGAGAACCCCTTTCACCGCGGGG
>JAWPNA010000116.1:0-18363 GCA_045402695.1 Acidobacteriota bacterium
GATGACGAGATTGCCGCTTCCTGTATCCACCTGGATCCGGATCCGCGCGTCGCCGCGACGGTAGCCGATGACTTCCTGACGGTTCAGGATCGGCTGGGCGTCGGAGTATCGCACCACGAGGTGGCCGCTTCCCTGATCCGCCCTCGCCTCGAAGGTCGCGTCCGGATCCAGGCGCAGCGTCACGTCGCCGCTGCCCGTGTCTGCCGCCACGCGGGTCAGACGCCGGCCTCGTGCCCCCAGCTCCACGTCTCCCGAACCGGTGTCGGCCGAGAACTCCACGACGTCCGACTCCACCGCCTCGATGTTGCCCGATCCAGTCTCGAGGTCGATCTGGTCCGCGGTGGCGGAACGCAGCTTGATGTCTCCCGAGCCGGTGTCGCACGAGATCTCCTCCCCCGTGAACCCGGTCAGGTCGCAGTCACCGCTGCCCGTGTCGCAAGAGAACGATCCCTGCAGGTCGGAGGCTTTCACGTCGCCCGACCCGGTATCGGCCTTGACGTCCCCCCGCACCCTGGCCAGCGTCACGTCCCCGCTCGATGCATCGAACAGGAGAGTTCCCTCGACATCTTCTCCCCGCAACGCACCGACCACATTGCGGAAGGTCGCGTTGACCGGACGGCGCGGCACCTGGACCTCCACGTCGGCGTACAGGAGCACGCCATCGTGCGCGCTGACCTTCACCTTGCGCCCCGCGTACTTCGTGTTGGTGCTGGAACCGCCGAAGAGCCCGCCGAGGAACGAACCGCTGTCCTCGCCGCCTGGGAAACGGTACCGGGAGTAACGATCGACCGGGTAGATCACCCGCAGGATCGGTTCTCCCGTCTCGGACGTGACCTGCTCCAGCTCCATCGTGCCGGCCAGGTCCTCGTTCTCCGCATGCACGGTGGCGATGGCCACGATGTTTTCCCCAGATCCCGCCACGACCCGCATCGAGCCGGCCAGGTTCTCGACGGTGACATGGGAGGAGGACCCCCCAGGCATCTCGAGGCGGAGGGTCCGGGTCGAGTCGGCCGCGACCTGCGGGGATGGAGCCGCGAGCGTGATGACGGCAAGAGCGAGAACGGCGACGTGTGGACGCATGGAGGCCTCCTCGGAGAGTTTGCAGAGTTGCGCGCGCTGATTCTACGGTCCAGCACCCCGCAAGGTTGCACCCGACCGAGGTCAGGCCTACCGCGGCGGCGCGCCCCCGGATGAGGCGGCGCGGATCTCGATGGGGCCGCGCAGAGGGACGATCACCGCCAGCCCGCGCGGCTCCAGCCAGTAGCGCGATGGGTCCAGAGACCGCCAGGCGGTCGGGCCGTCCTTCCCCTCCTTGATGCGGACGTTGCCCACGCCTGTCCATCCCGCCGGCAGGCCGATCACGATCGAGGCGCTCTCGAGGCCCTCCAGCTTGAGCTCCCGCCACTTCGACGGCGGGTCGATCCTCACGCGGACTTCGCCTCCCTGCTCGCTCCAGACCACCTCCGCGCGGCGCCGCGCCTCCAGCCACAAGGCCAGCTCGCTGGCGCGCGGGTACCACGCCCGCGGACCGTACCGGCCCTCGATCTCCTTCAAGACCTCGTCGAGCACCAACTGGCGGGGCCGGGCCCCGCCGATCTCCTCGAACGTCTCCCACCAGTGGTCGCTCAGGTTCAGGATGCCCCCGCCCGCCACCACGCGCTCGACGTAGGCGAGGCCCCGCTGCACCGCCGCCCGCAGCTCGGGGGCGGCGCGCGCGTCCTCGGGGTGAAGGCGTCCCTGACTGAGCGCGGCTTCCAGATCCGCGGCTCGGGCGAAGGCTCTGAGGAGGCTGCTGTTCTCGATCTCCAGGATCTCGCCGCCGCCCGGATAGGAGATCCACCACTCGCGGCCCGGCTCGTCGAGGTGGCGCGAGCCGAAGACCATCACGAATCCAGCCTCGGCCGCGGCGCGCAGGGCCTGAGGGCTATCCTCGACGCCAGGAAACCGCATCACCGCGACGCGTTCGTCCGGGATCCCGGCCCTTCTGTAGATCTCGCGGGCAAGACCGAAACGTCTCCGGCAGTACTCGAGCCCGCCCAGTGCGGCGTGATCAACGTTGCACCCGCTCTCGGTGATCGAGAACTCATGGTGGTTGGGATTCGAGTCGCCGTCGGGCGAGTGGGAGTAACCGTGCCCGCCCAGCTCGAGCCACGAGAAATCGGGATCGAGCGCCAGCCTCCTCCACACGGCCGCGGCCGCCGGCGATTCGTCGAGAGACCCTGTTCGCAGGTACCGGTTGGCCGGGCACGACATCAGCGTCAACCTGAGCAGCGGGTGATCCCTGTGAAGCGCGAACAGCATGCGGTCGGGGTGACCCAACCGGGACAAGGAGGTCAGGTCCTGCCCTATGTCGTCCGTGGAATAATGCACCGCGAGAACCGGCTCGACTTTCGCCGCCGCATCGAAGGGAAACCTCGGCCATTGCACCGCCTCGACTCGCAGCCGCAACCGACTTCGAGCGGCGCTGCCGGCGGGCCCGCGCGCCTCCACCGTGAAGCGGCTCTCTCCCGGAGCGGCCGGAATCCCGGCAACCTTTCCGGAGCGGCTCAGGGAGAGGCCTCGAGGGAGAGCCCCGCCGCGCAGTTTGTACGAGCACGAGGAGGGCTCCTCCTCGCCGCCGAGATCGGCGCACCTGAGCTGCAGGTCATACGGCCTTCCGAGGCGCGCGGTGGCGGGCGCCACCGGAACGATGAACAGGCTCGTGCCCTTTCCCGATGCCCCGGCCCTCACGTGGTCGAACTGGCTCACGGCCAGCGGCGCGGCCAGCAGACCCACTCGTCCGCTCTCCTGCCGCGCCCCGGCGACGTCCAGGATGCTCCTCCCATCCACGAAGACAACCAGCCGGGCACCTTCGAGCACCGCGGTCAGCTCGTGCGCACCGCTCGACAGCTTGAAGGTGGACGCTCCGAGCAGCGTGGATTCCTCTCCGTTCCATTCCCGGGCCATCGCGGTCTCATGGGCGACGTCCAGGTACAGGCCCAGGTAATGACCGGAGTCGCGGTACCGCAGAGCGAACCCGGCAGGAGCGTGCGCCGTGCTCAGGTTCGCCGTGATTGCGCCGTCCTCGAAGACGACTTCGGGAGCCAGCAGGCATGTCTCGTTCTCCACGCCCCGCGAACGCACGGAACCGTCCTTGGGGTGCTCGAGCGAGCGGACCGCCTCCCAGTCCTCCCGCGCGCCCTCGCAGCCCGCCGTCATCGCCGCGGCTCCGGCGCCGTCGAAGTCGTCTTCCCAGTCGGCCTCCCAGAGCGCCAGCGGCGATACGCACGCCGGATTCAAGGTCATGAGAAGGAGGATTGCGCGGAGAATCGGGCGCCGCATCGGGGATCAGGGACGGTACAGCAGGAACTGGAGCAAGTTGTCCTGGAAGGTGATGTTCTCGGTGAGTTTCCGGTGCGCCCCGCACAGGAACAATGAGTAGTCGATGCGCGGGCCCCTGGCCGGATCCCCATCCACCCCTCCGCCCTGGACGGACAGAAGACTGGCGCGCGTCACCGAGCCATCGCCCGGCTCCGACATGAGGCGCCTGATTTCCGGGGTGTCGACATCTCCGGGAAGATCCTCCACGCGGGTGATCGTCCTTGAGCCGCCGCCCTGCACCGGGAGGATCATCGCGCGGGCCGGCGTGGGGATGCAGTCCCCTCCGAAGGCGAAGTAGCGGACCGGATCCGGCGTGCTCCCCGGACGGTCCAGCGCCTGATGCAGGCGCTCGGCGCGTCTTAAGGCCGCCGCCAGGAAGGCGCGCATCCTTTCGACGTGATCCAGGTAGACCCGCTCTCCCTCTTCCTTTCCGAACTCCCTGATCGTTTCGTCGCGCAGCCGCTTCAGGCTCGAGCTGCCGAAGGCGGACCATCCGCGGTTCTCCCAGACCTCCGGATCGTAAAGATCGATGTCTACCGGCTTGCCTTCGGGGTCGATGAACGGCCGCGTCTGCCTGCGAGGCAGGCTCTGGTAGGCGGCCGGCATCGTGAAGATCGCTTCGGGAGGCAGGCGCCGCACGATACGGACTCCGTCGTTGTGCGATTCGAGCGTGTCGAGGGTGCCCTCGTTGGGCACACCGATCATGACGACCGTGTGCACGTCGCGGCCGCCCGCGTAGGTGGGCGCGGCGGCCGTGCGCTCCAGGACATCCTCCCGCCCGTACTTGACGTAGTAGCGTGCAATGATGCCCCCGAAGCTGTGCGCGATGAGGTCCACCCTGCGATCCGGCCCGGGCGTGATGTCTTGCACGCGGCCGATTGCCTCGCCCAGAAGCCGCGCGTTCTCCACCGTGTCGCGCCGCCAATCGTAGTAGAAGGCGAAGCAATCCTGCCCGCGCAGAGGGTGAGCGATGTCGCCCAGCTCGTAGCCCGCCACCTCGGTGAGCGTCCGCACGATCCTCTTGTAGAAGTCCCGGCCTGCCACGGCGTCGAACAAGTCGTAGGCCACGAGGTCATCCTTGTTTCCCGTGGCGCTCGGCTCGTCGATGGGCAGGTCCAGAAGGTCAGTCCGCTGCGACCTCATCGGGCTCAAGATCAGTTTGAAGCGGCTCGTCAGCAGGTTGCTGAAGCGGCCCCAGACCACGTCGCCCGTGCGGGCGTCCTTCAGGCGCGACCCGAACACCCCCGGCACGATGATGACCGGATGGCGTGGGGCGCTGCGGGCGTTCGGATAGACCGCTACAAGATCGGGCCTCATTTCCGAGCAGGCGGCCAGGAAGAAGCCCGCCAGGGCCACGAGCGCCACCCCTGGTCGACACGCTCGCTGAGGACAGCGCCGGCTCCGTGGAGGCGAAGGAAGCACTAGCATTCCGGCACACTACCGCCCCGGTCCACCGCGCGCAAGCCCTCAGCGGCCCGGAAGCCGTTCGTTGACACCCCTTCAAGCACTCTGCTATATTTTTGGGCCACTTGACATTATGGACAGGCAGCGGGTCCTTCCTACCCGCCCCCGGCATCAGTAGGCGCGTAGCTCAGGGGGAGAGCACTACCTTGACACGGTAGGGGTCAGCGGTTCAAATCCGCTCGCGCCTACCATCTTCCTTTTCAAGACACAGGCGGCCGATGTCGACGACAGTCTCGGGTGAGATGATCCTCATGACGCTCCCGGATGGGAAGCAGCTCTCCTTCCCCAAGGGCGTGAGCCTCATGGAGGTGGTGCGCGCCATCGGCCCTCGGCTGGCGAAGGACGCCGTGGCGGTGCTTTTCGATGGTGAGATCCTCGACCTGGGACGTCGGATCGCGGCGGGGGGAAGCCTTCGAGTGCTGACGGCGAAGGACTCTGAATCCCTCGAGGTCCTGAGGCACTCCACGGCCCACCTCACGGCGCACGCCGTGAAGAGTCTGTTTCCCGAAGTGCAGATTGGGATCGGCCCCGTCGTGGACGAAGGGTATTACTACGATTTCCTGCGCGCCGAGCCCTTCACCCCGGAGGACCTCGATCGGATCGAGGCGAAGATGGCCGAGATCATATCGAAGGACTTCCCCATCGAGCGCCTGGAGATGCCGAAGGCTGAGGCCGTGCACCTCTTCGAGGGGCAGAACGACGCCCTGAAGGTGGAGCTCGTGAAGGAGAAGGGCGGCCCCGTGGTCTCCTGCTACCGGCAGGGTGACTTCATCGATTTCTGCCTCGGCCCGCACATGCCCTCCACGGGCAGGATCCCGGCCTTCAAGCTGCTCTCGGTGGCAGGCGCCTACTGGAAGGGCGACGAGCGCAATGTCCAGCTCCAGCGCGTGTACGGGACGGCCTTCTTCGGCAAGGAGGAGCTCGCCGCTCACCTGGAGCGCCTCGAGGAGGCCAAGCGGCGCGATCACCGCAAGCTCGGGCGCGAGCTGGACCTGTTCTCCTTCCATCCCGAGGCGCCGGCGATGCCCTTCTTCCATCCGAAGGGCGGCGTCATCTACGGACTGCTGGTGGACTACGTGCGTTCGCTCTACCGGGCCTACGGGTACGACGAGGTCATCACGCCACAGATCTTCGACCTCTCGCTGTTCGAGCAATCGGGACACCTGGCCAACTACGGCGAGAACATGTACTTCGCGCGGGCGGGAGATCGGGAGTACGCGATCAAGCCGATGAACTGTCCCGGGCACACGATCATCTACCGGACAGAGCGCCGATCGTACCGCGACCTTCCCCTGAGGCTCGCCGATTTCGGGAGGCTGCACCGGTTCGAGCGATCGGGAGTGCTGGCCGGCCTCACGCGCGTGCGCTCTTTCTCGCAGGACGACGCTCACATCTTCTGTTCCCCCGATCAGATCCAGGAAGAGGTGGCGTCCTGCATCAGGATGATCGGCGAGTGCTACCGCGACATCGGGTTCGAGGCCCGCGCTTACCTCGCGACACGCCCCGAGAAATACCAGGGCACTCCGGAGTTGTGGGAGCAGGCTGAATCGCTGCTGAGGCGCGCGCTCGAGCAGGCGGGAAGCTCCTATGCAGTGGACGACGGCGGAGGGGCCTTCTACGCTCCCAAGATCGATTTCAGGGTGCTCGACGCGCTCCAGCGGGAGCATCAGCTCGGCACCATACAGGTGGATTACACCCTGCCCGAACGGTTCGATCTGAAGTACAGCACGTCCGAGGGCGGCGAGGCCCGCCCCGCCATGATCCACCGCGCTATGCTCGGATCACTGGAGCGATTCATCGGGATCCTGATCGAGCATTTCGCCGGCGCCCTGCCGGTGTGGCTCTCGCCGGTGCAGGCGGCGGTGCTGCCGATCACGGATCGAGTGGAGAACTTCGCGCGGCAGGTGCACGACGGTCTGCGCGCCAAAGGCTTCCGCGCCGCGCTCGACCTGCGCAACGAGAAGATCGGCCACAAGATCCGCGACGCCCAGATGCAGAAAGTCCCCTTCATGCTGATCATCGGGGACCGTGAGTCGCAGGCGGGCTCCGTCTCGGTGCGGACACGGTCGGAAGGAGACCGGGGCGCGGTACCGGTCGCCGAGTTCGAATCGATGCTCTCCAACTTGATCACGACGCGGGCCCTCAAGCCATGAGAGCCCGGGGACGCGCGGCGGCATCGTGCCCTGGCGGCCCGGCAAAGGCATTCCGGAGGTGACCTCAATAGACACCAAAATCCGCATCAACGAGAAGATCCGGGCCCGCGAAATACGGGTCATCGACGAAGAGGGAGGCCAGCTCGGGATCATGACTCCCGCGGCCGCACTGGCCATCGCACTGGAGAAGGGCCTGGACTTGGTCGAGGTCGCGCCGATGTCGGCCCCGCCCGTCTGCAGGATCCTCGACTACGGCAAGTACCTTTATCAGATCAACAAGAAGCAGCACGACGCGAGGAGAAAGCAGAAGCAGATACAGGTGAAGGAAGTGAAGTTCAGGCCGAAGACCGAGGAGCATGACTACCAGTTCAAGAGGAAACACATCGAGAGGTTCCTCGGGGAAGGCGACAAGGTGAAGGTCTCCGTGATGTTCCGCGGCCGCGAGATGGCGCACGTGGAGTTCGGCCGGCACATCCTCGATCGATTGAAGCAGGAGCTGGCCGAGAAGTGCATCATCGAGAACGACTCCCGGCTGGAGGGTCGCTTCATGACGATGATCCTTGGCGCCAGGAAACCGTGACCCTCCAAACGATGGAAAGGAAACGATGCCGAAGCTGAAGACTCATCGGGGAGCCGCCAAGCGGTTCAGGAAGACCGCCAGCGGGAAGATTAAGAGGTCGAAGGCCTTCAAGAGCCACATCCTCACGAAGAAGGCCAGCAAGCGCAAGCGGCATCTCGCCCAGGCGACGCTGATCTGCGACGCCGACCATCGGCGGATCAGCCGCATGATTCCGTACTTATAGGGAACCAAGCCACAGGAGAGCAACGTGCCCAGGGTCAAGAGAGGTACCAAGCGCAAGGATCGGCGCAAGAAGATCCTCAATCTCGCGAGCGGCTTCTACGGCGCGCAAGGACGCCTGCACACCATCGCCAAGGAGGCCATCGAGAAGTCGCTGGCCTACGCGTACCGGGATCGGCGCGCCCGCAAGCGGGACTTCAGGCGCCTCTGGATCACCCGGATCAACGCGGCCGCCCGTCTCAACGGCCTGTCGTACAGCCAGCTCATCAACGGGCTCGGCAAAGCCGGCATCTCGCTCGATCGCAAGGTGCTGGCAGACCTGGCCGTGGCCGATCCGGACGCATTCAGCGAGGTCGCGGGGAAGGCGCGGGCCGCTCTCGGAACCGCCGTGCCGGCCGCCTGACGCAACGCCGCCGGACGGAGAAGAGCGCCGAGGCGTCGGCCGGGGCGACCGCCCGGGTCCTGCCAGGCGCAATCGAGCGCTTCCTATGCCTGCTGACGATCCCCTCCGCAGACTCGAAGAGATCAAAGCGGAATCCCGTTCGAAGCTAGAGCAGGCTTCGACCGGCGGGGACCCCGCTCGCGTGCAGGAAGTGTTCAACGAGGTCCTGGGCAGGAGCCGCGGAATCCTCACCGGGTTCTTGAGAGGGCTGAAGGAGCTGCCTCCGGAGATCCGGGGACAGGCCGGCTCCGCGGCGAACCACTTCAAGCAACAGTTCGAGGCCGACTGGAGGTCGGTCCTCGAGCAGGTGAACTCCCGCCGGAAGCGGGCGCCCCGGCGCCTCGACATCTCGCTGCCCGGCGTTCCGGCGCTCTCCGGCCGTGTGCACCCTCTGACGCTGGTGCGCCTGGAGATCGAGGAGATCTTCCTCGAGATGGGCTTCGGAGTGGAGGACGGCCCGGAAGTGGAGTCTGACTTCAACAACTTCACCGCCCTCAATATCCCTCCCGATCACCCGGCCCGCGACATGCAGGACACCTTGTACCTGGAGGGAGGCGGCCTTCTGCGGACCCACACCTCGCCGGTGCAGGTGCGCACCATGATGAAGACGAGGCCGCCGCTGAAGATCATCTGCCCGGGCCGGTGCTTCCGCCGCGACACGCCCGACGCCACCCATTCGCCAGTGTTCCACCAGGTCGAGGGCCTGGTGGTGGACCACGGCGTCAGCATGGCCGACCTGAAGGGCACGCTGCTCCAGATGGGGCGGCGTCTCTTCGGAGAGCGAGTGAAGGTCCGGTTGCTGCCGTCGTACTTCCCCTTCGTCGAGCCCGGCGCCCAGTTCGATGTGTCCTGCTTCGCCTGCGAGGGCGCCGGCTGCCGGACGTGCAAGCGATCCGGCTGGATCGAGATGGGCGGGGCGGGAATGGTGCACCCCGCCGTATTCGAGGGCGTGGGGTACGACAGCGATACCTTCACCGGCTTCGCGTTCGGCTTCGGCATCGACCGGCTCGCGATGGTGAAGTACGACATCGACGACATCAGGCTGTTGTTCGAGAACGACCTGCGCTTCCTCGATCAGTTCCGGGGGGCCTCGTGAAGTTCAGCTTCTCCTGGATCCGCGAGTTCGTCGCGGTGGACGGATCCGCCGCGGAGCTGGCCCGCCGGCTGACCGCGGCCGGCCTGCCCGTCGAGACGGCCGCGTTCGCAGCCGACGGCGACGCCGTCCTCGAGTTCGAGATCTTCGCCAACCGCCCCGATTGCATGAACGTGTACGGAATCGCGCGCGAGGCGGCGGCCGCCACGGGCCGCGCGCTCTGCCCCTACCCGTCGGACGTGATGGAGGACGGCTCGTCGCCCCGGGCCGACTCGCTGGCGCGCGTAACGATCGAGAACCCGGACCTGTGCGGGAGGTACTGCGCCCGCGTCATGAGGGGCGTCACGATCGGCGACAGCCCCGACTGGCTAGCGCGGCGCCTGACGGCGATTGGGCTCCGTCCGGTGAACAACGTGGTGGACGCCACCAACTACGTCCTGTGGGAGTTCGGCCATCCGATTCACGCCTTCGACTACGATACGCTCGAAGGACGCGAGATCCGGGTGCGGCGCGCCCGAAGGGGCGAATCGATCGTCACTCTTGACGGCGCTCAGCGAGCACTCGATCCCGAGATGCTGGGGATCGCCGACGCCAAGCGGCCAGTGGCCGTCGCCGGCGTCATGGGAGGCCGCGCCACCATGGTCACCGGGTCAACCTCCGCGCTGCTGATCGAGAGCGCGCACTTTGCGCCCGTCTCGGTCAGGCGCACCTCCAAGAAACTGTCGCTCTCCACGGACGCGTCGTACCGCTTCGAGCGCGGGGCCGACATCGAGGCAGCCGCCGTGGCCGTGAACCGTGCGGCCGATCTGATCAGGCAGGTGTCCGGCGGCATCGTCTGCTCCGGCATCGTGGAGAGCCGTCCCTCCCCGCCCGCCACGCGGAGAATCCACCTTCGCTGCGCCCGCGCGGCGGCCCTGCTGGGCGTGCCCGTCGAGCCACCCACCATCTCCCGCGCGCTGGCGGCGCTGCAGATTCCGGCGCATCCTTCCGGAGACGGGTTCGAGGTGGAGGTCCCGTCTCATCGCCAGGATCTCGAGCGCGAGGTGGATCTGATCGAGGAAGTGGCGCGCAGCATCGGATACGACGCCATCCCGGAGAGGCTGCCGTGCATCCCCGGAACCGGCGGCATCAATCGCGCCGGGCACCGGCGCGAGTCCGCCGTGCGCACAGCTCTGGCCGCGGCCGCCTGCAGCGAGGCCGTGCTCCCTTCCTTCGTTTCCTCCGCCGTCGACTGGGGCTTGAGAGAACGGCCTGATCCCGAAAAAGGCGCGATCGAGCCGGTAGCCCTGGCCAATCCAATCGCCGCCGACCAGGAGATCCTGCGCACGACAATCCTGCCAGGGCTTCTGGCGGTCGTGGCGCACAACGTGAACCGGGGCAGCAAGGATGTGAGACTGTTCGAGATCGGCCATGTCTTCCGCCGCGGGGCGGCCGCGCCTACGCGGCACGAGAACCGGAAGCACCCGCCCATCGGCCCGGTCGAGGAAACGGTCTCGATCGGCATCGCGTTGACCGGGGCGGCCAGGCCGCGGCACTGGGTGGAGACGCCCCGCGACATGACGCTTTACGACCTGAAGGGGATCATCGAGGCGATTTGCACCGAGGTTGCGCTTCCCTGTACCTTCGAGCCCAGGGCGGGGTGCGACGCGTTCGAGCAGGGACAATCCGCCGTGGTCAGCAGCGGCGGGGCCTGGATCGGACGGCTGGGGGCGCTGACTCCCGGATGGAGGGAACGGTTGGACCTGAGGCAGGAGACGTTCGTCGCGGAGCTGAGCCTCACGGCGATGGCATCGCTGCCGCGGCGCCGCACCACCTACAGGTCGTTGCCGCGCTTCCCCGCCGTATCGCGCGATCTCTCGCTCATCGTGCGGGCAGGCCAGACCTACGCCGACCTGCAAGAGGCGATCCGCGGCGTCGCCCCGGATCTCATCGCGTGCGTCTCGGTCTTCGACCTCTACAGGGGAGATGCCCTGCCGGCCGGCTGTACCGGCCTGTCCGTCAACATCGTGTACCAGCATCCCGACAGGACCCTTGCCTCCGAGGAGGTCACGAAGCTGCAGGAAAAGATCCTTCAGCGCCTCGCGGAGGATTTCGGAGTCAAGCTGAGAGTGTGAGGAGCACGGGGGATTGCATGGAGAAGCTGCAACTGCTCGAAGACAAGATACGGAAGGCCACCGATCTGATCCGCTCCCTGCGCGAGGAGCGCGACATCATCCACGAACAGCTCAAGAGCTCTCGCGACGAGGTCAAACGTCTCTCCTTGAAGAAGGAGGACGCGGAGCTGACCGGACGCCTGAGCCGCCTGCAAGAGGAGCGTCAGGCCATCGTCCAGCGCATCGAGAAGATGATCACGATCATTGAGGAAGTGGAGGCTTAGTGCCGCCTTTGGAAGCTTTGTTGATGACCCTATGCATCGGTCCGCATCATGATTCTCAGAACTTCAGATCCATCAGACTGGAAACGCAAGGAGACTTAACATGTCGAATGCGTCTGGAGCGTCAGGAAGGGAAGGCCAACTGACGCAGGTCGAGATCTTCGGGCAATCATACAACCTCAGGGGCACCGGAGACGCAGCCTACGTCCAGGAGCTGGCGGCCTTCCTGGACGCGAAAATGAACCAGATAGCCGACTCGACGTCCACCGTGGATTCGTTGAAGGTGGCCATCCTGGCGGCGCTCAACATCGCCGACGAGTTCCATCAGATCAAGCGGGAGGCGGAGAAGCAGAGAATGGACTTGGCCGTGAAGACGGCAGAGTGGGAGCGGATGCTCGACGGTGTGATCGCCAAGTGACATTCCGCGACCGCGCGGCCGTGATCGTCTTCTTGACACGCGGTTCGGGCGGGGCCTAGAATCGGGCCCGGATCGTACCCCTGCGGGGTGCGTGATGGGATGGAACGGTTTGAGCCAACAGTCTTGTCATGGGAGTTCCACCCATCCCGCCGTGAGCATGCCCCTCGCCGCGGAGCCGATGGCTCGGCCGGCCTTCGGGGAAGCCTGAAACGGGAGCGGGACGCCCACGTGGACAACCAGGTTCAAGGGACCTACCCACACGGCCCCGCGGGGGCACGACCTCCCCATTAACAGGGTGCTGAAAAACTCCCGCAGCCTACGGGAGTTTTTCAGCACCCTGTTAAACCCGGCCCTACCTTGGTTCCTCAAAAAAACAGTAGGATAGGCCCATGAGCGAGATCCTCACCCTCGTCATTGCCCTCGCCCTCGGAGTTGTCGCGGGAGCCGCCGGCCTGTTCTTCGTACAGCGGTCCCTGCGCAGCAAGGGCCTGGCCGCGGCCCGAGAAACTGCCTCGTCGATACTCCATCAGGCGGACAAGGATGCCGAGGCCCGCCTGCAGGCCGCCGCGCTCGAGGCCAAGCTCCGGCTGGACGCGGCGGAGGCGAAGAGCGAGGAGGAGTCTGTACAGCGCCTCCGCGAGATCGAGGAGCAGAAGCTCGACATCGATAGGCGCGACAAGGACCTGAGACGACGGATCGCCTTCGCCGACGAGAAAATGTCCGATGTCACGCGGCGCGAGGCCGCGGTAGCGATCCTGGAGGCGGAGGCCGCCCGCGTTCGCGAGGAGGCGGCCCATCTGCTCTCCCAGCACAGGAGCCGGCTCGAGCAGATCGCCGGGTACTCCGCTCACGAGGCAAAGGAGGAGCTCAAGCGGGAAATGGAGCTGGAGGCGCGACGAGAGGCCGCGAACGCCCTCCTCCGGCTCCAGGAGGAGACACGGGAGCGCGCGACGGAGGACGCGCGCTGGATCACCGCCCAGGCGATGCAGCGCCTGCCGCTGTCACAGTACGCCGAGACGACGGTGACTGTCGTGGACCTGCCCAGCGACGAGATGAAGGGCCGGATCATCGGGCGCGAGGGCCGCAATATCCGCGCCATCGAAATGTCCACCGGGATCGACCTGATCATCGACGACACGCCCCACGCCATCATCCTGTCTTCGTTCGATCCGACGCGCCGCATGGTCGCCAAGCTCGCCATCGACAAGCTGATCGAGGACGGGCGCATCCACCCCGCTCGCATCGAGGAGGTCATCGCCAAGGTCAAAGAGGATTTCGAGAAGACCACCCTCGAACAGGGCGAGGCCGCGGCCTTCGAGCTGGGGCTTCACGACCTGAACCCGAAGCTCCTCAAGATGGCGGGACGGCTGAGGTATCTGACGTACCACGGGCAGAACCTCCTCGACCACTGCCGCGAGGTGGCGTTGCTCGCGTCGCACATGGCGGCTCTCGTGTCGGCCCGCACCGAGATCGTCAAGCGCGCCGGCTTCCTGCACAAGATCGGGTTCGCCGACGAGGCCGGCAAGGACCGCTCCCCCCTGCTTCTGTCGGCCGAGATCGCCCAGCGCCTGGGGGAAGCGGAGCCGCTCGTCCATTGCATCCAGTCCTTGTACGGGGTGGTCGCGCCGCGCAGCGTGGAGGCGGTCCTGCTGCAGGTCGCGGAGAGTGCCTCGACCGTCCGCCCGGGCGCGCAGAAGGAAATGCTGCAGGAGTTCCTGCAGCGACTGGGGCAGCTCGAGGAGATCGCTCGATCGTTCCACGGCGTGAAGGAGGCCTATGCCGTGAGAGCGGGCAAGGAGGTCCGGGTCATCGTCTCCGCCGATCAGGTCAGCGACAAGGAGTCGGTCTGGCTCTCCAAGGACATCGCGGACCGCATCGAGAAGGAGGCCGTGTACCCAGGCCAGCTCCGGGTCAGCGTGATCCGGGAGACGCGGTCGGTCGGCTTTGCGATGTGAGCATGAACATCCTCTTCATCGGCGATCTGGTGGGCAAGGCCGGGCGCCGCATCCTCGAGACGCATTTCGACCGGGTCATCGACAAGGAGCGCGTCGATTTCTCCATCCTCAACGTGGAGAACGCGGCCGACGGGCTCGGAGTCACTCCGGACATCGCTTCCGAATTGCTCCGCCGCGGCGTCCACTGCTTGACCTCCGGAAACCACATCTGGGACAAGCGGGAGATTCGCGACTACTTCGCCGGCGAGCGCCGCCTCCTGCGTCCGGTGAACTACCCCGCGGACCTGCCCGGGCGCGGCACCTACGTCGGGGAAACCGCCTCAGGAGGCAAGGTCGGCATCGTGAACGTCATGGGACGCGTCTTCATGCCGGGAGTGGACGAACCCGTCCGCCTCGCTCGCGCCGCCGTCGAGGAGCTCCGCAAGACCACGCCGGTTGTGGTCGTGGACATGCACGCCGAGGCCACCTCCGAGAAAATCGCCATGGGGTGGCACCTCGACGGCGCGGCGACGGCCGTCCTGGGCACGCACACGCACGTGCAGACCGCCGATGAGCGGGTCCTTCCGCGTGGCACGGCCTACATCACCGACGTGGGCATGACGGGTCCCTACGATTCAATCATCGGAATGGACAAGGAAATCGTGCTGTCTCGGTTCATTCAATGCATGCCGGCGCGGCTGAGCTCCGCGAAAGGGGACGCTCGGTTCTGCGCCGTGGTGATCGCCGTGGACGAGACGACCGGACGCGCCTCCTCCATCAGACGGCTGATGCTGGGAGAACCCTCATGACCGGCGGGATGCTTCCCTTCCCCGAGGAGTTCGATGCGGTGGCCGAGCCCACGTCTCCCGATGAGTCTTCAATGCCCGGCACGCGAGCGCGGCCGCTGTCCATCTCCGAGCTCAATGCGGCCTCGCGCGACCTTCTGGAGGAGAGCTTCCCCGACATCTGGATCCAGGGGGAGATCTCCAACTTCAAGGCGCACAGCTCAGGCCACCTCTACTTCTCGCTGAAGGACCCCAAGTCCCAGATCAACGCTGTGATGTTCCGCGGTGTGGCCGTCCATCTCCGGTTCAGGCCGGCCGATGGGTTGGCGGTCCTGGCGCGCGGGCGCATCACGCTGTACGAGGCGAGGGGCGCCTACCAGGCGAATGTGCAGTGGATGGAGCCTCAAGGCGTCGGCTCGCTGCAGCTCGCCTTCGAGCAGCTCAAGGCGAAGCTGAAGGCCGAGGGGCTCTTCGACGCGGAGCGCAAGAAGGCGATCCCCGCCCTGCCACGCCGCATCGGCGTGGTCACTTCCCCGACCGGCGCGGCCATCAAGGACATCCTCAAGGTCCTCCAGCGCCGGCACGCGGGAGTCCATGTGCTCATCGCTCCTTGCCGCGTGCAGGGAGAAGGGGCCGCGCAGGAGATCGCCCGCGGCATCCAGATCCTCAATGAGATGGCGGAGAGACCTGACGCCGAGGGTTCCGCCGCCGTGGAAGTTCTCATCGTCGGCAGGGGCGGGGGCAGCCTCGAGGATCTGTGGGCCTTCAACGAGGAGGTCGTGGCGCGCGCCATCGCCGACTCACGCCTGCCGGTCATCTCCGCGGTCGGACACGAGGTGGACTTCACGATCGCTGATTTCGTGGCCGATCTGCGGGCGCCGACCCCTTCGGCCGCCGCCGAGATGGTGATCCGGAGCCGCGACGAGATCTCCTCGCGCGTCACCGCCGCCACCGAGCGCCTGGCGCGCGCCGCGCGTTACCTAATCCTCAACCGGCGAAATCGCGTGCAGGCTCTCTCGCGCAGCCGGGCCTTCGCGCGCGTGGAGGCATCTCTGGCGGAGGCCCAGCAGCGCTGCGACGAGGCCACGATGCGCCTGGGCAACGCGCTGCTGTCCAGGCTGAGGGACCTGCGCGAGCGGGTGGGGATCGCGGTGGAGAGGCTTTCGCCCCGCAGCCTCAAGGCGGAGGTCGCATCCCGCCGAGGCCGCCTCGCGGCCGCGGCGAAGCTGCTCGTCCGCGCCGCTCATTGCCGGCTCAGAACCCTCCGGGAAGCGGCCGCCGCACAGGATGCCGTCCTCAAGAGCCTGTCGCCTCTGGCGGTGCTCGATCGCGGCTATGCGATTTGCCAGGATCCGAAGACGGGCTCGGTGATCATCGACGCATCCCGGTTGTCGACCGGCGACGAGGTGAAAGTGCGGCTCGCCCGCGGCCGCCTGCTCTCGCGTGTCACCCAGGTCGAACCCGGGGAAGCCCCTTCGAGGGAGGGAAAATGAGCAAGGAGATGAAGTTCGAGAACGCACTGGAGAAACTCGAGGAGATCGTCAAGAAGCTCGAGGAGGGCGAGCTCGCCCTGGACGACTCGCTGAAGATGTTCGAGGAAGGAGTGAACCTCTCGAAGCTCTGCTCGACCCGGCTCGACGCCGCGGAGCGGAAGATCGAGATCCTGATGAAGAATGATGAAGGGAAGCTGGAACCGCGCCCCTTCGACGAGAAGGTCGAAGAGAACGAGACGTGATGGCGCCCGCAGCCCAATTGACCGAAGAGTTCCTCGCCGATGCGCGCCGCCGGGTGGAACGGCAGCTTGGTCTCCTGCTCGGCCCGCGGGCGGGCGCCCCGGCGCGCTTCGTGGAAGCTCTCAGGTACGCCGTGCTGGGGGGCGGCAAGCGCACGAGGCCCATGCTGGTGCTGGCCTCGGGCGACGCATCGTCCCCTCTTCCTCTTGCTCGGGATGGCGAGGTGGCCGGACACCTCCTGACAGCGGCCTGCGCCATCGAGATGATCCACACCTTTTCCCTGATCCACGACGACCTGCCGTCGCTGGACAACGACGATCTGAGGCGCGGCCGGCCGACGCTGCACCGGAAGTTCGATGAGGCGACAGCCATCCTCGCCGGAGACGCCTTACTCACTCTCGCCTACGAAGTCCTCAGCGACTCCGTGGACTCCCCAGATGCCGCCAGGGCGATCGCCGTGGTGAGCAAGGCCGTGGGACTCGAGGGGATGATCTCCGGCCAGGTGCTCGATCTCGCCGCCCAGGGATCTCATGTGGATGGCGAGACCCTGCACCGGATCCACGCGTTGAAGACGGGCGCGCTGATCACGGCCTCCTGCGAGGTGGGCGGGATCCTGGCGGGGGCGCCCGAAGCCTCGGTTCGCCGTCTGCGGGAGTTCGGCCGCGAGCTCGGGCTGGCCTTCCAGATCGTGGACGACATCCTGGATGTGGAGGGAAGCGCGCGTGAGCTGGGCAAGTCGCCGGGCAAGGATGCCGAAGCCGGCAAGGCAACCTTCCCTGCGATGTGGGGGATCGAGCAGTCGCGCAAGATGGCGGCCGAGCGCGTGGATCTGGCCTGCGCGGCCGTGGCCGCGTTCGGGGAACGGGGGTGTCATCTGGGCGCGATCGCCCGGAGCGTGCTGTCCCGCAAGACCTGATGAAGCGCCGGCTCGACATCCTTCTCGTGGAACGGGGGTTTGCGCGGAGCCGTCAGTCCGCCCAGTCCTTGATCATGAGCGGGCGTGTCGAGGTGGAGGGAGTGCGGGTGGACAAGCCGGGAACCCAGATCGACGACGGCGCGGGAGTGCGGTTGATCGGGTCCGAGATCCCGTACGTCGGGCGGGGCGGTCTGAAGCTGGCCGGCGCCCTCGACGCATTCGGACTCGACGTGGCCGGACTGATCGCGGTGGACATCGGATCCTCGACGGGAGGCTTCACCGACTGCCTGCTGCAGCGCGGCGCGACGCGGATCTACTGCGTCGATGTCGGCCGCGGGCAGCTTGACTGGACGTTGAGAAACGACCCGCGCGTGGTTGTGCTCGAGGGATTGAACGCCCGCTACCTGTCGCCTTCGGATCTGCCGGCGATCGGAGGGCCCCCGCAGATGGCGGTGGTGGATGTGAGTTTCATCTCGCTGCGTCTCGTACTACCTCGAGTGCCGCCGTTGCTCACGGGACAGGGCAGCGCCGGACCCGGGGGGGATATCCTCGCGCTGGTCAAGCCTCAGTTCGAGGTGGGCAGGGGGCGGGTGGGGCGCGGGGGGATCGTGAGAGATGCCGCCTTGCGCCGCGAGGCTCTGTCGGGGATCGCCTCGTTCGCCGGGTCTGTCGGCCTGGGCATCCGCGGAATGTGCCGATCGCCGATCCCGGGCGCCGAAGGGAATCGGGAGTATTTCCTCCACATGAACTGCTGTCCATCCGGACTGACCGCCGAGGAGATCGAACAGCATGCCGTCAACCTCACGAACGAAGAAGCCAGTCGAAATTAGAAGAGTCGGCATCGTCGTGAAGAGGCAGCCGGCTCGGGCCGCCGCCATCCTGCGCGGCCTGG
>JAWPNA010000124.1:0-7110 GCA_045402695.1 Acidobacteriota bacterium
CCGAAGGGTCGATGCCGCACGCCTGGCGACACTCGGGTTCTCCCAGGGGGGTGTCTTCAGCCTCCTGATCGCCTCCCAGCTCGCCGACGTCAAGGCCGTCGTCGCCTACTATCCCGTGACGGACTTCAGGGAGTGGCTCAACCCTGCGCAGTCGAGTGCGGGGCATCGTTGCATCTTCAGGATGATCCGGACACATTTTCGCAAGCAGTCCGGGGCGCGGGACGACGCTGAATTCGATCGTATCCTGCGGGAGGCCTCCCCCATGCAAAGGGTAGAGTCGATCCGAGCGCCCACGCTTCTCGTTCACGGACGCGACGACAGGTCGGCCTCTGTGGCGGAGTCGGAGCAATTGGCCGACCGGCTCGCCGCGCTGGGACGTGATGTGCGGCTGCTGGTCATTGACGGAGCGGGCCACGTCTTCAACTTCAAGAACGCTCCTCACGGGCGTCAAGCCTGGGACGCGACGCTGGAGTGGCTGGCCCAGTATCTCTCCCCTTCGTGAACCGGGTCCCGTGCATGGAGGCCGATGTGCGTCTGCCTTGGAAAGCCTCACCGTCGTTGTCAGCCTGGCCGGGCGGCATGGTACGTCTTGACGCGAGTCCAGGGGCGCGGAGCTCGCAATCCTGGTCGATTCATTCACCATCTCGGAGAAGCGTCTGCCTTACGGCCTCCACGTCCACCTTGCCGCGCTCGGTACGGGGGAGGTCGGGCAGGATGATCACTCGGCGGGGAAGCTTGTACGGCGCGAGGCTCTTGCGCAGGTGTGCCAGCGCCTGCTCGCGCGTCACGCCGCCACCGGCCACTAGGCAGGCCACCAGCGACTCTCCCCGCGCTTCGTCGGGCACTCCGAAAACGACGGCATCGTGCACTCCGGGCAGCTCCAGCAGCACCCGCTCCACCTCGCGGGGGTTCACCTTGCGCCCGGAGATGTTCACTACCGCAGCCAGGCGGCCGGTCAGATGCAACTCGGCCCCGCTCTCCCCCTCGACGAGGCACCCGGTGTCTCCCGTCAGAAAGGCGCGCTCGCGGAACTGGCCGTCCGCCGGCCTGGTGCGAACTGCGGTACCAACTACGTCCACGTACCCGGAGGCGATGTTCTGCCCGCGCACCACCACGCGCCCTTCCTCACCTTCCACAGAAACCTGAACTCCGGGGAGCTGGGTGCCGACGCACCCTTCCGTGCGGATAGCGGCGTCGCCCTCGGGCGAGGTGTCGTAGGTGATCCCGCCGGTCTCGGAGGTGCCGTAGAAGACCCTCACCGGTAAGCCGATCCGGGCCCGAAAGGCCGCCGCTGTGCGCGCGCGCAGCGGTGCCCCCGCCGAGATGCAGCACTTCAGCCCTCTCCGCCTGACGGGCGGGCAGTCCGGCCGCGCCAGCAAGTCGAACAGGAACGGCACGCCCGGGAAGCTGGCCGGCTCCTCGATCGAGAGGGCCTCCGCAAGAAGCTCCGGCAGAGGCGCCGCGACGAGCATCAGAGGAGATCCCTGAAGCACCAGCGGCATGATCAGGCTGGCGAGTCCGTAGGAGTGCGAGAGCGGGATGGCCGCGATGTTGACCTCGTCGGGTCCGATCCGCATACCTTCCACGATGTGGCGCGTGTCGGCCACCAGTTGATCGGCGGTGGTGGCGATGCCGCGCGGGCGGCCCGTGCTGCCCGAGGTAATCTTGATGACGGCAGTGTCGGGCGGCAACAAGGCGTCGGGTGGGAAGGCCGCGCGCAGCTCGTCCAGCTCTGCGTCGGTCAGGTTCGGATCGGCGGGCAGCGCCACGGCGCCGAGGGCCCAGACGGCCAGCAGATCGATCACGAAGCGCGCTCCAATCCCTCGCACCGGCAGAGCGATCTGCCCCGGCGCCAGACCTGACTCCCGCAGATCTCTCGCGGCGGACATCACCCGATCCAGGAGCGCCGCGGCGGTCAGTGCCTCCTCCGGGCCGGCCACCTCTCCTCGGTATCGCAGCACGTTCCTTCCGGGGGCGCGCCTGACCGTGGCCTCGAAGAACTCGAACAGTCCGATCGACGTCGTCATCATCTCAAGCATACCTCTTGTCGGAGGCGGCGCCCGCTGCTAGAATGACGCGCCGTTGTCGGAAAAGAAAACTTGTCGGGAGGAAATGTTGATCAAGCGGGCCGATCTCCACCTGCACACCCGGTTCTCGCACTGGAAACACCTCGGGATCATCAAGCCCCGCGACTGCTACAGTGAGCCGTTGGAGGTCTACCGCCGCTGCAAGCAGATCGGCATGGACTTCGTGGCCATCACGGATCACGACACCATTGACGGCGCGATGGATCTCCTCGAGCGCCATCCGGATCTCGAGCCCGAGATCATCGTTGGCGAGGAGATCGAGACCCACTTCCCGGACACGAAACAGTGGGTGCACGTCAACGTCTTCGAGATTGATGGGCCGATCCATCGCGACATCACCCACCTGAAGCGCGACGTCCGCGAGCTGGTCCCCTACCTGAGGAGCAAGGGGCTGTTCTACGTCCTGAACCATCCGTTCCAGAGCTACCGTCTCCAGAAACCGGCCCTCTCCTTCATTGACGACATCCTGGAGCTGTTCGATCACTTCGAGCTGGGCAACGGCACCTTGCCCTCGCGCCACAACCAGGCGGTGGCCGAGATGCTCGACTTCGCCGCCGCGCTGTGCCTGAAGAAACACGGCGTGGGCGGCAGCGACGCCCACGACATCGCCGGGATCGGCCGTTACTGCACCGAAGCGGAGGTGGATACGGCCCCCGTGGGACCAGGGGCATCCTCCGGAGCGAGCGTTGTGACCATGAAACGCGCGTGGCTCTCCGCCGTGGCGCGAGGCGAGGGGCGCGCCTCGGGCCGCAGCATCGGTGCCGCCGGCTTGACCGCCAATGTCTACCGGATCATCGGGCAGTATTACCTGTCGCTGCGCGACCCCGAGGTCCGGCGTCACATGCGCGCCGGGAACTACCTCGCGGCTGCGGTGCTGGCCCCCGTGTGCATGGCGGGGCTGCCCGCCGTCCTGAACCTGGGCAACAACCTTCGTCTGGAGGCCGTCACATCGCACCTGCGCCGGGCCATGAGGTCCATGGTGGCGACCCGCTCGGGCGCGCGGGATCGCGCGACGCTCGGCGGCTCGGCATTCCCCGAGGAGAGGCCCGCAGCAGATCCTGCGGAGTGACCGGGTCGAGCCCCGTTGCTCCTGACGAGGCCATCGTGAAGGACATCCCCGTTCATGCAGCCGCAGTCCTGAGGGAGTTGGAGCGCCTAGGGATCCTGATCGAGTCGGATGCTCTTCTGCCCAGCGTGGCGGGAATCGTGGCGGGGGGGCCGATCCGCGGATCCTGGTGGGGCCACCCACGGGGGCGCGACATCTTCGCCACATCATGCCGTCTTGCCGAGCACCCTGACCTCGTGGTCGTGAAGCTGGTGTCGGGCAAGCTGACCTGGGTGCATCGCAAGCTCTGGAGCGCGCTGCTGGGCGTGGCGACCTCGGATGAGCCATGGCAGCGCCGCGGGCTCGCCGCGCCCGCGCGCATCGTGCTTTCGCGGATCAAGAGGGAAGGAGAAGTGAGGACGGATCGGCTCGATCGCCCGCGCGCTGCAGCCTCGAAGATCCTGGAGGAGAGGCTCCTGGTGCGCGGCGAGGAAGTCCACACCGAGAGCGGGGCCCATGCGCGGGTGCTCCAGACCTGGGAGCGCTGGGCGCGGCGCGCGCGCTTCACCGGACGGTCGATGGCCCCCGACCCAGCTCGGCGCGCGTTCGAGGAGATCGTCCATCATCTGAATGCCGCTCACGGCGCCAAGGCGTTCCTGCCGTGGGAGAGGTGACCCCCGGACGGCCGCCCGAGGTCGGGGCCTCACGGCACACAGACGCTGAACATCACGACGGTCCTGCAGATTCTGTACGTGTCCACCCAGGGGCGGAAGTAACTCGTGGCGGTGCCGTCGGCGGCGCGCAGCGCGATGGGCATCGTCTCCACACGGCGCCGCTGTCGCGCGGCCTGCAGCAGCACCTCCATCTCGGCGTCGTAGGCGTGTCGCCTCAGTGCGAGGTTGCGGACGAACTCCGCCCCGTGCAGCCGGAAACCCGACTGGGAATCGGGCAGCTCCAGCCCCGTGAAGAACTTCAGTGCGCCGCAGGAGAATACGTTTCCGACCCGGCGCCCCTTTTTCATCGAGAAGAAGTCGTTCTGGCGTGATCCGACGATCAGGTCGGCTCCCGTCCGGCGGAACTGCTCGATGAAGCGTGGGATGTCGTCTGGATCGTGCTGCAGGTCGGCGTCCATCGTGACGACCGCCTCCACGTTCTCTTCCACCATCCGGGTGAATCCCGTCCGCAGCGCCGCCCCCTTCCCCTCATTGGCCGCGTGAGTGAGAACCTCCGCACCTGACTCCCGCGCCCGCCGCCCGGTGGCGTCGGATGATCCGTCGTCCACCACCAAAGTCCAGGCGACGTGCGCCCTCGCGCCGGTCACGGCCGGACCCACGGTCGACTCGGCGTTGTACGCGGGAATCAGTACGCCGATCATGCATGCCCCCTTGCCCGAACCATCATGGCGGGCATGCGCCCTCCGGTGGGAGGAAGGCGGCGCAGAGGATCCAGGTCAGGCACTGGCGGCGCGGGCGCGGTGCTGCGCGATATAGCCGGCCAACGCGTTGACCGAGGCCAGGACTCTGGCTGCCTCCTCGGCCTGCGTGATCTTGATGCCGTACTGCTTTTCCATCGCCACGATCAGCTCGAGGAAATCGATCGAGTCGAGGTTCAGCGACCCCTCGGCAAGCGGCTCCTCATCATGGATGCGGTCAGGATCGACATCCTGGAGCCGGAGCTGCGCGACGATGAACGCCTTGACTTCGCGCTTGAGCCGGGCATCCGCCACGGGAAGGGTCTGCGCCATAAGGGTCGCCAGAATACCACAGCGGCGCGATGGCGGTAAACGGCAACCTCTTACTGCAGCAGCCGCCTGAGGTGTGACTCGACCGAGAGCGCCAGCGCCTTGCTGTCGTAGCCTCCCTCGAGCAGGGAGAGGATCCGCCCGCCGCACAGGTCGGAAGCCCACGCCCGCACCAGATCGGTCAGGCGCGCGTACCCCTGTTCGGTGAGGTTCATCCCGGCCAACGGATCGTCCCTGTGGGCGTCGAACCCCGCTGACACCAGGATGAACTCGGGCTTGAACTGCGCCACACGCGGCGCGAGCACCTCCTCAAACACCTTGAGGTAGTCGTCGTCGCCGCCCCCGGCCGGCATCGGGGCGTTAAGCGTGCAGCCGGTGCCGGCCCCCAGTCCCGTCTCGCCTTTCGATCCGGTCCCGGGATAAAAAGGGAACTGGTGGATGCTGAAGAAAAAGACCGTCGGATCGTCGTAGAAGGCGTCCTGCGTCCCGTTGCCGTGGTGGACGTCCCAGTCCACGATCAGGATGCGCTTGAGCCCATGACGCCCCTGGAGGTACCGCGCCGCAATGGCCACATTGTTGAACAGGCAGAAACCCATGGCCACCTCTTTCAGCGCGTGGTGGCCCGGCGGCCGCACCGCGGCGAAGGCGTGCGTAATCCGTCCCTCCATGATCGCGTCGGCCGCGGACATCGCTCCCCCCGCCGCGAGCAGGGAGACCTCGTACGAGTGCGGCGAGATGCCGGTGTCCATGGAGTCGATGATGGCGCGGCCGCTCTTGCAGTACTCCTCCACTCGCTTGATGTAGGCAGGAGCGTGGATCGTCTCGATCCACTTCACGTCGGCCCGGCGCGGCTTGATCAGAATCAGGTCGTCGATGAGCCCAGATCGCTTCAGATGATCGGTGACGGCCTGGAGCCGCTCCGGCGTTTCGGGATGGGAGACCCCCGTCTGGTGGGTCAGATAGTCAGGGTGCGTGACCAGGCCGACGTGGGTCATCTGACGCGGGCGGGCTACCTGCCCTTTTCGGCGAAGAACCCGCCGAACGAGTCGCTCACGCGGACATCGGAGGGCAGCTTGATCTCGTAGCGCGCGGGGCTGATTTCCGGGTTGACGCGGATGTCCTCGAAAACGAAGAGCGTGCGGTCGCCGTCTGTCTCGCGGTACTCGAGCTGTTTGACCTGATTGAGCTGGTCGTCCAGCCAGACGCGGACCTCCAGCAGCCTCTTCTCCAACCGCTTGAGCCGAGGTTTCATCACGATCAGGTGCGTGCCGGCGACGGTATTGTCCGTGGCGAGCGACAGGTCGTAGTATTCCTGCAGGTCAACGAACACCTGTCCCAGGCCGAAGTACTTCACCAGGCGGCGGCTGAGCCGCGTCTGGATCTCCTCGGCCTCCTTCTGAACGGGGTAATAGGCCACGAGTTGCGTGCCGTTCATGAGGAGCATCTTCGGCTCGGGCGCGACGTACTCCCAGAGGAACTTGTCGGGCTTGGTGTGATAGAACTGCCCCTTCTGCACGACCGCGTTCTTCAGGAGGCCGATCTCCTTACGCTCGACGAACCGGGCGGACAACGCCGTGACGCCGGCCTGCGCCGCGTCGAACCTCATCACCACCTCGCGCAGTGCCGGATCGAAGCCGGAGTACGGATCGGTCGAGACGGGCGGAGCGGCCAGGACTTGAGCGCACAGCGCCAGAACGAGCGCGGAGAATGTCCGGAGCGTCCTCATCTTCATCGGCGAGGGGTTCCACCCTTTCAGACGGTTACGCCGCCGGGCTGTCCGGCGCAGGCGGGGCATGAGCGCCACATCCTAGCACATCGATCCGTACGACGCCGTCAGAGGTTTGATGCCGTTCTCGGCGGTTTTCGAAAGGGGGGGTTCCCGGCTCATTTCGAAGCGTCGTTGCCGTCGCTTTCCTTGTACATGTATTTGATGGAGTGCTTGAGGACGAGCAGGTTGGGGCCTTCCACGCGATTCACCTTCACGCAGTCACGGTCGTACCACTCGATGACGCCGCGCAGTACCTCGCCGTCGGTCAGTACCACCACCATCGGTGTTCGGGCGCTCATCTGCTTGGTGTAGTAGAACGCCTCGGCGTTGGTCTGCTCCTGCGGGACGGGCTTCGCCTGCGTCGGCTTGCCTGACAGCTTTCCCTTGAGGTCGGACAGGTGCGGCCGGATCAGCTTGCGGTTGGGCATCAGGTTCCTTCGAGGCGCGGGTGCCGGCTCTTTGCGAGAGT
>JAWPNA010000081.1:0-7447 GCA_045402695.1 Acidobacteriota bacterium
CTGGGAGCGCGGCACCGCCACCACTTACATTCGTCCGTATCCCGCCGGCGAGGGGAAGTGGGATCTTCCGGGGTCCTGGGAGTCCGCCGTGGTCTGGCTTCAGGACCGCATCCTCTACACGACCGATCGCCCCGAGCCGGCGCTCATGGAAATCGCCGCGAGCCTGAAAGGCACGCTCTCCCTCGGAACGCCGCGCAAGCTCTTCGACCTGAAACCCCATCGAATCGTCCAGGATGCGTTCAGCGCCACCCCGGACGGGCGCCGGATCCTGATGGTGCAGGACACGGGACCTGGCTGGACGCCGGAGGAGGTCGCGGTGGTGGAGAACTGGCTCCGCGAGTTCGAGGACCACTCCGCCGCCCAGTGAATCGCGCTGGAGGGGGAGACTACCAGCCTCCGTCCAGCTGCCACCGCCCCTCTGGATTGTCATTGCGCAGGGCGAGATTGTGCTTCTTCGTCGCTTGGAAGATACCGGCTGCCCCCACTCTCACCTCATAGGGGACGTAGAACCCTGGATAGTTGCCCGCCTTGAACGCTTTACCCAGCGAGACCACTTCAAGGGAGTGATTCATGAACCACTCCACCAGGTCGGGTGATGGCACGTAGAGCTGCAGGGTGTCCCGGTCCCGCTCCGTCGCTGCCTCAAGGATGATTCGTGCCACCTCCGCTGGTCCTAAACCGATCTGGTCCGCGGGGAGCTGGCGGGCGCTCAGGCCTCCCCAGCGAACGTCCGGGGGCAGATCGAGGCGGAAGACAGCGTCGTCGAACCGGGTCTGGTAATCGATCCATACCAGGTCCGAGAAAAGCCGCCGCTCCCCCTTGTACTCGACCCATCGCCTCAGTCCTTTCAGCCGCTGGGTCGCCGAATCCCAGACGATTTCTGTCTCCCGATCGAACTGGTCGAAGAAGGAGGGCTCCAGAGGCTTCATGGCGACTCCCCGGGCTCGCAGCAGGAGTCTCCCTTCGCCGCCTTTCTCTTCGCTTGCCAGCACCACCACGTCCTCGGGCGGAAGATGCTGGAGCTGGCGCACCCACTCCCCCGGCCAGAAGAGATTGCGGTCGAATCCAACGTCCCGGTACGCATCATTCTGCCTCGACAGGTACAGAACGGACTCTTGCCCATCGGAGTTGTAAATACGGTCCCCCTTCACCAGACGCGCCCTGCACCGGTCGCCACTCTCCGGTGATCCGTCGAGCCAGACCTCCACTGGGCGCATCACACCGCTTTCGAGATTGACATAACTGAAGTCTTCTCCCTCCCCCGTCAACATGCGAAGCACCATGTGTACGGCGCCCGCTCCACTGGTCGCATCGGCGACCGGACCCAGGACGTCCGCATATGCCACGTGAATGTCCACCGTCCCGATCGTCAGCAAGCTCACCACCCAGACCACCACCGCCATCGCCACGGCAACCGCTCCGATCCTGACCATCGTTTCGATCCTCCACGGGTTTGGCCTCGGCTTTGGCTGCTGGAACGTGTCGGGGATCTCCCGTTCCAAACGGAAAGCGAGGTCCCTGGGCGGTTCGGGCTCACGAATGGCCCGAAGCCGCCCCTCCAGTTGCCTCTTGTCCATATTCCGTCGCCTCCTTCTCGAGCTCCTCGCGGAGCGATTCCAGAGCCCGGTTGAGCCGGGACTTGACTGTGCCGGCAGGAACTCCGAGAACCTCGGCCACTTCCCTGAGAGTCAGGTCCTGGAAGTAATGAAGAGCCACGGTCTCCCCAAGTCGAGGATCAAGCCGACGCAGAGCCTCATGCAGCCGCTGATCGCGCTCGGCGGTCGTCACAACCGAAACGGGCGACGGTTTCCCCTCCACCGGCTCCGGCACAGAGTCGAGCCCAGTCGTTTCGGGCTTTCGGCTCCGTAAACACTGCAGGAACTCGTTGCGCGCGATTCTCAACAGCCAGGCGCCGAGCGAGGACGCCTCACGCAGGGTGTCGATCTTGCTCCAGGCCTTGGCGTAGGTCTCCTGTGTCAGATCTTCCGCCATCGAAGAGTCGGCGCCCAGCCGCCGCAGGTGGCCATAGACCAGGTGGTGGTGACGGCGAATCAGCTCGCTGCACGCTTCGGGGTCCCGCTTTTGGAGCCGCCGCTTCAGCCAGCGCTCGCCCATCTCGAGAATCACCTCCGATCACTGTGATAGATGCCGAGCAACCCCCGGGTGTTCGCGGTTCCCCGCCAAAGTGAAGACTTTTTCCCTCGAGCGAAAAGGTCGTTCTGGGCAATCGAGATCATCCGACCGAGGCGATCTTGTTTCCCTCAAGGGCCTGCTCGCGATAGAATCCCCGCGAGTCGTCGGGGATTCCCGGCGAAACGACCACGAAAAACTCAGCGGAGTGCCGGACACCTCGAAAGGACGGGATGATCGCCAGCCTCCCACCGTTTCTGTCGAGCCTGCACCCGGGGCTCCATGCCGGACGTCGCGCCAGGGCATGACTCTCGCAGCAGGGTCCCGCCTCGGCCCCTTCGAGATCCTCGCGCCGCTCGGCGCGGGAGGCATGGGAGAGGTCTATAAGGCGAAGGACACGCGCCTCGATCGCCTCGTCGCAGTCAAGGTCCTTCCAGCCCATCTCTCCACGCATCCCGAGTTGAGGCAGCGGCTCGATCGCGAGGCTCGCGCCGTCTCCAGCCTCAGCCACCCTCACATCTGCACCCTCTTCGACCTCGGACACCACGAAGGGATCGACTACCTCGTGATGGAGCACCTCGAGGGAGAGACGCTGGCCGAGCGCCTCAAGCGCGGGCCTCTTCCCTTCCCCGAGCTGATGCGCGCGGCGATCGAGATCGCCGGGGCCCTCGATCGCGCGCACCGGAGCGGCATCGTCCACCGTGATCTCAAGCCCGGCAACGTGATGATGACGAAGGCCGGGACGAAGCTCCTCGACTTCGGCCTCGCGAAGGGGATGGGCCTCGCCTCGGCCCCGTCGAACCTCACGGCCTCGCCGACCGTCACGAGCCCGCTGACGGCCCAAGGGGCGATCGTCGGGACGTTCCAGTACATGGCGCCCGAGCAGCTCGACGGGAGGGAGGCCGACGCGCGAAGCGATCTCTTCGCCCTCGGCACCGTGATCTACGAGATGGCGACCGGAACCCGCGCCTTCGAGGGGAAGACGCAAGCATCGCTCATCGCCTCCATACTCAAGGAGGAGCCCCGGTCGATCCGCGCGGTCGTCCCGGCATCCCCCGCTCCCCTCGATCGGCTCGTGCGGCAGTGCCTCGAGAAGGATCCGGAGGAGCGGATACAGAGCGCGCACGACGTCCGGCTTCAGCTCGAGGCGATCGCCGAGGGCGGCGCCTCCCTCATCGAAAGCGCGGCCGCGGCCGAACGCTCAGCTCCCACTCGATCGCGTGAGCGGCTCGCGTGGGGGATCGCCGCGCTGGCGTCCCTGGCCGCGATCGCGGTGACGGCCGTAACGTTCCTCAAGACGGAAGTCCCGCCTTCCCCCATCGTGTCGTCGATCCCCCCGCCCGCCGGAGCCACCTTCCAGTCGAACATCGTGGCCATGGCGATCTCCCCCGACGGGCGGCAGATCGTCTTCGCCGCCCACGGCGCGGAAGGGAACGGCCTCTGGGTCCGATCCCTCGACGCTGGGAAGGCGAGGCTTCTCGCCGGGACCGAGGACGCCGAATGCCCGTTCTGGTCCCCCGACGCCCGCTCGATCGGGTTTTACGCCGAGGGCAGGCTCAGGAGAGTGGATCTCGTCGGAGGGCAGAGCGACGCCCTCGCCCCCATGAGCATCTGCCTCGGAGCCTCCTGGAGTCGTGACGGATCGATCCTCTACGTCGCGGACCGGTACCTCCCCATCATGAAACTCCCCGCGACCGGAGGGGAGCCGGTGGCCTTGGTCGCCCCGGGCGCAGTGCAGGGCAAGAGGATCTTCTCCCAGCCGAGCCTCCTACCCGACGGGCGCCACATCCTCTACACGGCGAACGAGACTTGGGAGGGAGGCGAGAACAGCGGGATCTTCGTGGCGACGATCGACGGAACGGACGAGCGGCGGATCCTCCCGATCCTCTCGAACGCGCGGTACGTGGCTCCGGGGTATCTGGTCTTCGCGAAGGACGGCTCGCTCCGCGCGCAGCGGTTCGACCCCGAGCGCCTCGAACTGATCGGGGACCCCCTCACCCTCATGGACGCCGTCCAGTACATGGGCCTCTACCAGAGCCACCTGTTCTCGGTGTCGGACACGGGCACGCTTGCCTTCATCGCCGGAGAGGGGACCCTGACGAGACGATTCACCTGGATCGATCGCCAGGGCACCGTTCTCGAGACGATCGGCAGGCCGGGAAACTTTTTCTCGCCCCGCCTCTCGCGCGACGGCAAGCGCATCGCCTTCGATCAGAGCGAGGCGATGAGCGACAGCGGAGACATCTGGGTCCTCGATCGCGAGCGCGGCGTCGCGACGCGACTCACATTCGATCCCCGCAACGAGTCGGCGCCGATCTGGTCGCCCGACGACCGGCGAATCCTCTTCTTCGGCAACTTCCCGAGCCGGAGCGATCTCTTCACGGTCCCCTCGGACGGGACGGGTGTGATCGAGGCGATCCTGTCAAACGGGGCCGACAACCTGCCATGCGACTGGTCAAGCGACGGGAGGCTCATCCTCTTCCAGAGCTCGCACGGTTCAGGACTGTCGAACACCGATCTCTGGATCTACTCCCTCGAGGAGAAGAAAGCCGAGCCGTGGCTCGATTCCCCGTACGCTGAAAAGCAGGGGAGATTCAGCCCCGATCGAAAGTGGATCGCCTACGCCTCGAACGAGTCGGCGAGGACGGAAGTCTACGTCCGGGGATTCATGCCGGCCGGAGGGAAGTGGCGCATCTCCAGCGAGGGGGGGGATTCCCCCGTCTGGCGGGCCGATGGCAAGGAGCTCTTCTTCGTCTCCTCCGACTCGAAAGTCATGTCCGTCACCATCCGCCCGGGAGCCACCTTCGACGGCGCCGCCGCGACGCCGCTCTTCAGGATTCCGGGAGACATGCTCGACGTGGGAGTCGTCACCCAGTACGACGTGTCCCCCGACGGCCAGAAGTTCCTCATGAACCTCGACACGCCAACGGAAGGGCAGCGGATGATCACGCTCGTCACCAACTGGACATCGTTGCTGAAGCAGCGGTGAAGGCGTTTGGCCCCTCCCCGACTCCATTGGCAGCGAGGATCTCTCCCACTCGGGCGATCATCGCGCACTCCGCGTGCACGGGCCGGATCACGACCATCTCCTGTCCCCGGCCATCGAGGCGCGGCAGGGTGACGGTGGCCGGCACGAGGCGCGTGACGGCCGGCCAGCGCGCAGGCCGATGTATACTGCGATCATCCTCATGCCCCGTCCAGCACTCCTCAGTTGCGAAGGCATCACCAAGTCGTTCGGCGGGCCGCCGCTGTTCGAGGAGCTGACGTTTGCTCTGCACGAAGGAGATCATGTGGGGCTTGTCGGCCCCAATGGAGCGGGCAAGTCGACGCTGCTGAGAATTCTGGGCGGCGTCGAGATCCCCGACTCGGGGATCTGCACCCGCCGGAAGAACGTCCGTATCGGCTATGTCCCGCAGACTCCGATCTTCGCCCCGGGGACATCGGCAGCTTCAATCGTCGGGGCAGGGGTCGCGACGGACACACGGCTCGATGACCACGAGCGGGACGAGCGCGTGGGGCTGGCCTTGGGCAAGGCCGGATTCACCGACCCCGGCGTTTCGACCGACCTGCTCTCGGCGGGCTGGCGCACCCGGCTCGTGATCGCGCGCGAGCTCGCCCGCACACCCGACGTCCTTCTTCTCGATGAACCGACAAACCATCTGGACATCGACTCGATTCTCTGGCTTGAATCGATTCTGCGGAGCGCGTCCATCGCATTCGTCGTGGTGAGTCACGATCGCTATTTTCTCGAGAGCGTCGCGCGGCGGATGCTGGAGATCAGCCGGCTGCACGACTCCGGCCTCTTTCACGTGACCGGAACCTACGCGGATTTTCTGGAGGCGCGCGACGAGGCGTTGAGCAACCAGGCGGCCTACCGGGACACCCTGGCCAACCTCGTCCGTCGCGAGGTGGCCTGGTTGCGCCGCGGAGCAAAGGCGCGGACGTCCAAGTCGAAGGCGCGCATCCAGTCGGCCGAACGCAGCATCGAACAGCTTGAGGAAGGTCGCGCGCGAAACGCGGTCTCGACGGTGGGCATCGAGTTCACATCATCCGGGCGGAGGACGAAGCGGCTGTGGTCCGGCGAAGGCCTGCGGATCGCGTTCGGTGGCACGACGATTGTTGATGGCCTTGATCTGCTGCTCACACCAGGAATGCGATTGGGCGTCCTTGGCCCCAACGGATCCGGCAAGACGACATTGCTCCGGACGATCGTCGGGGAAATGGCGCCCACGGCCGGGACGATAAGGCGCGCCGAGGCTCTGCGTGTCGTCTACTTCGACCAGAACCGGGACGCTCTCGACCCCGCACTCACGCTCAAGCGGGCGCTTGCACCCGAGGGGGACAGCGTGGTTTACCGCGATCAAGCGCTACATGTCGCATCGTGGGCGAAGCGGTTTCTCTTCCACCCCGAGCAACTGGAGACCCCGGTGTCACGCCTCTCGGGAGGCGAACGCGCCAGAGTCGTCCTCGCCAGGATGATGCTCCAGCCTGCCGATCTACTGGTCCTCGACGAGCCCACGAACGACCTCGACATCCCGGCGCTCGAAGTCCTGGAGGAAGCGCTGCTCGAGTTTCCCGGCGCCCTCGTTCTCGTGACCCACGACCGGCACCTGCTCGATCGGGTGTCGACCCAGGTCCTTGCGCTCGACGGTTCCGGTGGCGCGCAGCATTTCGCCGCCTACGACCAGTGGGAGGCGAACCGGCGGCCGCAGGCCCCGCCAAGGAGGGACATGCGACGCGCATTGACGCCGAAGGCGAAGCGATCCGGATCCAGGCGGCTCACGTACCTCGAGCAGCGTGAATGGGACGGCATGGAGGCCGCGGTGACCGAGGCGGAGGCGCGAATGGCGGTGGCACAGGCGCTCGTGAATGATCCTTCGATCGCAACGGACGCGGGTATGCTGCAGAAGCGGCTCTCGGAACTCGGCGATCTTCAGGCCCAGGTCGACCGGCTCTACGCCCGATGGGCCGAGCTCGAGGAGAAACGGACGTAGGCGTCCAATCATCCCGGCCTCCTCCAGTCATGGTCCCGAGATTGCGACGATGAGACAGCAGCTCGCGGTTCATGAGAGCGTCACCGATGTTGTCCTCGGTGATCAGCCCGTCCCGCTGATCGAGAAGGCAGTTCGATCGCATTCTGTTGGTGGAGGCGGCGGGAGTCGAACCCGCGTCGCCTCAAAACGCTAACTGGTTGATGGCGCGCGACTTTCGTCGGAACTCGTTGGAAATTCGTTGCCCTGTGCTCAATTCGTTGTGCTCTGGAGTGCTCCCCTGTCTTGTCGCGGTATGGACGCCGGTTGCCCGGCGCCCCCCGCTC
>JAWPNA010000410.1:0-20369 GCA_045402695.1 Acidobacteriota bacterium
AAGAAGGACGAAGCGATCGCCGAGTACAAGTTGTTCGTCGATCGCTCCACGGGCGACCTCAGCACTGCCGAGTCGATCCAGCGCCGTATCGAGCGTCTGAAGAGCAGATGACCACTCCCGGCTCCTGACCGGGACACTGTCCAGCCCCCCGCCGCGAGTCCGTCTTCAGGTTCTGGCACTCCTCTCCACTTCAGCGAATCTCTGATAACCCGCTCAGGACGCCCTCTAAGGCAAGTCGCTCGAAATGTGCTGGTATCTCTGGATTCTTGACATCAGCGATCTTCGGCTTATACATACCCGCTGCTAAAAATCTGCATTGGAACGAAGTGTCGAAATGCACATGTATTGAGTGAATCCAGGAATTCCGGCCAAGGCCGGACGGAGGATCTGCGCATGCACCCCAGACGCGTTACCGTGGCGCTGCTGGCGCTGGCGGCTGTCGTTACAGCCTGGACGCCACCGCTCCACGCCCAGGCCAACATCACAGGCTCGATCCGCGGCAGCGTGACCGACGACGCCGGCAACTTTCTTCCCGGAGTCAACATCGTCCTCGCCAGCGCCGCGCTCGGGACCAGCGGCCGCACGGCCATCACCGACGCAGAGGGCGCCTTCACGGTTAACGGACTGCCGGTCGGCATCTACAGCATGGCCGCCACGCTGGTTGGCTACAGGCCCTTCGAGGTCATCCAGATCGTGATCAATCCGGATGAGACCCGCGTCTTCAACCTGAAGATGGCCGAAGGGCTCAGCGAAAAGATCACGGTGCAGGCGGAGCGGCCCGCCATCGACACGAGCAACACCTCCAGCAAGGAGGTCGTGGACGCGACGTACGTCAACAGACTGCCCCTCATATCGAGACGTTATCAGCAGGTCCTCACGTTGTTTCCCGGCGTGAGCAACGACACCGGCTTCACGCTCGCCCAGTATCACATCAACGGCAGCCGCGTCACGCAGAACGGCTTCCGCCTGGACGGCGCGACGATCAACGACGCCGTGACCGGGACGTTCGGCCTGAACATCAACCAGAACTCGATCGAGCGGTTCGAGCTGAACACCTCGGGGTTCCAGCCCGAGTACGGCGAGCAATCAGGCGGCATCGCCAACATCATCACCAAGTCGGGCACCAACACCTTCGACCTGCTGTACAGCGGTTTCGTGCGCAACGACAGCTTCGGCTCGGGGCTGTCCGGGTTCGATGACCTGATGAACGCGGCGGACGGCGATGGGATCTCGACCAACAACAACAACCCGCGTCCCGAGAGTCAGCAGTGGCAGGAGGTGGCGTTCTCCGGTCCGCTCGTCAAGAACAAGGCATGGTTCGCCTCCTCGTTCCAGTACTGGCAGGAGGACATCGGCTCGGTCTTCAACAACTCGGTGCGTCAGGGAGATCGGTACCACGGCCAGTTCAAGATCACCTGGCAGGCGGGCGCGAACAACACCTTCGTCGCCAACGTCGCCACCGACCCTTCCTTCTTCGACCGGCTGATCACCGACGCGCGCTACAGCGAGAATACGAATTACGATCAGACGCAGGGCGGCTACTTCATCCAGCTACGGGACAGCACGACCCTGAGCCCCAACATGTTCATGGAGAACCAGATCTTTCTCCACCACCAGTACCTCACAGCGAGGCCGTCCGAGGAAGGACAGGGTCCATTCCAGTTCGTAATCCCGGCGACCGGACCTCTGGCCATCGTGGGCACCTTTCCTTACGACCAGGACCGCAGCACGGACCGCGCCAGGCTCAGCTCCGCGCTCACCATCCAGAAGGGGACGCACCGTATCAAGGGAGGCCTTGACTACTCCTTCCTCGACTTCACCGGTGTCTCGCGCAGCGACGACATCACCTTCAACTACGATGCCCTGGCCGCCGTCTATTACGGCCCAGGCTCGAGCCTGCGCTACACGAACGACTACCACAACCCCGAGGTCACCGACCGGACTGACGCCGAGGCCGCAGCCTTCGTCCAGGACACCTGGGTGATCAACGAGAAGTGGGCGGTCGAGGGAGGCGTGCGCTGGGATCACCAGACGATCATCGGCGAGCAGAACTTCGCTCCCCGCGCCGGTGTGGCATTCGACCCGAAGGGAAGGGGCAAGACCAAGATCTACGGCAATTACGGACGGTTCTACGACAATGTCTTCACCGGCTACGTCGATTTCCTCAACACCGACGGCTACACCGTGACCTACAGCCTGTACGACGCGGGCTCCGGAAGCTCCTCCACGGGGGTTTACGCCGAATACGATTACGCTGTGGACGGCGATCTGAAGACTCCCTACAAGGACTCCTGGACCATCGGCTTCGAGCAGGAACTGCCCTGGGACATCCGGATGGGCGTCAGCCACACGCAGTGGGAAGGCAGAAACCAGCTCCGGACGACCGTCACCACGGACCTCAGCGCGCTGCCCTCCAGCGTGAATGTGGCTTCGGGGGCCACGGCCGCGATCGTTTTCGACACCAATGGCCGTGCCGACTACACCGACATGAAGCTCACGTTGCGCAAACCTTTCAGCCACCGGTTTGAGGTGATCGGAGCGTACACGCGCTCGCGTGTGCGGGGAGATTCGTCCACCGATTTCGGGTTCGAGAACCGGGCGGATCAGCGAGCCCTCGACTTCACCAGGCTCACCTACGATCGGCCTGACGTCATAAATCTCTCGGCGTTCGGCAACCTGCCGCTCGGGCTGGAGGTGACCGGAATCTACCGCTACCAATCGGGGCGGCTGTACAGTCCGACGACGTTCGTCGGATCTTCCTCCGTCGTGGACGCGAGCGAAGGCGGCAAGAACTCGCTGCGCATGCCACCGGTCCGATCGCTTGACCTGTCGTTGTCGAAGAGGTTCGACCTCGGGCGCAGCCAGCTCAAAATGACAGCACAGGTATTCAACCTGACGAACGAGCTGAACGTGATCGACGTGGAGAAGTTCTCCGGCTCGAGCACATTCAACCGTCCCGTGGACCTGGATTTCGGGAGGATCGTCCAGTTCGGAGTGGAGTTCCGATTCTGATCGCTTGACGCACCGCGCTCACGGTGCTCAGCATCGCTGTTCCCTCCAGGAGGAGGACACCGGGATGTCTGCTCGACTGAAGCGAGGGATACAGGTCGTCCTCGTCTGCGTCGTCCTCCTCACGGAGCTGCTGCCGGCTTTCTCCGACGCGCCGCTGACCATCGTGGTGGTGCTCAGCCGCGATATCACGCCCTATCGCCAGGCCCTGAAGGGGTTCGAGCAGGTCCTGAGGGAATCGGGCCGCGGCTACAAGCTTCATGAGCTGGTATCCGAAGGCACCGGGGCGGACGCGGCCGGGCTGGTAGGAAAGGTCCGCGCCCGACGGCCCGAACTGATCCTCACGATCGGCAGCCACGCCACCAGCCTCATCTCCGACGGCATACGGGACATCCCGATCGTCTTCTCCCTGGTGCTCCCCTCATCGGGCAACAGCACGCTGCAGGGCTTGCGCGGCGCTCGCGGCAACATGACCGGCGCTTCGATGGAGATCCCCCTCAAGATCCAGTTCGCGAAGGTGCGCGAAGTGCTCCCCGAGGCCCGGCGCTTCGGGGTCCTGTACGACCCGGCCGTGACCGGGCCTCTCATCGAGACGGCGGCCGAGACGGCGAAGGAGATGGGGCTCGACCTCGTGGCGGTGTCCGTGGAGTCCGAGAAGGATCTCCTGTCCAACATCGACTCGCTTGGAGAGAAGGTGGACGTTTTGTGGTCGGTGGCCGACAGCACGGTTTTTTCGCCCAAGGGGCTGGAGCACATCCTGCTCGCGACCCTGAGGAGCAGGATCCCGTTCGTGGGCCTGTCCCCGTCGTTCGTCAAGGCCGGCGCCCTGCTGGCTTTGTCGGTGGACTACCAGGACGTGGGCCGCCAGTCGGGCGAGCAATCGCTGCGGATCCTGTCGGGGGAGGACCCGTCCCATGTCCCGATCGCGGTGCCGCGCCACATCTCACTCTCGGTCAACATGAACACGGCGATGCAGATCCAGGTCCAGATCCAGGAAGCGATCCGCCGGCAGGCGGAGCTGTATTTCTGAACGAGGCGGATCGATCCATGGTGAGGTTCAGCCTCGCGCTCCGGTTCATCGTATTCATCTCGCTCCTGATCCTCACGACATCCCTGTCGTTGAGCATCTTCTTCCTCGTCCGCGAGACCGCCGAGGAGGACGAACACCTACGGCAGCAGGGGATCTCTTTGGCCCGCAGCCTCGCCCACAATGCCGAGCTGGGAGTGCTCACGCGCAACACGCAGATGCTGCAGGAGCTGGCCGCCGGCCTGTTCCAGGAGCCGGACGTCATCTCCGTGACCGTGGTGGGTCCGGATGGGAACCCCCTGATCGAAGCCAGAAAGCCCGGGGCCGGCGCGGCGCGGCTCATCGCGCTGCCGGACGTGGAGAGCAAGCAGGTGGGCGCCGCCCAGGCCAGGATCGGCCCGTTCACGGTCGAGGGGTCGGGGCGCACCGAGTCGTACGAGGTCTCGTACCCTGTCTTCACCAGGAGGGGGCAGCGCCAGAACGAAGAGATCGGGTTTCTTCTGGAGGAGGAGGAATCGTCTGATCGGAAGCTGGAGGCGATCGGCCATGTCCGCGTGATGCTCTCCATGAGCTCGCTGTACCGGCAGATCTCCCGGCTCAAGTGGGCGTTTCTGCTGCTCACGTTCCTGGTCATCGCCGTAGGAGTTCTCCTGACCGTCATGCTGGTGCGCAGGATGGTGGCGCCCCTGCAAGCGCTGGCCCAGGCCACGCGCAGGATCGCCGCGGGGAGCCTCGACGAGGCCGTGCCCGAATCGACGCACGATGAGATCGGGCAGCTCGCCCGCTCATTCAACCAGATGACGTCGGAGCTGAAGCGGTCCCGGCGGGATCTGGAAATGTACAGCGCGGGACTGGAGAACCAGGTGCGGCTGCGCACCCGCGAGCTTGAGGAGGCGCAGAGCCAGCTCGTTCAGGCCGAGAAGATGTCGGCGGTCGGACTGCTGGTCTCGGGAGTGGCGCACGAGCTGAACAATCCGCTGGCCGGTGTCGTGGGTTACTCGCAGCTCCTGCTCAGATCGGACACCGACGAGAAAGTGCGCCGTGGCCTGGAGAAAATCAATCGCGAGGCGGAGCGATGCAAGAAGATCGTCCAGAACCTGCAGACCTTCGCGCGCAAGCACAAGCCCCAAAAGGACTACGTGGGAATCAATGGAATCCTGGACGGGACCCTGGAGCTGCGTTCATACCAGCTCAAAGTGGACAACATCGAGGTCGTGACCGACCTGGACCCCGATCTGCCGAAGACCATGGCCGACTTCCACCAGCTCCAGCAGGTCTTCCTAAACATCATCATCAACGCTCATCAGGCCATGGTCGCGCAGGGAAAGACTGGGAGTCTCACGCTGCGCACTCGCAGGAGAGGCGATCAGATCGTCGTGGAGATCGAGGATACCGGACCTGGGATCCAGCCGGAAAACCTGGGCAAGGTGTTCGACCCTTTCTTCACCACCAAGGAGGTGGGACAGGGGACCGGCCTCGGCCTCTCGATCTGCTACGGAATCCTCGAGGAGCACAAGGGAAGGATCTCCGTCCGCAATGGGCAGGGCGGCGGCGCGCTCTTCTCGGTGGAGCTTCCGATCCTCGAGATGGACACCACCGGCGAGCGGCTTGAGTTGCCCGCCGTCGAGATGGCGGACGTGAGAACACCCCGCAAGAACATCCTCGTGGTGGACGACGAGCTCGCCATCATCGATATCCTCTACCAGGTCCTCAAGGCCGACGGGCACCGCGTGGACACCGCCCTCAATGGAATCGTCGCCCTGCGCAAGATCAAGAAGGAGAGCTACGACCTCATCATCTCCGACCTGAAGATGCCGGGCATGAGCGGACAGGAGCTGTTCCAGAGAGTGCGCGACATGAACCAGGATCTCTCGCGTCGCATCATTTTCAGCACCGGTGATGTCGTCAACGGAGAAACCCACGATTTCCTGGAGACGAGCGGCAACACCTACCTGCAGAAGCCGTTCGAGCTGGAAGCGATCCGCAAGGCGGTGCATTCAGCGCTCCTGGCCACCGGCCAGTAGGCTGATGGACATACTGTCTATGCTAGATTGACGGCCTGATGAGAGCTCGAACGCGGCCCCATCGCGCCCACCTCATCTTCCTCCCCGCCCTCCCCGTCCTCATCGGGGGATCAGTCGCTCTTCTCTGCGCCGCGGGCGCCATGTTCGTGGTGCGTGTGCCCTCCGGCATGATCGGCCTGAAGAGAGGCCACGGCCCCGATGCTCAGGTTCTGGACGCGGGGTTTCACCTGCGCTCGCCGCTGTCCACGATAGAGACCTACCCGCGCGCCCCCGTCACGGTGGGCCGCAGGGCCCCGGCCTTCACCCGGGAGGGAGCGCGTCTCGAGGTCGAGTACGCCGTCACGGCCGAGATCGACCCCGCCCGGGCCGGACTGCTACCGGGCCCGCCCGAGGGAAGCCGCTCCGAGGACGCGCCGGCGAACATCGTGGGCGCCCTCGTCGAGGAGGCGCTGGCCTCCGGGCGGACGAGTCTTCTGGAGACTGACCTGCAGGCGCTTGTGCGCGCGCACCTCGAGTCACACGGAGTGCGCGTTGTCAGCCTGACTCTCGGGGCGGCCAGGGCCGCGGGACCTGACGCGCGGGCATCCTCCGCGCCCCGGCGCAAGCTCGAGAGCCCAATCGTCCTCATCGGACTGGACGGAGCTGACTGGCAGATCATCGATCCGCTCATCACGAAAGGGAGGCTTCCCAACCTCTCACGCTTCAGGCAACGCGCGGTTTGGGGCCACCTGCGCTCGTTCGAGCCGATCCTATCGCCGCTGTTGTGGACCACGGTGGTGACCGGCAAGCCGCCCGATGAGCACGGCGTCATCGACTTCCTGGTGCCCGACCAGGCCACCGGGCACCGGCTTCCCATCACGTCGCGGGCCCGGAAAGTACGCGCGCTGTGGAACATCTTCTCGGAAAGGGACCTCTCGACGGACGTCATCGCCTGGTGGGCCTCGTGGCCCGCGGAAAGAGTCAACGGCCGGATCGTCTCGGACCGCGTCGCCTACTCGCTGTTCGCGGTGGATGGCATGCTGGAAGATCGCTCCGGCCTCACATATCCGGAGTCATTGTGGGACACCCTGCGGCCCGAAGTGGTGGACGCCCGTGGCATCTCCTACGAGAGGATCGCGCGCTTCGTGGACATCTCGCCCGCCGATTTCGAGGCATCCCGCCAGCGCGCGGCGCTGGATCCCGAGACGGCCTACAAGGAGCCGATCAACCACCTCGCCAGGATCATCGCCTCCACCGAGACGTACCACCGCGCGGCCCTGAGGATGCTGCGGGAAGGCCAGCCCGACCTTTTCGCCGTCTACTACCAGGGGATCGACGAGGTCTGCCACCGCTTCGCCCATTTCATGCCGCCGAGGGTGGCGATGGTCTCCGCGACCGACTTCGCGAAGTACCGGCGCGCGGTGGAGGAGTTCTACGTCTACCAGGACGGCCTGCTCGGCGAGCTGCTGGAGAGCATCGCCTCGAGCTCCACCGTCATCGTGATGTCGGACCATGGCTTCCAGAACGGGGCCTCGCGTCCAACCGACGGCCCGGCCGACATCGAGGGCAAGCCCGGCAAGTGGCATCGCCTGTATGGCATCGTGATGGTGGCCGGCCCGGGCATCGGCCCGGGACGATTCGACACCGCCACGCTGTACGACATCACGCCGACGATCCTGGCGCTGGCGGGACTGCCCGAAGCCGGCGACATGAGGGGCCGGCCGCTGCTGAGGCAGTCCTCGATCACGACGGCCCCGCAGCGCATCGCCTCCTACGAGACCGGCGGACAGGGCCGGGGAGGCGAGATGGATGCCAGCGACGCACCAGCCGGCCGGCAAGAGGCGCCGGCGTCGGCCGACGAAGAGTTGCTGCGCAACCTGGCATCCTTGGGGTACATCGGCGGCGCACCGGCGCGGGCCGAGCCGGCGCCCCCGCGTGGTCCCGAGGCTCCCCAGACCGTCACGGCCCACACCAACCTGGCGTCGCTCCTCGTGCAGAAGGGGGATCTCGAGGGGGCCGAGCGCGAGCTGCGCAAGGCGCTGGAGCTCAAGGCGGGGTACTTCCCCGCGTTGATGACGCTGAGCCAGGTGCTGGTGCGCCAGCGGCGCCTGGACGAAGCGCTCGATGCCACGCGGCGCGCCGTGGCGGGAACGGATGACGCGGAGGACGCCGCCTACGTGCAGCTCGCGCTGCTGGCGATCCGCGCGGGGCAGTCCAAGCAAGCGGAGAACTTCCTCGAGGCCCTGGGCAAGCGTCGCCCACGGGCGTCCGGCGTTGAGACGGCCCTGGGAGTACTGGCGCTCGGCGGCGAAGGCTCGGCGGCGAAGGCGGAGGCGGAACGGCGCTTCAGGTCCGCTCTGGCGCTCGAACCGGCCTCACCCGAGGCGATGGGGAGGTTGTTCTCGGTGTACCGGGAGCGGGGAAGGGAAGCCGAGCTGGAGGGAGTCGTCAGGGCGGCGCTTCGTGTCAACGATCGCTCCGTGATGCACCGCAACTGGCTCGGCCTGATCCTCCTGCGCAAGGGCGAGCCGGCGGCGGCCGAGGCGGAGTTTCGCGCTGCGCTGGAGCTGGCCCCCGATTTCCCCGGGACGATGGCCAACCTGGGGTCGCTCTACGGCAGGATCGGCCGGCTCGAGGAGGCCGCCTCCGTGCTCTCGCGGGCGCTGCGCATCGATCCGAACAACCCTGAGGCGCGAGTCAACCTGGGCGCGGCGCTCGCGAAGCTGGGCAGGCTCGATGAAGCGATCTCCAGCCTCGAGGAGGCACGGCGCATGGGGATGCGCTCGACGGAGTTGCTCAACGCGGTCGGGCTGGCCTATGCGCAGCGTGGCAGGAAGCGCGAGGCGATCGAGGCCCTGGAGGAATCTCTCACCTTGTCGCCGGAGCAGCCGCAGGTGAAGTCGCTTTTGTCCGAGTTGACGCGGCGGGTTTAGCGGGACAGCCTCCGGGCTCGGGAAGGAACCTGCCGTAGTGGGCCCACGCCGAAGGTTGCACCCTCATCACGAACCTGCGGAACCCGTCGTAATGCTCCTGGTAACGCGCGGCCGCTTCGGCGCGCTCCCCGGCGGCCAGCTTGCCATACGCTCCTTCGCCCGCCCTCTCGAGGACGTATCCCCAGGCCATCGCCTCGTAGTAGTCGGTGTCGGTCTGCCGCAGGCCGAATCCCACCGTGGGGAGGTTGAATCCCTTGGCGAAGTGTCGCGCGTGGAAGTATTCGTGATCGGTGACGAGGCGCCGCCACGCATCGGTGCGCCACGGCTCGAAGGTGTCGGCATAGACGATCAGGTCGTTGCTGGCGCCCCGGCCGATCGTCGGCCCATCGGCAGGATCACGCGGGTCCTCGCCACCGCGGCGCACCAGCCCGGCGTACAGAGTCGAGGGCCTCATGCGTGAGTCGCCGAATCGAACCTCCCGGATGTAGCGGGTGTAGTCGGGGTGCATCGAGGCCAGCAGCGCGGCGACCTGATTGGGAGTGAGGTCGGGGCCGCCGGCCGTGAGCCGTCCGGCGAAGATCAACGCCACGAGCGTGCCAAAACCCCATCGTGTTGCACGCCGCACGCTCACGCCCCCCCCAGAGGCCCTGCGATGCCGAATCGAGATGCCGGCAGGAGAGAGGCCCGCCGGGCGATCGTGCCCAGAATGGTACGGCGAAAGAACGACCGGGCAAGAGGATTCTCCCGAAGGTCAGCGGTTTGCCGGAAGGTGCGATTCGGCTCAATGGGGAAGCGCAGGGTGCAGTATTGTCCAACCGATTTCGGCGCCCCAATCCTCGCTCTCGCTGGTGAGCCCCTTGCGCAGCGAGAGATCGAAGGGGAATCGAGTCCCCAGCCGGACACCGGCGCGCGCCGTGCGGACGTCGTTGCCGAAGCGGGAAGCAGCCGCGCCCGACACCTCCGCCAGCACGACGAGGCTCCCTGGGGCGCTGAGCGTCCCGGGAGCCCACCAGCCCGCGGCGCCCAGGATCAGGACATCGTCCTGCACCCCTGCATCGAGCGGGTTGCCGAGGATCCCCAGCCCGAGGTTGCCCGCCCATCCCCACCGCGCTCGCGCCTGCCCCATGGCCCCCATCAGGGAGATGTCGGCCTCATCCGTGCCGAGCCGCTGATCGTTGGGAGCGTCGGGCAGCTTCACCGCGAAGCTCAGCGCCGACATAGGGCCCTTGGAGGAATGGGGGGGAAGGCGGGAAGGGAAGGGAAGCTGGTAGGTGAAGGAGATGCGCGCGTCTTCGACCCCCGATTTCTTGAGGCCTCCGTCCTCCTCGAAACGTTGGAGCCCGAACTGGAGCCTCGCTTCGCCGCCGCCTCCGAGCCCCAGCGTGACGTCCACCAGGCCGAGACGCCACTCATCGCGCCGGAGATCCCGATCCTCGGGGAAAAAAGGAGGCGGCGCTCCCTCGCGGCGCACCACGCCCGTGGCCACCTCCCACTCTCCGCGTTCGAGCGACCAGGGCAGCAGCGTGAGGAAGGGGCGCTGGAGGGGCGGCTCCGACGCGCGCGCGCAGTCCGCTGAGGCCAGGACGACGGCCAGCAAACAGGCAGGCGCGAAGAGTGTGCGGCGCATCAATGAACTCCCAGTCCGTGGATCCCATCTCCGAAGGGTGTGGCATTATACGGGTTGAGCCAGCCCGCTCCAAACCGGGAAGAGCCGGAGCGGGAAAGGGACGCGATGATGATCAGAGGGCTTTGCCCGCCGATTCCCACACCGTTCGCTCAAGGGGAGTTCTCGGCGACGCGGATGGCGGACAACATCGCCCGCTGGAGCGAGCTTCCAGTGGACGGATACGTCGTGCTGGGCTCCAACGGCGAGGCTCCGCTGCTGGATGACGCGGAAAGGGCGAGCGTCGTGCGCGCCGCACGGGCTGCGATACCTTCGGGTCGCGCTATGGTGGTGGGGACGGGACGGGAATCCACTCGCGCCGCCATCCGCTCGACGAAGGAGGCGTTCGACCTGGGGGCGGACGCGGTGCTGCTCGGGGTGCCCACATACTACCGTCCCGCCATGACGGACGACGTTCTGCACGGGCACTTCCTCCGCGTCGCCGACTCCTCGCCCGGTCCCGTGATTCTCTACAGTGTCCCGTTCTTCACCGGTCTGCCGATCGGTGCGTCGCTGTTCGCCGCGATGCTGCCCCACCAGAGAATCGTCGGCATCAAGGAGTCCTCGGGAGACGTCTCGTCATTGAAGGCGATCATCGAGGTGGCGCGCGCCGGCGGCCGAGAGGTCTCGGTCCTGGTGGGAAACGCGAAGGCCCTGGCCGCCGGGATGGAGCTGGGCGCGTCTGGGGCCGTGCTGGCCGTCGGGTGCATCGCGGCGCGCGCCTGCGCGCGGATCGCGGGCTTGGTCGCCGGGGGGTCCCTCGAGGAGGCGAGGGCGGGCAACGACGCGCTGATGCCTCTGGCAGCGGCGGTGACCGTCAAGCATGGCATCGGCGGGCTGAAGGCCGCGCTCGACCTGCTGCACTTCAACGGCGGCGACCCTCGCGAGCCGCTGCCGCCCGCCGGGCCCGCCACGCGCGCGGAAATCGCGGGGCTGCTCAAGGACATGGGCCTGCTGACGTGACGAAGCGTCTCGCCATCCTCATCCTGTGCTGCGTCGCGCGGGCGGATGCGCGGGCGACGCCCGAGTCCAAGGGGCACGAGGGGCGCCTCGTCACCACTTTCTCCATCGTGGCGCGGGACGCGGCGACGGGCGACCTCGGCGTGGCGGCCTGCTCGATGGCGCCGGCGTCCGGCGCGGTGGTCCCCTGGGCGCTGCCGGGCGTGGGGGCCTTCGCCACCCAGGCATGGTCCAGGCCCGACTTCGGTCCGATGGCGCTCGATCTTCTCAAACAGGGAATCGAACCTCGTGAGGCACTGGCGCGACTGCTGTCGGATGACGAACAACCGGAACGACGTCAGCTCGCCCTGATCAACGTCAGAGGTGTCGCCGTCACGCACACCGGCAAGGAAAACCTCCCCTTCGCCGGGGCGATCGAAGGCGTCGGCTTCAGCGTACAAGGGAACCTGCTCGTGGGGCGCGAGACGCTGGCCGCGATGGCCGGGTCATTCAAGTCCACGGACGCGAAAGGACTCACCCTGGCCGAGCGTCTCCTGCGCGCGCTGGAGGCGGGGCTGGCGGCGGGCGGAGATCGCCGCGGCCACCGCTCGGCGGCGCTTCTGACGGTCGGCGACGATACGGATCGTCTCGGCGGACGCTCGGTCAACCTGCGCGTGGATGATCACGCTCTCCCGCTGGAAGAGCTGCGGCGCATCCACGACGCGCTGGTGGGAAGGCTCGGCTATCGCACGCTGGCCCGCCCTGCCGGGAAGGACGTGCGCGAGCTGCAGCGGATGCTGCGGCAGGCGGACTACTATGGCAAGGAGCCCGATGGCATCTTCGACGACGCGACGGCCGCGGCGGTGCAGGCGTTCCGCAAGGATCACGGCATGTATGCGTCGGAGCAGGCGGGCGCCATCGGGGTGGTGGATGCCGAGCTGCTGGTGAAGCTGCGCGCTTTCCTCGAAACCCGGGTCTCGCCTCCTGGCGGGTCGGGCGGGACCGCCCGGCCGGCGGAGGGCCGGCCGTGAACATCCTCGTTTTCGGGGGCACGAGGTTCATCGGGCGCCGTCTCGTGGGTGATCTTGTCGCTGCGGGCCACAGGGTGATCCTGTACAACCGCGGCGTGACGCCCGATGCGTTCGGCGGCACCGTGGAGAGGATCAAGGGAGATCGGAGATCGCCTGCCGATCTCTTGTCGGGCCTCGCGCGCCGCGAGTTCGACGCCGTCTATGATTTTCTCTCTTACGAGGCTGCCGACGCGCGGCTGGCGATCGACAGTCTGGCCGGGCGCGTCGGCCACTTCGTGCACATCAGCACATGCTCGGTCTACTGGTGCACGGGAGACTTCCCGTGCCCCGTGCCGGAGGAGGATTTCGATCGTATTAGCGACTTCCCGGAAAGACCTGGCAGCATCGAATACGACTACGGCTACAACAAGCGCAAGGCGGAAGAGGCGCTGCTCGCAGCGCACAAGGAGCGGGGATTCCCGGCCACCACGATCCGCCTCCCGATCGTGGGTGGAGAAAACGACCCGACGCTGCGCTACGCCTCGTACTGCCTGCGGGTCTCCGATGGGGGGCCGCTGGTCCTGCCGGACGGGGGATACGCGTCGTTCCGTCACGTGTATGTGGCCGACGTGGTGAGGATGCTGGCCGCGCTGCCGGGCATCCCGCGCGCCGTGGGACAGGCCTATAACCTGGCGTGCGAGGAGATCCTCTCGGTGCGCTCCGTCGTGGCCCAGATCGCGGCGCTGCTGGACCGCAGAGTCGACACGGTGGAGATCCCCACGCCGGCCCTCCGGGCCCTGGGAGCCGGCACCGCCTTCTCTCCCTTCACACAGCAGGCGGCGCAGGTGCCGGCGATATTCAAAGCGCGGAGGGACCTCGCATGGGCGCCCACGCCGTACCGCGAGTGGCTCCAGAACACGGTGCGCTGGTGCATGGACGCACGGCGGTCGCGGGGGGTGGCGCCCCCGGCCTACGCTCACCGGGAGTCGGAGCTGGCGGCCGCCCGGACCTATCGCCGCGCGCTCAGGAGTCCTTCTGAAGGGGGGGACGGGCCGGGTGCGACGGGCGCGACATCCTCGGGGAGCCCAGGATGATCCGCATGGCGGTGAGAAACCGCGCGACGTTTTCGTCCCGGGCCGAGTAGCCCATCAGGCCGACGCGCCAGATCTTGCCGGAGAGAGGTCCGAGCCCCCCACCGATCTCGATGTTGTGCTCGGTCAGGAGGCGGCCCCGCACCAGCTTGTCGTCCACACCGTCGGGCACGCGCAGGGCGTTGAGGACAGGCAGGCGATGCCGCTCCTCGACGAGGAACTCCAGCCCCAGCCCCTCCACCCCGCGCGCGAGCTGGTCGTGCACCTTGCGGTGGCGGGCAGCGCGCGCCTCGATCCCTTCTTCGATCACCAGCCGCAGCGCTTCCCGCACCGCGTAGACCGAGTTGATCGGCGCCGTATGGTGATAGGCATGCTCCTGCCCCCAGTACTTCTCCAGCAAGGTGAGGTCGAGGTTGAAGGAGGCGACCGGCGTGCCTCGCGAGCGGATCGCGTCCGCCGCGCGCCGGCCCACAGTGATCGGGGCCATGCCTGGCGGGGCGCCGAGGCACTTCTGCGTGCCGCTGTAGCAGACATCGATACCGGCGCCGTCCACGTCGAGCGGGACGCCCCCGAGCGACGTGACGGCATCCACGATGACGAGCGCGCCGGCATCGTGCGCGAGCCGGACGATCTCATCGAGAGGCTGCAGGACCCCCGTGGAGGTCTCCGCATGGACGATGCCCACCGCCTTGAGCGGGCCTTTCGACGAGGCGGCGCGCACCGCCTCCTGCATGCGCTCGGCCGGCACGGGCGTTCCCCACGGCGCCTCGACCGCCGTGACCCCGCCTCCGGCGCGCCGGGCCATCTCCGCCATCCGTGCGCCGAAGTATCCGGCCACGCCAATCACGACGCGGTCGCCCGGCTCGATGACGTTTGTGACGGCCGCCTCCATCCCCGCCGTGCCGGTTCCGGAGATCGCCAGCGTGAGAGGATTATCCGTGCGGAACACGTGCCGCAGCATGCCGCTGACCTCGTCCATGATCGCGAGAAACGACGGATCGAGATGCCCGAGCAGCGTGTGAGACATCGCCGCCAGGACGCGCGGGTCCACTGCGGCGGGGCCGGGCCCCATCAGGATGCGGGGGGGGACTCTGAGCTGGTTGTCTTGAGAGGTCATGGTGATCGGTGTGTCCGCCAGGACGCGGACATTATAATGCGCGGGCGAATGCGTGATACATCGGTGACTGGCCCCATTGGGGTGAACCTTCCGGGTGCAACCCGCGCCTGCCGCCGGCTGGCCGACGGCAGCGCCATCTACACAGTGGGGGAGGCCTACCCGGCCATCCGGCTCGACCTGTTTCTCAAGGAGCGGATCCCGAAGCTGTCGCGCCGGCGAATCCAAGAGGCGATCCGTGTGCGGGTGCGCGCGCCGGGCCACGGGAAGCCCAAGCCTTCGACTCAGCTGAGGCCGGGCGACACGGTGATCGTCGAGCGGATGGAGCCCCCGGTCGAGGACGAACCCTCGCTCCTCGTGCCCGTGATCTATCAAGATGACGACCTGCTGGTGATCGACAAGCCGGCGGGGCTCCTGGCGCATCCTTCGAATCACGTCCACAAGGGCTCGGTCACATACATCCTCTCGCGCGAGATCGGCGGCCCGATTCACCTCGTGCACCGTCTCGATCGGGAGACCAGCGGCGTGATGCTGGTGGCGCGGAATTCCCCGGCGGCGCGGGATCTCTCCGCGCAGATTTCGCGCGCGGGTCATGCCTCCCGAGCCGGCCATGCCTCAAATGCCCCGCACGTTGCCGAGAAGTCGTACCTCGCCATCGTCTTCGGGGAGATGAAGGCGCAGGCAGGATTGATCGACCTGCCGATCGGCAGATCACGGCACTCCGCGGTGTACGTGAAGAGGGGAGTCGACCGCGAAGAGGGGCGTGCCTCGCGCACGCGCTTCGTGGTCGAGGCGCGCGGCAGCGGCTTCAGCCTCGTGAGAACCTGGCTGCTCACGGGGCGGCGCCACCAGATCCGCGTTCACCTGTCGGCCGCCGGCCATCCAGTGGTGGGCGACAAGCTGTACGGACCCGCTGAGTCGCACTACCTGAGGTTCATCAAGAACGGGTTTGACGAGAGGATGCGGCGCGAGCTGCTCACGGAGCGCCAGATGCTGCACGCCCTAGACGTCACGTTCCGGCACCCGCGCACCGGGGAGACGTTGAGCTTCGCGACGCCCCCTCCTTCCGACATGAGGGAGTTCCTGTCGGCAGCGGGCCTCGGCTGATACAATGCGCCGCATATGATGGCGCCGCTGCAGCCGGGATCATTCAAGGGGATCGTCTTCGATCTGGACGGCACGCTGATCGACTCGTACGAGGCGATTGCGGAGAGCCTCAACCACGCGCTCGCGGGCCTGGGCTTCGCGTCCGTGGCCCCCGGCCATGTGCGCGCGATGGTGGGCCGGGGGCTCGAGACGCTCATGGGGCGTGCCATGGGACAGCGCGCCGTGGAGGATCCGGGGCTGATCCAGAAGGGAGTGGGCCTCTTCCGCGATCGATACGACGCGATCTGCGTCGCCAAGACGAGCCTTCTGCCCGGCGTCAAAGAGACGGTTCCGGCCCTGGCGGGGCGCGGCTACCGGATGTCGGTGGCCACCAACAAGCCGTCCTACTTCGCCAGGCGCCTGCTCGACGAGCTGGGCATCGGCCGTCACCTCGACGCCGTGATCGGCCCCGATCTGGCGTCGCATCACAAGCCGCACCCCGAGGTGGCGCTGGCGGCGCTCGCCGCCATGAGGCTGGAGCCTCGCGAAGCGCTCTATGTGGGCGATATGGAAGTGGACGTGCAGACCGCGCGCGCCGCGGGCATGAGCGTCGTGGTCCTGCCCACCGGATCGAGCAGTCTCGATGAGCTTGCCGGGGCCGGCGCCGACCTCATCGTGCCGGCCTTCGCATCGTTGCTCGACTTGCTGCCGGGGCCTCTGATAGAATCCCGTTCATCCTGATAAACGAGTCACGTGGCGAGGAGGCTGCACGAAATGCCCGTTTACGACTTCAAGTGCGTGGACTGCAAGAAACGCTTCAGCATGACACTGTCGGTCGCCGACCGCAGCAAGGACCGGATCAAGTGCCCCAAGTGCTCAAGCAAAAAGGTCGAGCAGCAGTACGAGGCAGTCTACGCCGTCACCTCCAAGAAGTCCTGAGAACTCCGGGTTCCGGGCGCGCGGATGCCCCGTCTGCTGATCAGGGGCGGCACTCTTCATGATGGAACCGGCGCCGCACCGCGCCTGGCCGACCTTCTCGTTGATGGAGATCGCATCCTCGACGTCGTTGCCCCCGGAGAAGATCGCGCCACGGCGGCCGGCGGGATCATCGAGGCGGCGGGGCTGGCCGTCTGTCCCGGCTTCATCGACATTCACTCGCACGGCGACCTGATCTTCACGCTGCCTCCCGACCCGCAGAGGGCCCTGCTGGCCGGCAGGATCGGGCAGGGGATCACCAGCGAGATCGTCGGCAACTGCGGCCTGGGCGTCTTCCCCTGCACTGCTGCAACCGAGGAGACGCTGCGGGCCGTGTCCGGATGGATGACGCCCAAGGATGCGGCGCCCTGGCCCGCCGGTCCGACCTGGAGTCGTACCTCGCGCACCTGGAGTCGAACGGCGTCTGGGTCAACGTAGGGGCGCTCCAGCCGCGCGGGCCGCTCAGGATCGAGGCGGCGGGACTGTCCCGTGACCTCCCCGGGATCAATGGGGCTGAAGCTCTGGCGCGGATGATGCGGCGCCTGACGGAGGCCCTCGATGCCGGGGCGTTCGGCCTCTCCACGGGGCTGATCTACCCGCCCGGCATCTACACGCCGACCGACGAGATCGTCGCGCTCGCCCAGGCGCTGGCCGGCCGCTGCGGCGATTCCGCGTTCGTGGCCAGCCACATCCGAGGATCGAGCGAGACGCTGCTGCCCGCCGTGGAGGAGCTCCTGGACGTGGGCCGGCGCGCCGGCGCGCGCGTGCAGCACTCGCACAACGAGGCCGTGGGGAGAGAGCACTGGCCCAAGATCGAGCGCGTGCTGGAAAAAGAGAACGCCGCCCGCCGCGCGGGAATTGCGGTGAGCTACGACATGTTTCCGTACACCGCCGCGGCCACGATGATGCTCGCGATCTACCCCCCATGGTCCCTCGAGGGAGGCGTGAGCCAGTTGCTCGATCGGCTCGCCGATCCCGCGTCGCGCACCGCCATCCGCGAGAGCATTGAGACGGTCACGCCGTCTTGGCCCCCACGGACCGAAGGAGGCTGGCCGCACAACCTGGTGAAGGCGGTCGGCTGGGACCTCATCACGATCGGCAGTGTCGCCTCGGAGCTCAACCGCCGCCTCGAGGGGATGAGCCTCGCGCAGCTCGGCCGCGCCACGGGCAGGAGCCCGTTCGATGCCGTCTCCGATCTGATGCTCGAGGAACGCGGCATGGTGTCGCAGATCATTCACGGCATCTCCGGAGAGGAAGGCCGCGAAACCGGCATCGAGACCCTGCTGTCGCACCCCTCCGGCTGCATCTGCACCGACGCCAACGACTTCGGCAAGGGCAGGCCCCACCCAGCCGCCTACGGCACCTATCCCCGCGTGCTGTCCCGGTACGTGCGCGAGCGCAAGCTGATGACCGTCCAGGCCGCCATCCACAAGATGACCGGAGCCCCCGCGGCGCTGCTCGGCCTGAAGGACCGAGGCGTGGTGCGGCCGGGTGCCTTCGCGGACCTGGTCATCTTCGATCCCCAAACCGTCGGCTCGGAGGCGACCTTCGATGATCCGCGCCGGCTCGCCACCGGGATCATCTCCGTGTTGATCAACGGGATCCCTGTCCTCGTCCGAGATTCTGACGCTCCCACGCCTCCCATCGCGAATCGCCCGGCGGGGAAGGTGCTCCGGCGCCACCGATAGGAGGGCGCAGGCGGTGGTGGTGTGAACGCATACACGGTTCCCTGGAGCGTCCCAAGGTAAAGCGTGGCGTCCGACGTGCCGATCGCGCCGATCCCCTGATCGAACTTGAAGGACCACCGCTTGACACCGTCGGATTGGCCGTAAGCGATCAGCTCGCCGCCGCGGTCTCCCGCCAGGATGACGTCGCCCCAGACCTGTGGGTGCCGCGAGGTCCACTCCTCGGGTGCCTTCCGGCCCCATAGCACGCGCCGCAGTCCGGAGTCCAGCGAGATGATCGTCCGGGCGACATCCACCGTCTCCTGAGCGGGGCGCAGAAACACCGAGATGACGCCGCTCACAGCCATTGGGTTGCCTACGGGCTTGCCCTGGAGCGCAATCCTGGAGAGGATGGCTCCCGTCTTCCCGTCCAGCCGGATCAACCGGAACGGAGACGTGCCCGCGAACACCTCGTCGCCCTGCACCATCAGTGACGTCGTGACCACCGCTTCAAGATCCGCCTCCCACGCAGCACGACCGGTGAGTGGATCGAGCCCCTGCACCTTCGTCCCGTCAACGGCGACATAGAGGTATGCCGGCCCCGTCGCGGGGACGATGTGGGGCTCGACCGGCCCTATCTCCCAGTTCTTGCGACCTGTCATCAGGTCGAGGCAGATGAGCTGGGCATTCAATCCCACGACGTATGCGTTGCCGCCGTACCGGACGACCTCGCCGTCCGCGCCTCCCTGGCCACCAGCGTCGGCCCCCAGTTCGTGCTTCCAGCGGACTTGCCCCGTCGCGATGTCGAACGCATACACATGCCCGCGGCCTTTGCCCACAGTGGTGGCGAGGACAAGGTCATCCGCCACCAACGGGTCATGGTGAAAGGCGGCGCTGTCGTCCCCGTCGGCGCCGGCGCGCGCGTCGTACTTCCACTTGAGGGAGCCGTCCTTCCTGCTGAGCAGATAGAAGGTCCCGGAGGTGGAACCGAAGACCACACCGTCTCTCACCGTGGTCGGACGTGATGTGATCGATCCTCCCGAATCGAAAGCCCATTGCACACCCTTGAGCAGATTCCCGCCCCGTGCCGAGCCCCCCTGCTGCGAGGGCGCGCAGGTCGCCGCCATCCCGATCGCCGCGCAGGAGCAGAAGAGAGCCATCAACCGCGTTTGCATACGCCCCTCCCAAGACACAACCATGGCGCCCCGCCGGGCCGCTGGCCGGGGCGCCTCCTGATTATGACCCAACTGGAGGGGGAGGGAAATGGTGGGCAGATTCGCTTACAGCCGGATGGGTCTGGTTCATCAAGAGAAATATTCTTTCACCGTTCGGTGCTGTGGTACAGTCGCGCCCGTCGTGATTCGCCCTCGGTCCGGTTGGGGAGGACGCCTCATGCCCACTCCATCTACTGCGCTCGCCAAGGAGTCTCGCTCGATCCGCACCACCTTATGCCGGCTCGCGCTTCTCCTGGTCGGCTTCACGACGCTTGCCGCCCCGCAAGAGGCCGCGCCGAAGGTCTGCCGTCCCGTCCCCCTGATCTCGCATGAGGTCAGGCACGACCTCTCGCCGCCTCTTCGTTCTCTCCCCAGGATCGCGAGGTCAAGAGAGACAGGGGAGCGAGAGGCCGGCGCCGTGCGCCCGTTACCGGGCCGAAAAGGCCGGCCGGGACAAGGCTCCGGCTCTGCCGCGCTGCAGTCCGGCTCGAGCAAAACAACAGAGTTCCTGCCGATGCCACCTCCTCTGGTCAGCTTTGACGGCGTGAACAATCGCGACGCCGGAGTGCCGCCCGACCCTGTGATCGACGTCGGCCCGCACCACATCTTGCAGTGGGTCAACGTTTCATTTGCGATCTGGG
>JAWPNA010000031.1:0-9146 GCA_045402695.1 Acidobacteriota bacterium
GAGCCGATCCGCGGACGCGGCGTACTTGCCGTACATCGCCGCGGCTCCGGCCGCATCTCGATCGGTCTCGACCGATGGGACATAGGGGCGTTCCCCTTGGGAGAAGAGTGTCTCGGTTCGGCACCACTGGAACCACTGTTCCTTCAATGCGTCCTCGACCAAGGTTGAGACCTCCGCGTTCTCGCGACGACCATCCGCGCGCAAGAGGGTCCATGCTTCTTCCGTAAGCTCGAAGCGTCGCTGGAGTTCCCTCGTAAGGATCCTGCGGATCTCAGACTCACGCGCAATAGTCGAGGATCCCTCTCGTCTCGCGATTCGCCAAGCCGCAACCGACGGCTCGAGGGCTTTCCGTTCGACCCCGGGGTCGAGGGTCGTGGAAATCGAATGCCGTTCCACCTCGCTCGCGAGCCCAAGACGGGTGGTCCAGTCGCCATCCCCGCGAAGCCAGGCGAGCAGGTAGCCGAGATGCCCCTGCCTGACGTCTTCGACCGGGAATGTGTACGCATCCCTGAGTACAGTCGTGGCAACCGCAATATGTTGCTCTGCTGGCCGGTGAGCCTCACGGAAAAGCCACCCACATGCGCGCCCCAGTGCGTTGAGCATCGGCTGCGCCGCGCCTCCTGCGGTTGTGAAGGTGTACGCGTAGGCCAAGTGCTGGATCATGTCGAGATGGCTCGTGTTCGGTAGCCATACTTGTCGGATTGGGGCCAACTGAGGCCAGTCAGACGGTGTCGGACGAACGACCATCGGTGATCGCAAGTGCGAGAGTAAGGTGGGGGCGAACGATGCCGCCATCTCGCCCACGAGGTCCCGATCGCGCCCTTCGGGGACACTCATGATCTCGGGGGCCGCTCCCGGATGCCCGAACGCGACTCCCCAGGGACGGGACTCGCCACCCATCCGCACGAAGGCAACGATCAGGGCATCTTCGGGATCGGCGATGTGCATCGAGATCCTCTGGCCGAGCGGCAGTGGTCGGCCGGCGCGGAACGCCTGAAGCCGACGAATGACCGTCCGTGAGTTCACTTTGCCTCCACGGGATCGGCCGCAGCGATCCGCCGCATGAAGTCCAGCTCCGTCTCGTCCGCAGATTCGGCACCGTCGAGCAACTCCAGCAGACGTGGAAGCTTGATCCCACCGACGAAGCGTCTGACGTCGTCGCCGAGTACGATTGCGTCTCCCCGTTCGGCAGCATCGGCATGACATCGAGGAGCTAGGTCACAGAACGACAGGCATGCCTCCGAGTATTTATGCTCCGCGTGGAGGATCGCCTCCCGCAGTTGCACATCGAGTTCCCCTGCTTCGTCGGCGACCACGTCTGGGAGTCGCGACGCGGCTCGTTCGAGCGAGTCGAACCCCCGAGCAGCACGCTGGGCCTGATATCGGAGATCCTCGTTCGCCCGGATGCTCGGCCAGTACGAACCCGGTCGGGTGAGAACGAGGAACCCTCGCGCGGAGACGTCAACGGCATCCCTTAGCGTCAACTGCTCAACGACGAGCTCCAGCGCGTGCACGTAGAGCCCGGCCTGAGCTCGCGCCGACGCGAGAGCTTGCCGATCCGTGTATCCGCCGCGGTCGGGGTAGGCCTTGATCTCACCGACAACGAGAGTGGGGCGCTGAAGATCGGTGCGGATCGCAAGCGCATCGATGATGAGGATGGCCTCGGGGAGCATGATCCCGCGAGGTATCCGAACCGTCGCTCCTGCAACAAGTGGGGGCGCATCACGCTTTCCCGCCGCTCCGATTAGCTCCCGCGTTTCGCCTATGGCTCCGTCCAGGTCGCGGATGCGAGGACCGCCGTTCATGCGGAGGCGAAGATCCAAGAATCCGTCGGCCTCCGGCGGCAGTACCCCGGCTTTCACGAGCTCCTCCAGCAGCCGGGCCCCCTGATTCCTGAACAGTGAAGACTCGAAATCCTTGCCCCGAGTCATCGCGAAGGGCGATTGCCCGAAGGTCGGCTCGATGCCGACCGCTCGAGCGACGTGGGCCATCTTGACGTTGTGCACGGCGGAAATGGCGTTCGCCTCGCAGCCTGGATTCTGCGCCCACTGCTCGAAGCGCATTCGTGTGTTGCCGCGCGCGGCGTCGCGGGTTGCCAATCGCTCTCCCAACGCAGGTCAAGGTATCTATTCGGCCGACGTGAGAATGGACCTGAGCTCGAAAGGACACAAGAGCCGCCCTTCCCCTCAATATGCGCCTAGAGCAGCAGATTCGATGGTGTCAGGTGTTCTCGAGCACAACCGTGGAGTGATCTTTCGGGTCGGGCCTAGGATTCGCGCATTGAAGGCGATTGACTCGCAGGCGTCCATGTGGGAAGGGTTCGAGTGGTCTGCCTGGTACGCGTTGGAGACGGCATTGATCCCGCGCAACTCCCGGTCGCGGCCCAAGCCGGCATCTATTGCGTCTGCCGGCGAGGGTTGCCAGGGTTGATCCATATCGGGCTGACCGGTCGCTCCCTCCGAGAACGGTTCGGACAACCAAGGACATCGATGCAGAGGTCGAAGAACGGACTCGATGCTCGCGCCCGACATATTGCCGGCCTGCGTCCGCGAGTACGAACGTCGAGGAGCCACGATTGAGGTTTCCAGGGTCACAACACCGGATCTGGACAAGGGAGAACGACTCGGGCGCGAGTGCGACCTCATCGCCGCCTTTCGACGAGACTGCACGAAAGTCCCGCCTGTCAGTTCGCTGGAATCGTACGAGCTGCGGAATAGCTCGGACGACCCTGGCGAGGGTACGACTGAGGAGCAGACGTTAGCCCAAATGGCTAGGATGCCGCAGTCATGAGCCAAGAGCTTGTGTTTAGTGTTACAGGTGAGACTGCTCGAGCTGGAAGGCCTATCACCTTGACTGAGGCCGGTCTACGGGAGCGCGAGCACCTTCAGGAATGGGTCTTGGCGAACCCCGCCATCCTCGGTCCAAACGTCATGATTATCACCTCCGAATTCGATCGCTGGGAATCGCGGGGGGGTGCGGAGAGAGACCGCCTCGACATACTCGCTCTCGCATCTGATGGTCGTCTCGTCGTGGCAGAACTCAAGCGAGATATGGCGCCCGATACAGTGCAAATGCAGGCGATCAAGTATGCAGCCATGGCATCCCGATTCGACACCGACGTGCTAGCTGATGCCTACGTCGAGTTCCAGATGAAGCAGTATCAGAAGAGCCTTACGAATGAAGAGGCAGTCGAGATTCTTGCGACATTCACGGACTTCTCGATGAGCGATGAGACGCTCCGCGCGCCTCGGATCGCCCTAATTGCAGGCGAGTTCCCAACGAACGTCACCACGACGGCGGTCTGGCTGTCGGAGATGGGTTTGGACATAACGCTCACCCGGATCCAAGCGTATGAGTTGCCAGCGTCGGGCGGAATCGTCATCACGGTGTCACAGCACTACCCGCCCCCGGACGTGAAGGACTTCCTAGTGGCACCCACAAGAGCTTCTCGTCGTGCGCTGACGACACCCGAGCTTCCTGAGGAAGACTGGAGCGTCGAGGATTTGATTCGAATCGCGACGCAGGTCCCGAACGTCACGATCCAAGCGACTCTCGACCTGTGCTCGGAAAGCCCGGGTGAGTGGATCCCTGCGGAGGCGATACATTCTGCGACCGGCCGGCGGGAGCCCGCTCAGGTTCGGGGAGACTACGGAGGGTTCGGCGGCACATTACGACGACGGTTTAGTCGATCCAATGCCCCATTCGAAACGAAATGGGCGGCTGGTGGAACGAGTCAGCAGTACTACCGGGTATCTCCTGCGCTGGCGGAGATGTGGCGCGTAGCTGTTGCAGGTCGGCCAGAAGAGATGGCACCGCCTCGCTTCGAGGACGTTCTTCCCAGGGATTCATCCGAAGGTGGGTGACTGCCATGGATGGTGCATTCGGTCTTCTCAGTATGCCGCTCCCCGCCCGACGAGATCTTCTGCTGGTGCTCGAATCCGATCCACACGTGCGCGCTGACGTCATACGGCAATTCCATGTACGGGGCGACGATGCCATGGTAGAGATATTGTCGGAGCTTGAGGCAAACGACCTTCTCAGGATCCAAGTAATCAGAGCCCTGCACGACGTGGTGGACTGATACGCCGGCAGGCTATCCTTCGATGCGACGGAGTCCGAGGAATCAGGGATTCGTGGAGGGCACGGAATGAATCTCTCTAGGGACCGGACATGACAGGACCTCGCATCGGAGCCAAGGCTCGACGTTCCTGTCCAGTGTGTGGGGAGCCAACGACGTTCAAGTACGGACGCCTCAACCCGGATGAGGACCCGCGTTGGCTCTGTTCTATGCATGATTTGAACCCCCGATCCCCCGAGGAACTCGCTCGGATCAAGGCGAATCGCAAGGGTTGGAGTTCTGGCTACTGAGCGGAAGCGTGCCCGCGGACAGCGTCAGGATTTGCCACCGCCCTTGACCGCCAAGCCGCGCCGGAGTTGAATTCCGCGGATGTAATTCGCACCTCACCGCCCATGTAGACTATGAGTACCACCGTGTCGGGAGGCAGAATGAAGCGGGTCGGGCCAAAAGGGCCATTTCGGACGGAGGGTGAGCCTCAAGCGAAAGCCGCCTCGGCCCAAAAGGGCAAGGCCGAGTCCGGGGATGGTTTGAGCGATTACCTAGCGCGCCGGACGCGTGGGTGGACCTATCGCGGAGATCGAGTGACGGGTCGAACTCGCAAGCCGAGAGAGCGCACTCCGCAGGTGTCTCGATATATGCGGGTACAGCAGCAGCTCGAGGGCGACATCTTCAACGCCAACCGGACATACGTCGACACCACCTCCATCGATTCCGTCGCTCCGTCCTTCAATTGCATTGACCTCTTCGCTGGATGTGGCGGTATGTCGCTGGGGTTCGAGCGAGCGAACTACACGTCGCTTTTGGCTGTCGAACTCGATAAGGATGCGGCAGCGACATATCGGCGAAACTTTCCATCGGCGGAGCTCTGGGCCGACAGGATTGAGGATCTTTCCGACGAGCAAGTCGCTCACTGCGTAGGAGATCGCACTGTCCACGTGCTCTTGGCTGGTTTCCCTTGCGTAGGCTTTTCGGTGGCTGGTCAACGCAACCCGAAGGACGAACGAAATGTGCTCTTCCGCGAGGTTATACGTGTGGCTCAGGTCGTTCAGCCGTGGTTCATAGTCATGGAGAATGTGCCCGGTGTTGTCACCATTAGTGCCGGCAAAGTATTCGAGGCAATCCGTTCGGAGTTTGCAGATATCGGCTACGCGAACATGACCACCTTGGTACTGGAAGCGGCCAGCTTTGGAGTGGCGCAGTATCGACCGAGGGCAATCTTTGTCGGCAATCGTTTCGGTCTCGCAAACCCATATCCACTCCCCATGCTTGAGTCAGAGAAGTACGCGTCGATTGAGAGTGCAATCGCGGACTTGAAGGACGAGCCAAGAAATCCAGCGATCAACCATGATTGGACTTACCACTCGCCTGAGATGGAGCGACGCATTAGCGAAGTTGAGCCGGGTGGTTCGCTTTACGACTCATACACGGACGCTTGGAAGCGGCAGTATCGCGGTGTTCCAGCCATGACAGTCAAGGAAAACCACGGGGGGACGCACCTCCACTACGAGCTGGACCGCACGCTATCGGCCCGTGAACTCGCGCGACTACAAGGGTTTCCTGATTCCTTCTTCTTCGAGGGCCGAATGAAGCGAGTCATGTTCCAGGTTGGGAATGCCGTGCCGCCACCTCTCGGGCACCATGTCGCGCTTGCGCTTCGTCCTTCGCTTGAAGGACTTGCATCCCCCCGTGTGCAATGACATTGCGCCCGACTCCCTCGCCTCTTGATGCCCAAACAAGTCAGCGTCTACAGAGAGTCAGATCCCAAGGGACAGAGATTGAGGTCATGCTGGAGCGTGCATTCCGAGGCGCGGGCCTTCGCATTTCAAGGAATGGGAACTCACTTCCAGGGCGGCCCGACTTCGTCCATCGCCGTGCGCGTCTCGTTGTGTTCGCGGACGGTTGCTTCTGGCATGGGCATGACGGTTGCTACAAGCAGCCCAAGAACAACGCCGCCTACTGGCGATCAAAGATTGAGTTGAATCGCGTTAGAAGAGAGCGCGTATTGAATCAGTTGTCGCACGGAGGGTGGTTGGTTCTGCAGTACTGGGAATGCGACATCAAACACGATCCGGCACCTATGGCGATGGAAGTGGGTGCGGCAATCGCACAACGAGACACTTCGCGTTCTAGCGCTTCGGCAGCTTCTTGACGAGCTGACGTCGCCATTCAGCCATGTCGTACCAACCGCAACCGACGCAGCCCTTCTCTGCTTCCTTTCCGGTGGATGGAGTCTGCTCTGGCCAGGTCGCCCCACCCTCGTAATAGAAGGGTATGCCGAATGGGTTGCCCCTCTGCCGAGTCTGGAAGCAGTTGCGGCATACCTCCCGCTTCTGCTGGTTGCGTTGGTTGCTGAGCAACTGAAACTTGTGACGTATCTGTGCGTCCGTCATATCCTCCGGATTGTCTTCGCTGGTCGACGCGTCCCAACGCACCTCTGGGAACTTGTGATCGGGGAGAAGGTGTGAACGAGTAGCGCCTTCATAGACGTCGTAGTTGTCGAGCACGCTCTCGATGCGTTTGCGAAGCTTTGGTGACCAGGTCTCATATGAGATTGCAGCACCGCGAGGAAGCCGCAACAGTAGGTGATGCGTTGTCTTGTTCTTACACTTGAGGCACAACCTGGAAGTATTGGTGGCCAAGGTATAGCCCATTTCCTTCAGCGCCTGAATCCTCCGGGCGAAGTTGGGGTTGTTAGGCAGGTCGCAATCGCGGCATTTCCACTCGGAATCCTTCAGAGCATCAAAGAAGGGCCGCGTCACCGTGGCGCTCATTCCGTTCCAGAACACCTCCTGGTCCTGGAGCCATTCGATAGCGTGCGAGGGCCGCATGGCCTCGTATGCAGCGTCGATCAGTTCAGTGACCGCTGCATCTGTTTTCGCACTGACGCCCGTCCATCGATACTCGATGGGCACCGAACCTTCCCATACGTGTCCACCCTCGTCAGGGTATCGGTACTGGACGTCCACGTAGCGCTCGCTAGCTTTGCGATGTTCACGTATGGCACCAACCTTGATGTCCCCGGACGATTTAGCCATCGTGGGTCGAACCGTCCAAGAGGGCGCCTGGCTCGACACCGAGCGCGTGCGCGAGACGCGCGATGTTTAGAAGAGTTGGGTTTCGCTCTCCGCGTTCGATGCCTCCGATATATGTTCTGTGCATCCCAGACATCTGTGCAAGCCGTTCCTGGGACACACCCGTGCCCTGCCGGAGCGCGCGGACTCGCCGGCCGAACACAATGAGCAGGTCAGCCCCCATGCCCTGATGGTGGGAGCAATGCTACGAATACGTCTACAGACTATAAGTATCGCATTGAAGACTTCTGAACTAGGGCTGAACACATGACTGAACCAAGTCGAAGGACTAGGGACGCGGCTAATAGGTAGCGCCTACTCTCTTCTCGAGGAGAGGCGCTTATGGAACTCCAAGCGAGTTGGTACTCGGACGGAGAATGGCGCGGGTATGTGCCGCATGAACAGCAGAGCTACCTCCGCGATCGTCATATGTTTGTGACCCCGGTCGCTGGATTTGGCCACTACCCGGACGCGGTGCAACGTACGGACTTTGACCCAGGGCGAGTTGTGCTGCTCCGGCCCGAGCCCGAGAACGCATACGATTCAAGGGCGATCGGAATCTGGAACGCTGACGGTTCAGTCAGGGCTGGATATGTACCCGCACTAATCCTTCGCCAACTCGCCGACTCAGTCAGGCAGGCGCGAGGATTGGCGCTGGGGGAGATGCTCGAAGGGGATGAGCGCCGCGCGCTGTGGGTGCTCGTCGCTCGGGGGCCGGTTAAGCTGATACTGGTCGAGGCCGGCTCGGAGCAGCCCGCGATCGTTTCAGGTTGGGTCCGACAGGCGAAGAAAGCAATGCGCCGGTCTAAGGACTGGGGGGCACTCAAGCTAGTTGACCCGTTGGAGCAGATGCGTACCATGGCGGACGATTCCTCTGCGGAGGAGCTTTCCACAGGGGGCGAGCCAACAACCGCATAGGCCTCGTCCCAGGGTGGGACTCTATTAGATCTCAGCCGCGTGGGGGCTGCCTCCTTCACCGCGCCGCTTGAGTTTTCGCTTCTCGCGAACCGCGAACGTCGAAACGGCTGTTCGATCCTTTCGCTTCCCGCGTCCCGAGACCCTCTGCAAAGGGCGCGCCAGTTCTAACTCGCGAGCCGGCGTTCGCCGAGGGCGTCGAGGATGACGGATTGCCTGGGGGAGGTCCTACTCGGCCTTGATCAGTCGGCCAAGCTCCCGCGTGGCGATCCCGTGCTCGGTCGCGTCGCCCTGCTTCCACCTCCAGCCAAGGCCCTCGATCCAGGGCAATTGGCGATTGAGCTGGGAATTGGCTCTTCGCGACTTCTCCGGCTCGCCGAGGATCCGTGCCCGCTGCACCGTGGTCATCGCGATTGAGAACTGTCGCCGATCGTGGTTTCGCGATTGGGATCGCGACGTCCGTGTTCAATAGGGGTCGGTCGGCCCGAACGCTAGTTCGTGTCACACCCCGCTCGTACCTTGGCCATGTAGCGATGTGGTCGCGGCCCCTCCCTTGACCACCGACCTTCGGTTCGGCGTCCGCGTGAGCGGGAGGAGGCAGCCTCTGCCGGAAGGAGGTTCGGTGATCAGTTGGAGACGAGAGCTTCGGGATGCCAGACGCAAGGGCCGGCGTGACGGTCGCGCCGGCGTACCCGGTGCGGACGACGTTGCGCTGCCGTTCGACCTGCGGGAGATCCTGGCTCGCGGGCAGGAGCAGACCGAGCGTGTGGTCGCGCGGTATCGCAATCGTGACCAGCAGCTCGGGGCCGAGCTCGACGACCTGACCCAACGCGCGGTCGACGCCGAGGCTCGTCTGGCCGAGGCCGAGCGGCATTGCGACGCCGCGCAGGCCGACCACGAGCGGCGAACCGCGGACGACGACGACCGTCTCGGACGCCTGCAGACCCAGCTCGAGGAACTCCCCGCCTCGGAGATCCCCCTCATCGAGCCCGTTGACCCCGAGCGGCAGGCGCCCCTCACGCTCGTCACGCCGATCACCGGTGGCGCCCCTACCGAAGCCGAGCCGATCCACACTGCGACGG
>JAWPNA010000315.1:0-20928 GCA_045402695.1 Acidobacteriota bacterium
CGCGAGTCCCCATCCACTGTGAGCCGGAAGTCCTGCGCCTTCAGGCCTCCCTCGGGCCGTCCCTTCCTGTCGGTCACGTTCGCCGGGACCAGCACGAGCTGAACCTTCTCGACCTGGGCGTAACGCATATCCAGCACGGGCTCGGAGATCGCCTGCGGATCCGCTGCCGCGGGCGCGACGGTCCCCGAACCACAGGCGACCGCGAGGAAGACTATCAGCGCCCGAGCGGGGACACCCCGGTCCCCCGGGGGATTGGGCGGCACGGTTTGTCGAGGGAGGAGAGACGGTTTCATCAGGCGCTCAAGATAGGCCGCGCGCCGCTTTATCGCCAGCCTGCCGCTGTTGAGGGGGACCAGACAACCGCTCGGAAGGCGACATCGCCACCATCGAAGATAGCACCCGGCAGAGGTTGGAACTGCATGCTGCCAGAGGGGTCGTCTGGACGAGACCAGGTGTTCGAGGTGAGCTTGCTACGCTGCGCCTGCGGGGCGCCAATGCGGGTCATCGCGTGCCTCCTCGACTCGGCGGTGATCCGGCAAGTCGTTCAACATCGGCCGCGGCGCCAGGGAGACAGATGGATCGGCCAGCCGGGCATCACAGGGACGTCGACCTGGTACCTGGTCAACCGCACCACACCTCCAAAACCGGCGCTCAGAGTTCCTCGCCAGGCTTCCGGACCACGAAACACCTCCTTCTCACCCGAGTCCATCGCGACGCTGCCAGGCTCAGCCAGATTGTAGATGCGCACCGTGGCCGGTTGACTGGCCGGATCATGGAGTGTTGTGCCTTTCCGAGCCGGCGTCGGTTCTTGCCCGCATCCAGCTTGCGCAGCTCCTCGAGGGCCGGACCGTGGCTGGGATTGATGGCAAGGGCCTGCTCGAAGAGTCGACGGGCCTCTCCCATGCTGCCACGCCGCGCCGCGATCCTGCCCAGCCCGAGGTGGCCCTCAACCGCCTGCGGCGCCAGGCGAAGGCCGCTGCGATACGACCGCTCCGCCTCCTCCAGGCGGCCCATGGCGAAGAGGACGTCACCCCGCGACAGATGGATCCTCGGCTCATCCGGGAAGTGTCCGGCGGCCGTTGCCAGCGTGGCGAGGGATGCGTCGCGCTCGCCGTAGATGAACTGCACCCAAGCCAGCTCCAGATAGGAGTCAAGGTCATCGGGCCTGACCTCGATGGCGCGCCGGAAGAACTCCTTCGCCGAGCGGTTGTCACCCCTCTCGCGGAGGATGGTCGCGATGGCCACGATGCTGTTCCAGTGGGCTGGCCGGTCCTTCAAGACTTGACGGTAGTACTGCTCCGCCCTCTCGAAATCACCTTCAACGTAGTAAATGTCTCCGAGAGACGAGAGGGCCTCTGTGTGATTTGGATGGGCCCAGAGCGCCTTCTCGTAGGCCGTCTTCGCTCCCGCAACATCCCCTTTCTCGGCGAGGACCCTCCCGATGTGCACGAGCGCCCTCGCGTCCTGCGGGTTCTCGCTCAGGATGGTCCGGTACTCGGACAGAGCTTCGTCATACCGCTTCAGCCCCCTGTACGCGTCGGCCATGACTTGCCGCACGGCGGAGCTCTTGGGCTCCTCGGCCAGAAACTTCCGCGCCAGCTCGACGGTGGCCTGCAATTCTCCCGTTCCGTAGGTCATCAGAATCTTGTTGGTCATATCCATGGACCGGATCTTGTCCTTTGGATCAACGAGGCCGAAGGAGGCGCCGGCCATGATCGCCACCGGGTCCGCTTCCAGGGCGGAGCGGAACTCTCCGTTCGTGCCGCCGGTGTAGCCGAGACTCCTCAGCCTGGCTTCCTCCTCAGGCGAGATGGCCGCCTCTTGGTGGCTCGCCGCCGGAACCACGCCGTGGAGCAGCGCTCTGAGCCGCTCCCGGAGCCGGCCGGCGGTGGTGGGCTCCGTTTCGATCAGGTTGTTCCTCTCACCGGGATCGGTGTCCATGTCATACAGCTCTGGCTTCGGCCCGTGGATGTACTTCCACGGTCCGGAACGCAGTGCGGCCAGAGGGCTCCATCCGTACTCGAGCGCCGAAGCGGAAGACTCCAGGTAGGCTTCCAACTCCGGATCGTCGGCTTGGCCCGTCATGAGCGGCCAAAGACTCCGTCCTGCGAGCTGGGTGCGGGCCGGTAGACGCAGCAGATCCAGCACCGTGGGCATGATGTCCGTGCTTCTTACCACGGCCGCGACACGGCGGGGCCCGTCGATGAATCCCGGCACCGTGATCACCAGGGGCACCCTCGCGGTCTCGTCATATAGAAAGACGCCGTGGGACATCTCGCCGTGATCCCCTAGACCCTCGCCGTGATCTCCGACGAGTATCACGATGGTCCTGCCGCCAGCGCCCATTCCCTCCACACCGGCCAGCAGCCTTCCAATCTCCGCATCCATGTACGCGATCTCACCTTCGTAGCTCCGCGGCCCGTACTGCTCGCGAAAGGGGGAGGGGGGTGTGAGCGGTGCGTGGGGGTCGTAGTAATGAACCCAGAGGAGCCAGCGGTCGTCGCGGATCTCTTGCAGCCAAGAGAGAGCGGCGTCGGTGACCTCTCCCGCCGCGCGTTGCGCGAAGAATGCGTCATGCGGGCCGGACGCAGGGAGGTTCTCGTCGTAGTGCTCGAAGCCCTGCGCCAGGCCGAACACGGAATCGAGGACGGCGGCGGCCACCACCGCGCCCGTCCGGTATCCGGCGGCCCGGAGCACTTCGGCCAGGGTCTCCACCTCGGGGTGCAGCAGGGCGCTTGCGTTGATCCGGACGCCGTGCTCCGGAGGCAGCAGCCCGGACATGATGGAGGCGTGGGAGGGCAGCGTCATGACCGCAGGCGAGTAGGCGTTCTCGAAGAGCACGCCCTTCCGGGCGAGGCCGTCAATGAAGGGTGTGCGCACTCCGTCGAAGCCGTAGCATCCGAGCCGGTCCGCCCGGGTGGTGTCCAGGGTGAGAAAAAGAACATTGTACGAGGAGGTGTCGCCCCGAAAGGTGCCGGCTTCGCCACCCCACCGGAGATAGAGGAGGATCACCAGGATCAGCCCGACGATGACCCCCCCCAGGGCCGCGAGGCGGCTCGCGAAGGACCTGCGCTGGGACGGCGTGTCGCGATATCCTGATGGCTCGGGCTCGTTTCTACCGCGGGCAGGGGCCGGCGCCTGCTGTGGTCGATCGGGTGCTGGGCGTTTCCGCCTGCGGCCCTGCTTCGCCCTGCCCATGAGCCTGCTCCATCCGTTATATGTTCCTTCCTCGAAACACCTCGCAATCTTGCGAGTGATGAGGTCACAATTCTCACGGACAGGAAGGCGCTTCGAGTGAACAAGTATACACGCAGACAACTCAGCACGATACGCACGAGCGACCGCCTCGGCTACACTGGCTCGGGTCGGATCGAAACGTGGGGGAGCGTCCGTCATGAGCCCGGCACTGGACGAGAGAGCAGTCGAGAAGCTTCTGGCCGAGTGCGAGATGACCACTTTCAGGGCCTCGGGCCCTGGCGGCCAGCACCGCAACCGCAGGGAATCGGCGGTGAGACTCCGGCACATCCCCAGCGGCGTCATGGTAGTGGCCACCGAGCGGCGCTCGCAGCATCAGAACCGCGCGGTGGCGCTGGAGAGACTCGCGCGCAAGCTCGCAGCAAAGCGCCGCAAGAGAAAACCGCGAGTCCCCACGCGAGCCACGGCCACCTCCAGCGAGCGCCGACTTGCCGGGAAGAAGGCCAAGGGAGCGGTCAAGCGGAAACGGCGGGAGGTGACGGATCAGGAGGACTGACGCAGACTCAGTCCGGCTTCAATCCTTGTCCGCGCGGCCCCCGGGCTCGGGAGGCGCCGACTGATTGGCCAGCACCGGTAGCTTCTCCGCCATCGGGAACAGCTCGAGAGCCTTCTGGATCTGGTTGTCCCGCTCGGAAAGCACCTTCTGTCGCTCCTCCAGGCCGTAGTGGTAGGCGAAGATCTCGGCCTTGATGGAGAGCTTGATGTAGTCGAGGTTGTCCTGAATGTCCTTCTCGGTGAAGGAGACCTTCTTCTTCAAGAGGAACTTCTTGAAGTCCGAGATGATCTCGTCGCCCACCTTGAAGGAGTCTTTCTGGGGCGGGTTCTTGTGGTTGGTCGTGTAGACCACGGAGTAGTCGAAGAACGCCGTCTTGCTCTCGAGCATCCCCGAAAACTGACTCGGTTCCTGGAGCGCGATCTCCACGTCGGGGGCGATACCTCCCCCGGCGAGCACCTTGCGGCCGCCTTCGGTCAGGCGCGACTCGCGCTGCTCGGGCGGAGCGGTGTTGTTGCCCAGATAGTAGTCCTCGACAGAGTGGTAGTCGCGCTGGATGAGACGGCCGCTGGGGGTGTAGTACTTGGCGGTGGTCAAGGCCATTCCCGCGTTGCCGGACAGCGGGTAGACCGTCTCGACCAGCCCCTTCCCCCACGTCGTCTCACCCACGATGAGGCCGCGGTCATGATCTTGCACCGCGCCCGACACGATCTCCGAGGCGCTCGCCGAGCCCTTGTTCACCAGGATGATGAGAGGCATGTCCAGCTTCTCAGGCGAGGCGACCGAGACGTAATCATGGTCCGACTCGCGGCGCAAGCGCCCCTTCGTGTAGACGATGAGCGAGTTGGGCTTCAGGAACCTGTTCGACACCCGCACCGCCTGCTCCAGCAGGCCGCCCGGGTTCCAGCGCAGGTCCAAGACGAGCCTTTCCATTCCTTTCCCCTTGAGGGCCCGCAGCTTCTCTTCCAGCTCGGTGTCCGTGGTCTGCGTGAAGTTCTTGATCCGGATGTAGCCGACGCCCGGCCGAATCATGTAGGCGTACGGAATGCTCGCGGTCGGGATGTCGTCGCGCACCAAGGTGTAATCCAGCGGTTGGTCGTAACCCTCGCGCTGGATGGTGATGCTCACCTTCGTCCCCTTCGGACCGCGCAGCTTCTCGAGGGCGTCATCGGTGGAGATTCCCTGGGTGCTCTTGCCCTCGATCTGGATGATGTAGTCGCCCGCCCGGATGCCGGCGCGGAAGGCCGGGGTGCCTTCGATGGGGCTGATGACGGTCAACTCCTTGTCCTCGCCCTTCAGCGCGATAACGATGCCCAGGCCCGAGAATGACCCGTGCTGTTCCTCGCGCATCTCCTTGTAGGTCTTCGGATCGAGGAAGGTCGAGTGGGGGTCAAGAGTGCCCAACATCCCTCGGATGGCGCCGTAGACCAGGTCCTGGGTGCTGACCTCGTCCGCGTACTTCTGCTGCACGACATCGAGTATCTCGGTGAACGTCTGGAGCGACGCATCCTGCTCGCTGGTGGCCGCGGTGAGTCGCGGCGTGTTGCGAGCGGCGGCGAGAGCCACGAAGATTGCCAGCGCTCCTGCAAGATACAGAAGACGTCGTTTCACTGGACTGCCTCCGGATGCCGGGAACCGGGGCGAAATATACTACGCTATCGGTGGGCTGTCGAGGTAACGACGTCGAGGGTCGGTTTGTTATCGTTGGCGGCGCCTCGGGACCCCCGCGAACGGGTCCAAGATATTGAGGACAGTACATGTTCGGCTCGATCGGTGGTTTCGAGATGCTCGTGCTGGCCGTCATCGGCCTGCTGGTGTTCGGGCCCCGCCGGCTGCCCGAGATCGGCAGGACCGTCGGCAAGGCGATGATCGAACTGCGCAAAGCCGCCACCGAGGTCAGGACCTCCATCGAGCGGGAGATCGACTTGGAGCAGGTCAAGGAGACGGGCCGCTCCATCGCGAGCAGCGTCCAGACCACCTTCCTGAAGGACGCAATCCCGAGCCTGGACGATCTGGCGCAAACGGCGGCGCCGGCCGGGACCACGAGGAAGACCCAGCAATCCGCGGGAAACCAGCACGCGGAGACCAAGAAAGAGGAGGGCGAGGACGCCGGCCATGTGGTCCCGCCCGAGTGACCCCAACAGGATGTCGTTCCTCCAGCACCTGGAGGAGCTGCGTGCCCGGCTCCTCCGGTGCGTCCTCGTCCTTGCGGCGGCCTTCTTCGGCGCATGGCCCGTCTCGGGCTACATCTACGAGTTCCTCGTGCGGCCGGTGAAAGACTCCCTGCCAGCCGGCGCGCGCCTCGCCTACACCGGAATCTCCGACCCGTTCCTCCTCTACACGAAGATCTCCATCTTCACGGCAATCCTCGTCGGGGTTCCGTACATCCTCGCGGAGTTCTGGCTGTTCGTGGCTCCGGGGCTCTATCCACGCGAGAGAAGATGGGTGGTGCCCTTCGTGGTCTCGGCTTCGGCCTTTTTCTTCCTGGGGGCCTATTTCGCCTACCTCGTCATCGTCCCATACGCCTGCCAGTACTTCATCGGCCTGGGCAACGACGCCGGGTTCATGCCGATCATCACCATCAAGGAGGTCTTTTCCTTCGTGATGCAGATGGTCCTGGCCACGGGCGCCGTGTTCGAGCTGCCCGTGGTGATCTTCTTCCTGACGAGAATCGGGATCGTGACCCCGGCTTTCCTGTGGCACTACTTTGGTTATGCCTTCTTCGCCATCTGGTTCATCGCGGCCGTCGTGACCCCCCCTGATGTGTTCTCGATGATGCTTGTCGGCATCCCGATGACCCTGCTGTACCTGCTCGGCATCCTCGTATCGTGGGCGTCGCGGCCCCGAGTGCCTGTGACTCCGCACGAGCAACCCGCCGCGAAATGAGCGCCCGGTGGACGGCGGTGGCGGGCCATAATCGCGAAACTCGCAGGAGATAAGAGGCTCACCGGTCCGCAGCGGAGGCCAGCTCGCATGCAGATCCCGACAGGCTTCATCGAGACCGAGGCGCACGGCTTTCACATCATCACGCGCCCGGTTTACCACGAGATCGTGGTGTCTCTTGCCGCGCGCGATCCCGAGAGAGTTCTGGACGAAGCCGCCGCGGTCCCCGGCCCCGCGCCGGGCCCTCCCGGCCCCATGGAGGGGCGAGGTCCGCGCCTGGAGATCCCCCTCCCGAACGGCGAGATTCTCCTGCTCAAGAAGCAGAGGCGCGGCGGGTTGTACGGGAAACTCGTTGGGGACGTCTTCAAGGATCAATGGCGTGCGGTGTCGGACATCGTGCTGTCGGAGACAGCCTGGAAGAAAGGAGTGCCGGTGGCCCAGCTCGCCTTCGCCCTGTCCGCGCCAGCGGGCTCGGGCCGGCTGGCGTCGTACCGGCGGGCCTATGTCGCTTCTGTGAAGGTGCCAGGAGCGCGCAGCCTCATGCAGTGGCTCGCCGCGGACACCACCGAGACCGAAAGACGCCTCGCATTGGAGACAGCGGCAGCCGCCGTCAACCGCGCCCACGATCGCGGCTTCACCCACGGCGACCTGAACCTAGGCAACATCCTGGTGGTCAGGTCCGAGCGCGGCGAGCACACGGCGTGCCTCATCGATCTGGCGCATTCCACGCTCGGAGGCACGCTCGTATTCGAGAAGCGGCTCGATCAGGTCATGCGCCTTTACCGCTCGGCGGAGAAGTGGCTCCCCGACGACAACCTTCAACGGCGCCTGCGCCACGTCACGAGATTCCTGCGCGCCTACACCGGCCACGAGCCCGGCCAGGTGCGGCGCTACGTGGAGGCCTCCTCCAGGTACGGCATGTCGTTCTTCCTGCACCGCCTGAGCTGGAAGGCGGACCGGCCGGGGAGCCTCAGCCCAGGCCGGCGCGCATGAGCAAGGAGTCCAGCGCGATCCGCGCCTGACCCACCGTGACCGTCTCCAGGCACATAGGCTTGAGGGACGGGGCCGGCTCGCATTCCCTGAAGAAGTCCTGCCGGCAGGGCGAGCACTGGAAGTTGTTCGTCAGCGCGATGAAGCGCTCGGGCGGCATGTAGGGGGCCGTCTTGGCGGGCGTGCCCGGACCGAAAAAGGCCAGCACCGGAACATCCAGAGCGGCCGCCACGTGCATCGGACCGCTGTCGTTGCCGATGAACACGCCGCAGCGCGCGATGAGCGCGGCCATCTGCTTGACGCTGGTCTGTCCCACCGCGTCGATTCCCGCATCACCCGCCGCGTCGAGGACAACTCCCGCGTCCGCGCTATCGGTTGGCCCTCCCACCATCAGCACGCCCGCCCCTCTCTCCCGCGCGAGAAACCGCGCGAGCGCCGCGAACCTCTCCGCGTGCCACGCCCGCTGAGGCTTCGAGGCGCCCGTCGCCACCGCCGCAAGAAAGGTGAAACGCCTGGCGCCGGCTCTCTCGAGGAACCGCTCGGCGAATTCGCGGCTCGCCTCATCGAGCGGGAAAAAAACCGTTCGCGGCGCCCCGTTCACGTCGCAACCCGCGGCGCGCGCCACACGCAGGAAATAGTCCACATGATGGATGCGCCGGTCGTGCGCCGTCTCATGGATGGGATGGGTCAGCAAGAGCCCGCGCCGGTCGGTGTCGTATCCCACGCGGCAGGGCGTCTTCGCCATCCAGGCCATCAGCGCGGCGCCGAACGCCTTCTGGAAGAGCACCGCGAGGTCGTAGCCTCTCCGTCCGAGCTGCGCTGCGAGGCGGCGAAAGCCCGTGATACCGTGATGCACTCCGTGGGGGTCGTACTCGATCACCTCGTCAATCCAGGGGTGCCCAAGGAAGCAGTCGCGCACGTGTGGCTGCGCGACGATCTCGATGCGGGCATGCGGGTAAGCTTCCCTCAGCGCCCTGAGCGCGGGAGAAATCATGACGACATCCCCGATCCAGTTGTTGGCGCGGACCAGGATGCGTCGAGGCGCCCCTCCGGGGAATACCAGGGGCTTCATGATCGCGCGTTGCGCGCCATCGAGGGTTCCAGAGTGAGAGGATCAGGCATCGATGCGCGGGGGGCCCAATCCCGAGCCCATCGCCTGCTGCTGTGTCCTTAGGGCGCCGGCGCGCGGCCGCAAGGCCGGCGGTTGCGGCACGGCGAGGCGGCGCGCGCCGGTTGTCTCGGCCTTCGTGATGACCGTGAGGGCGGCGTCGGCCACCCTTGCCGGGTCGAGGTTCTCCAGGCAAGTGCGCGCGATGCATCCGCGATTGCGGCACGGGCTGCAGAAGACCTTCTCGTAAGCGATGGCGCTGAACTCTCCACCGGGATGGTTCACCACCGGATCGGTGGGACCGTACACAGCCACGACGGGGGTGCCGATCATCCAGGCGATGTGCATCGGGCCGGTGTCACCGGCGAGGAAAACCCTCGACCGCCGGATGAGGGCGGTGAGCTGCCCGAGCGTCAGGGATGGTGACAGGGCCGCCGGCGCACGCATCTCGGAGACGACTTCAGCCGCGAGGTCCTCCTCGCCGGGTCCCCACGCCACCACCACGGGAGATCCAGTGCGCTGTGACACCAGATCGGCCGCGCGCGCGAAGTGAGCCGGCGGGTATCTCTTGTGTGACTGAGCGCGACTCGTGCCTGGGAAGACCACGGCGGGCATGGACGCGTCGCCCGAAGCCCCGCGGGCCAGCGCGGCGAGAAACGTCTCGACGTACGCGGCATCTTCGGGGCGATCGGGAATGCCCGCGGTCGCCTCCCGAACATCGACGCCAAGATGGGCCACGAGGGCCAGTCCGCGCTCCATCCGGCTCATTTTCTCGCGCGGCAGCGCCACCCGATCGGTATAGAAGAGGTGTGACATCTCACGCGCGTGCCCGCGGCCCAGCCCCACGAGGCGAGGCGCGCCGGTCAGGCGCGCGAGCATGGCGCTCTTGATCGTTCCCTGGAAGTCGATCACGAGGTCGAAGCGGGCGTCCTTCAGCGCGCGCGCGAAGGAAACCAGCGCCGCTCGAGCCTGCTCGTACTCGTCCGGGTGCAGCAGCAAGCGGGTCAGTTTCTTTCGGGGGAAGACCAGCGTCCCGTCAAGGTCGGGCTGATCCTTCAGGACGTCGTGGGATGCCTCCTCCACCGCCCAGGCGATATGAGCCTCGGGGTAGGCGCGCCGCAGGCAGGTCAGCGCGGGCAGGGTGCGCACGACATCCCCGACGGCGGACAGGCGGATCATCAGGATCTTCAAGGTGTTGCGATCCTCCAGGAGGTCCGAACTGAGAAATCGTTGGCGCGGATGCCGCCCCCTGACGCGCGGGAAGCAACATTATGCACCACGCGCCGCCCGTTGGCAAAGCCCGGGGGGCATGGTAGATTGGGCGGCGCGCCGGCTCCAACGCCCTATCGAGGCAAAAGATGGCGATCGATCCCCAGTTGCTCGAGATCCTCGCGTGCCCGCTGTGCAAGACACCGGTCAACCTGACCCAGGACGGCCAGGGATTGAAGTGCGCGCAATGCAGCCGCGTCTATCCGATCAAGGACGACATCCCCATCATGCTGGTTGATCAGGCGACGATCGATCCCTCCGCCGGCCAGCCCGCCTGAGCCGTGGACGGCGCCTCCGCGGGCACGATCCTCTCCAGCATCTCCGGTAAGAAGGTCGTCGTGCTCGGCGACCTGATGCTCGACCGGTTCATCTGGGGGACCGTGGAGCGCATCTCCCCTGAAGCTCCGGTGCCCGTCGTGAAGGTGGCTCGGGAAACCTTTCACTTGGGGGGCGCGGGCAACGTCGTCCAAAACATCGCGTCGCTGGGAGGCGTGGCCCTGCCCGTGGGGGTGACGGGGACCGGGCCGGCCGGTCAGCATGTGCGGGAGGCTCTGGCTTCACTGCGGGTCCCCTCAGTCGGCATCGTGCCGGTCGAGGGGCGCGCCACCACGGTGAAGACGCGCATCGTGGCGCACAGCCAGCAGGTGGTCCGCTTCGACAGGGAGCACGACGATCCGCTGGGCGGTGAGATCACGGCGATGCTCACGCGCAAGACCCTGGAAATGTGCATGGATGCGGACGCGCTGGTGTTCTCGGACTACGAGAAAGGATGCGTCACGCCGCTGCTGCTGTCCGAAGTGCTGCCGGCCGCGCGCTCACGAGGAATCCCGGTCATCGTCGACCCCAAGCCCGGACGGTGGAAATCGTACATGCCAATCACGGTGATGACGCCGAACCAATCGGAGGCTTCTCGCATGAGCGGCATCCGACTGCGGACGGACGCCGACGCCGTGGCCGCGGCCACGGCGATCCGCGAGGCACTCGGCTGCCGGGGGATCCTGCTGACACGAGGGGAGAAGGGGATGCTCCTCGTCGAGGAGGGGAGGGACCCGTTCTCCATCGCGGCCGCCTCGCGGGAAGTGTACGACGTCACCGGAGCGGGCGACACCGTCGTGGCCGCGCTCGCTCTGTGTCTCGCGGGAGGCGTCTCGCTGAGGGAGGCCGCGGTCATCGCCAACGCCGCAGCCGGCGTGGTGGTGTCCAAGGTGGGCACCGCCGTGGCCACGCCTCAGGAAGTCATCGCGGCGATCTAGAGCGCCGCAGGGGCTTGCGCCCGACCACATCGAGGACCGCGGGCGCGATCATCAGCGAGGTCCTGTCACGCCCCGCGGCGAGCCACCACCTGTGCAGACGCGCGACCTTCTCCTTCGTGAACGGCGGAATCGCGGCGTAGCGATCCGCCACGCTGATGAAATAGGACGACAGCCATTTCCAGACAGGCGTGCTCGGGCCGCCGGTCTTGATGGACGGGACGGTCTCGACGACCGTCAGGTCCGCCCGCCGGTAGAGGCCGGGCAGCCGTCCGCCAACGCTCACGTCTCCACCCTGTGATGCGAAGAAGGCGCGGTCTACCGCGAGGAACTCCTCCCACTCCGGGGGGCGCGGGACCAGGGCCCAGGTCTCCCGGTGGTACTCCTCCAGTGCGAGGAAGCCGCCGGGCTTCAGCGCGCGGACGAGCTTCCTCAGGTGCGCTTTGGGATCAGGCAGGAACAGGAAGACCCACCGCGCGAAGATCAGGTCGTACCGGTCTTCCGGCAGAGGCGCGTCCCGCAAATCGCTCTCCCAGATCCTGCCGGGACCCAGGCCGTCGCGGGCACAGAGGACCCGGAGCCGCGCGGCGAAGGCGGCCGAGCGTTCGACGGCATCCACCGGCCCGTTGATGCGCCTTCTCAGCTCCGTGTGCAGTGAACCCTGTCCGGGGCCGACCTCGAGGACCTTCCACCCGCGCCGAACGCCCATCCGGTCGAACAGCGCCAGGGCCGTCGGGTCCCAGAGCCTCGCCTGCGCTCTGAGGCGCACCGCCTCGAGCCGCGAGTCTCCCAGCAGATAGCGGAAGCGCCGCCGCGCGCCCTTGCCTCGCCTCTCACGCATCGGATTCATCGTCACGAACCGCATGGTACGGCGATCAGCCATCACGCCGCCATCCGATTCTTGCGGGCAAAGCTCACGCCCGAGAAGCGTACCCTGCCCGCACGAACAGCGGCCATCGCACCAGCCGCCGTCGCTCCAGCGGGCCCCACCGCGGATGCAGGAGACGGAGCAGATCATCGACGGGATCGTGCCCCGTTGCCGCGCGGCAGCGGATCGTGGCCGACCATGTCCGCAGATAACCGGCAAGCTCCGGGCAGGTCAGAGCGGCCTCGATGTGCAGGGTGGACAGCGAGAACTCATCGAACGGGAAGTCGATGGTGCGGTAGCCGGTCTCTATGAGTTTCCGTTCAGGCGGCCAGTAGGGGCCGACGGTCTCCGCGTAGAAGGACCGGACCAGCTCATCGATCGATGGTTCGATCTCCATCAGCGCATAGCACCATCCCGCCGCCACCCCGCCCGGCAGGAGCACACGCCGGGCCTCCTCGTAGAATGCCGGCCTGTCGAGCCAGTGCAGCGCCTGCGCGACCGTCACAAGGGCCACCGACTGTTCCTCAAGGCCGCTCTGATGGGCCAATGCCCGGTGGTACCTCACACGGGGGTCGGGGATTGCCGAGGCAAGCTGCGCCGCGCTGGCGTCGGTGGCGATCACCTGCTCGAAGTACCCGGCGAGGCCGACCGCGGCCTGTCCGTTCCCGGTCGCGCAGTCCCATGCAAGATGTCGCGATGGAGCGCGGGCGGCCAGCGCCGCGAAGAGAGACCTCGGGTAGCGCGGCCTGAACGTGGCGTAGGCCGGGGCGGTCTGCGAGAAGTGATCCGGGAACAGCTCGGCAGTCATCGTCGCGGGCAGCGCCCGCTCTCGAGGTCCAAGTCAACGCCCTCCCGAAGCTTTCAGATCATCAACCCACAGAACGCGACATGCACCGTCTTTGTCCTCTGAGACAGACATCGTGCGCCGCCATCGATCGGGTGCGAGACGCTCGGAGACGACGCGCGAATCCCGCACCGGCTCCGGCGACGCCGAACACCATGCCATGAACCAAGCATCTATCCCAGCAACCAGGCCTCTCCGTGAGGCGGTGCATCAGACTCGTTGCAGGCCGTCGAAATCAGGAGTGCGGATGCCTCGATCGCGGCGCAACTCAACCCGGGGAAATCAATCGTTGTCGAATGGTTTCTGGGGCGGCGTGGGGGAAGATTCGGCTTTCTTCACCGCCTCGCGGAACTTCTTCTCGAGGATCTCCTCGCGCTTGCTCTGCTCTTCCATGGCGCGCGCCAGCTTCGACTCGGTCCTCTTCTTGGAGAGGTCCACTTCCTTGACCATTTCCTCGAACGATGCGCCGGGAGGCTTGGGGGGTGGCTCGTGGCGCAGCAGGGCCCGCGTGTCGGGGTCCACGACCAGCATCGCCCCGCAGCAGGGGCAGTTCAGCTCGATGGGCTTGGTGTGGGCGGCCATGGCGCCCCCATCATAACGCAGTTCCAGCGGCCAGACTCAGTTCGATGGCCGGGCAGCGGTCCATCACGACTTCAAGCCCCGCGGCCCGCGCTCTTTGTGCCGCCCGCTCGTCAATCACGCCGAGCTGCATCCAGACGACCCTGGCCCCGATGGCGATGGCCTGATCCACGATCGGAGAGACCATCTCGCTGCGACGGAAGATGTCCACAACCTCAACGGGAAACGGGATCGACGGCAGGTCGGCGTAGCAACGCTCACCCAGGATCTCGCGTCCAGCCAGGCGCGGGTTCACCCCCACGATGCGGTAGCCGCGCTCCTTCAGGAACGACGCGACCGAATGGGAGGGACGCTCGGGTCGGTCGGAGAGCCCCACGATGGCGAAAACGGCGTACGCCCTGAGGATCTCCAGTGGAGTCATCGCATCAACGCCTCGAGCTCCTCGGTGTGCAGCGACCGGGCCAGCGCATCTTCGCGGGAGATCTTGCGACGCTTGTAGAGGGCGGCGAGCGACTCCTCCAGAGTCTGCATACCCTGCGCCCGACTCGTCGAGATGGTGGAATAGATCTGGAAGGTCTTCGCAGTGCGGATCAGATTCTTGACGGCATCATTGGCGACCAGGATCTCAACCGCGGGCACCCGCGGCTTGGCGTCCAGCGTCGGGATGAGATGCTGTGCCACCACCCCGGTCAACGACAGCGCGAGTTGCTGGCGCACCTGGCCCTGCTGGTGCGCGGGAAAGACGTCGATGATCCGATCGATCGCCTGGGTCGAATCGTTCGTGTGCATGGTCGAGAAAACAAGGTGTCCCGTCTCCGCCGCCGTCAGCGCGATCGCGATGGTGTCCAGATCCCGCATCTCGCCGAGAAGAATCACGTCGGGGTCCTGTCTGAGCACGTGGCGCAGCGCTTCGGAGAAGCTGGGGGCGTCGGCCCCCACTTCGACCTGCTCCACCACGCCGCGCTTGTGGCGGTGACGGTACTCGACCGGATCCTCGATGGTCACGATGTGGGCCGCGCGGCGAGAGTTGATGATGTCAATCAAGCAGGCCAGCGTCGTGGACTTGCCGGCCCCCGTGGGGCCCACCACCAAGATGAAGCCCTTCAGCACTTCGGCGAAGCGCGCCACCTGCGCCGGCAGGTTCAACGTGCTGAAGTCCGGGATGATCTCGGGCAGGACGCGCAGCGACGCCGCCACGCCGCCCAAGGCCCGATGCAGGTTGCACCGGAACCGGCCGATGTTCACGCGGTCGAAGCAGAAGTCCACCGCGCGCCCGGATCGGAACTCCTCGCTGCACGCGGCTCCCAGAAACGGGTGCATCATGTCGGCGGCGTCGGTGGTGCCAAGGGCCGTGAATCCCTCGCCGAGCGGCGTCAGGTCGCCGTGCAATCGAATCGTGGGAGGCGCGCCCGGCACGAGGAGCAGATCGCTGGCTCCGCGGTTCACGGCCTCGGCCAGCAGCGAATCCAGCTCGAACGACATGCCACCGAGACTAGCACGTGAGATACAATGCCGTCATGCGAACGCACCCCGCGATCCTCACGGCGCTTCTTCTCTTGCTGGTTCCCTCGTGCGCCGTGCCTCAGGAAGCGCGTGTCCAGGATTACCTCCCCATGAAGACCGATGGCAGCCTGCACTACGCGGTCGTCGAATCGAGCGCTGTGGGCGTCCCCGGCGGCGAGCAGAGGAAGGTGGAGTCGAGGCTCACGCAGGTGGATTCGTTCCGTCCTGCCACGATCGAGGAAGCCGGGGAGTTCGCGAAGGGCGCCTCGGGCGTCGTCGTGAAAGTGTCACGGCACATCAGCGATGGCCAGACCGTGCCGCAGGATATGATCTCTTACATCGGGGCTGACGGAGACGGCCTGCTTCTGCATGCGGCGCAACTGCCAGGCGCGGAGGTCGAAACATACGACCAACCACTGCGGATCCTTCCCGCGAATCTGAAGGCCGGCGCGCAGTGGGACATGGGGACCTTGCGCCAGCAGGGGATGGTCTTTCCGACCTCGGGCGCGGTCGTGGGAATCGAAGAGGTCACGACCCAGGAGGGCAGCCACAAGGATTGCTTCCACCTCGTTTACACCGTGAGCCAGGCCGGAGGCGAGATGGCCGGTTCCAGGGGCAATCTCAAGATCACGGGAGGAGTCTCGCGCATCGATCGCTGGTTGGCGCGCGGTATCGGCCTCGTGAAGGAAGAAAGCGTGACGAAGTTGACCTTCAAGAACGACCAGGGCATGGCCGTGGAGCTCTCGACGACTCGCGTACAGCAGCTCGCTTCGGTCTCACCCTGAGACAGGCCCCCTCATCTTGAGGTGATATCCGCCCGCACCCCCATATCCAGCCCTGTCGATCCACAAGCTAATCTCTTGAATTCCGACGAGTTTCTTCTTGACAGGCACACCTCCATGCTCGTAGTATTCGCCCCACGTGGTTCATTGTGGTCCGGAGTGGTCCAAGCGAGGGTGGGCAGGCTCTCATGCTGGTCGGCAGCTTCACCGTCAAGGTGGACGAAAAAGGGCGCGTGAAGATCCCCGCCGAATACCGCCGGCACATCGAAGAGCGGTTTGGCGGCGCAGATTTCTTCGTGACCAGCGTGCGCGGCGACTGCGCTCAGATGTATCCGGCGCGTGCGTGGGACGAGGTCCGGCAACGACTGTCCACACAGCCTCCGAGCAAGCCACCCGTGCGGAAGTTCCTCCGAGCCACGAACTACTACGGACAACTTGCCGCGATGGATCCTCAGGGTCGCGTCCTCATCCACCCGCGTCTGAGAGAGGACGCGGGCATCGAGGACGAGGTCGTGATCCTGGGTCAGCAGAACCATCTCGAAGTCTGGAACCTGAAGAAGTTCAAGGAGACGCTCCGCGCCGATCCGTTGAGCGCAGAGGATGAAGATTACCTCGCCACGCTCGGGATCTGAGCCGGGCTTCTCGAGAGCGCTGTGCAGCACCAGACATTGGTCGCTTCAGCATCGCCGAAGATTCTTTCATGCATCGCCCCGCACGAGTTGGCCGGGGGAGACGGGGATCGGGACGCGGGGTCCGCGAGGCAACCCGAATGTCCGGACTCCCCCGGCATCCACATTCCCGTCATGCCGCGGGAGGTGATTGAACATCTCGCGCCGCGACGAGGTGGTCTGTTCGTGGACGCGACGGTCGGCCTGGGCGGCCACGCGGAGATGATCTTGTCGGCCTCGAGCGATGCCCGCCTCATCGGCATCGACCGTGACGCCGACACTCTCGACCTGGCGAGGCGACGGCTCGATCGCTTCGAGGAAAGGGTCACGCTGGTGCACGACGACTACCGCAACCTTCCGGAGATCCTCGATCGCTGCGGCACAGCGCGACGTGGAGCACTAGCAGGCGTGGTGGGCGATCTCGGGATCTCCTCGTACCAGCTCGGCGCTCCAGGGCGAGGCTTCTCGTTCATGCGCGATGAGCCGCTCGACATGCGGATGGATCGCTCGGGCGGCCGGACCGCCGCTCAGGTCCTTTCCGAGGAGCGTGAGGAGGAGATCGCCCGGATCCTCTTCGAGTATGGAGAGGAGCGACTCTCTCGACGCATTGCACGGGCAATCGTCGAGCGCCGGCGGCGCGAGCCCATCCGCACGACGGCCGACCTCTCGCTCATCGTTGAGCGCTGCGTCCCTCGCCGGGGCGCCCGCATCCATCCCGCGACACGCACGTTTCAGGCGCTTCGCATCGCGGTGAACCAGGAGCTGGAAGGAATCGACTCGTTCATTCTCGACTCGGTCGAGGCGCTACAGGCCCGGGGGAGGCTCGTCCTGCTCGCGTTCCATTCCCTCGAAGACCGCCTCGTCAAGAACACACTACGCACCTTGTCACGCCGCTGCTCCTGCCCCAGGAGCTTCCCCCGGTGTGCCTGCGGCGCGCCCGACCTGGTCATGTTGCTGACTCGCAAGCCTCTGCGGCCGGCCGCGGCGGAGATTGCGGCCAACCCGCGCGCGCGCAGCGCGAAGCTGCGCGCGGCGGAGCGGATCTGACATGAAACCCTTCAGAAACCACGCTGAGCGCTCCAGACTGCCCGGGCTGAACCACAGACTCGTCATGGAGCTCGATCGCGGCCGCGCGCGCGAGCTGCTGCTGGTGGTGACGCTGTCGGCCCTCATGCTGGCGCCGCTGCTTCTGTACGTTTGGCAGAGTGTGGATTGGTTCCAGACCGGCTACCGCATCGAGCAGCTCAAGAGCCGGCGTGACCACCTGGTGGAGATGAACCACGAGCTCCGTCTGGAGAAGACATCGCTGGAGAGCCTGGCGCGGGTGGAGGCCATTGCCGTGGACCAGCTAGGGCTCAAGCAACCTCCGAGCGGCACGGTGGTGCTGGTCGACGTCAGGCGTCTGAGGCCGCGCCCCAGGGTGCCGCAGGCGGACCTGACTTCCACTCGGGCCTCGATCGACTCCAAGGACGCCAAGAGACATGATGCCGACCCTTTCGCCAACTGACCGCGCGCCGCTGAAACGCCGCATCACGTTGCTGGCCGCGGCGTGCCTCGCATGGGTGGGGTGCATGGGATACCGGCTGATCGATGTGCAGTTCTGCCGGGCAGAAGAGATGCGTGGTCTGGCCCGCAAGCAGCAGGAACAGATTATCACCCTGGATGCACGGCGGGGGCTGCTCTATGATCGGGGCGGCCGGGAGCTTGCCATGAGTATCGAGGTGGACTCCGTTTACGCGGCTCCCGCCGAGATCGAGGACCCCGCCCGAACAGCCGCCGCGCTGGCCCCCGCCCTGGGCATGGACCGCGCCGCGATCCCCTCGCTGACGGCCAAGCTGAGTGGTGACAAGCTCTTCGTCTGGGTGAAGCGGAAAGTGGATCCCGAGGTGCGCGTGGTCATCGAGGCGCTGCAGCTCAAGGGGATCGGCTTCGCGCGCGAGCACAAGAGGTTTTACCCCCACGGCCGGCTCGCGGCCCACGTGCTGGGCTGGGTGGGGATGGACAACAAGGGGATGGACGGCCTGGAGCTGGCCCTCGATGGAAAGGTGCGAGGCCATGACGGCCAGGTGTTCGTCCTGCGCGACGCGCGCCGGAAGTCGTTCCTCAAGGTAACCAGGCGCGAGCCGGTTCCGGGAAACGCGGTGGTGTTGACCATCGACGAGACGATCCAGCACATCGCCGAGCGGGAGCTGAGCCAGGCGATCGAGGACACAGGCGCCGTCTCCGGGAGCGCGGTCGTGATGGATCCCGCCTCGGGGGATATCCTCGCGCTGGCCAACGAGCCGACCTTCAACCCGAATCGCCCTTCCGACACCCCCGACGAAAACCGCAAGAACCGCGCGATCGTGGATGCCTACGAGCCCGGCTCGACCTTCAAGGTCATCACGATGGCGGCGGCCCTGGAGAAGGGCCTTGTGCGCCCCGGGGAGATGTTCGACTGCCAGAACGGAGCGATCCGCGTTGCCGGAGCAACGATCCACGATCACAAGCCTTTCGGGCTGCTGAGCGCGACGGAGATCCTGGAAAAGTCAAGCAACGTAGGCGCCATCAAGATCGGTCTTCGCCTCGGGGAGTCGGACTTCTACGATTACATCAGGCGCTTCGGTCTGGGATCGAAAACCGGCATCGAGCTGCCCGGTGAGGCCAGAGGTCTCGTGCGCGAGCCGAAGGCCTGGTCCGGAGTCTCCCAGGCCACGATCTCATTCGGCCAGGAGATCAGTGTGACGCCGCTGCAGCTCGTCACGGCCATCGCGGCGGTGGCCAATGGCGGTGTGTTCCAGCCTCCGCGCATCGTGCTCAGAACGCTGGCGCCATCCGGCGGGACGATCGCCGAGACCGCTCCGCGGCCGGCGAAACGCATCCTGGATCAGAGCACCGTCGAGGCCCTGCGCAGGATGATGCTCACAGTCGTTGACACGGGAACGGCGAAGGCGGCGCGCGTGCCGGGCTACGCGATCGCGGGCAAGACCGGCACGGCGCAGAAGATCGGACCCGACGGCCGTTACTCCGCCAACCACTACGTGGCCTCCTTCGCCGGGTTCGTTCCGGCCGGCCGGCCCCGGTTGACGATCCTCGTGGTGCTGGACGAGCCCCGCGGGTCCATGTACCACGGCGGCGACATCGCGGCACCTGTCTTCAAGCGCATCGCGGTGCCGGCGCTCAGGCACCTCGGCGTCCCGCCCGATCAGGATCGGTTCACCGAGCAGGGGGATGATCCGGTGTTGCTGGCCTCGGCGCACGCGCGCCGTTGGATCAAGCCGATGCCGATGGACGAGGAGGGGCGCCGGCGCGAACAGCTCGAAGAGGAGAAAGCCAAGCGCGAGCGCGAGCGGCGACAGGCGGTGCGCGGCCAGCGTGACGCCTCACTGAAGGAGGAGCCGATCGTGCCCATCGCGAAACCGCTGCCGGCAGCGGCATCGTTTGCGGCCGGGGACGAGGTGCTGCTGCCCGATCTGCAGGGCCACAGCCTGCGCCGGGCCGTGAGCTATCTCGGCAGGATGGGGCTCAGGGCGAGGCTGATTCGCTCCAGCGGTGATCCGGGAGCGGACGACGGCGTCGTGGTTGCGCAGGAACCCGAGGCGGGATCGACGCTGCGGCGCGGCGCGGAGGTTGCTCTGCGGCCGGGCAGGTTCCTCACGCAGCCTCCCGCGGACGATGCGGCGCCGGTCTCAGGCTCGATGCGTTGAAACAATGCTCCTCGAGGAAGCGCTCCGCGGGCTGCCGCACCGATGGGTCCGGGGCGACGGGGTTGTGGAGGCCGCGGGGTTCACGCACGATTCGAGGCGTTGCGCGCCCGGCATGGTCTTCGTGGCCATACGAGGCGCGAAAGCGGATGGCGTGATGTTCGCGCCGGAGGCGGTTGCGAAGGGAGCCGCCGCCGTCGTGGTGGGCGCGGGGAAGGCGGACAGCCCCGAGCTCTCGGCGGCGCGAAACATCATCGAGGTCGAGGACACAAGAACCGCGCTAGCGGTGATGGCGCGGAACCTCCACGGGCGGATTGACGAAAGGCTCCCCGTCGTGGGCGTCACCGGGACGAACGGAAAGACGACCACCACGCGGATCACCGCGACCATGTTCGAGGCCGCGGGCGTGCGGACCGGTTGGCTGGGCACGGTCACCTGCTTTGTGGGGGACGAGGAGCTTCCGTCGGAGCGGACGACGCCGGAGGCTCCCGACATCCACCGCCACTTGTCGCGGATGGAGGCGGCGGGCTGCGGTGCCTGCGTGATGGAGGTTTCGTCCCACTCGCTGGACCTCAGGAGGGTCCACGGGATGAGGTTCGCGGCGGCGGTCTTCACGAACCTCACGCGAGAGCACCTGGACTGGCACCGCGACATGGAGAGCTACTACCAGGCCAAGGCCGGTCTCTTCGAGATGCCGAGAGAGCCGGCCGCGGCCATCATCAACGTGGACGACGAGTACGGCGCGAGGCTGGG
>JAWPNA010000369.1:0-16994 GCA_045402695.1 Acidobacteriota bacterium
CGCAACGTCGCCACGGGAGTGGACGGCCGGATGGGCCGCTTCGAGCTGGCCGACGGCGGAACGCTCTTTCTCGACGAAATCGGGGACATGAGTCTCGCCACACAGGCCAAGATACTGAGGGTCCTGCAGGAACGGGAGTTCGAGCGGGTGGGCGGCAAGAAGGTGATCAAGGTGGATGTGCGCATCATCGCCGCCACCAACAAGGACCTCGAGACGGAGATCAGGTCCCGCCGCTTCAGGGACGACCTGTTCTATCGCCTCAACGTGATCGTGATCACTCTGCCGCCGTTGGTTGATCGCCGCGAAGACATCGACCCGCTCGTCGATCACTTTCTGGAGAAGTTCACCCGCGAGAACAATCTGCCCAAGCGACGTCTCTCTCTGTCCGCGCGGATGCTCCTCAACGAGTACCCCTGGCCAGGCAACGTGAGGGAGCTGGAGCACTGCATCGAACGCGCCGTCGTGATGGGCGAGGGTTCCGAGATCGCCGAGATCGATCTTCCGCCGAGCATCCTGATCTGGCGGGACCTCGGGGGTGCCTCCTCCCAGGAAGGGCGCGGCGGCCTGCATGACATCCTCAAACGGGTGGAGCGCCGCGCCGTGCTGGAAGCGCTGGAGCGCTGCGGCTGGGTGCAGGCGCGCGCGGCGCGGATGCTCGGGATCTCCGAGCGGAGCATGTGGTACCGTGTGAAAAAGCTGGAGCTTCAGCCTCCGACACGGTGAGCCCGCATGACCGGTTACAGCTTCACAGACCTCAGCCCCATCCTGCTTGACCACTTCGAGAACCCGCGCAACGCCGGGCAGGTGGGCAACCCCGATGCGGCCGGACGCGCCGGCAATCCCGCCTGCGGAGATGTGATGGAGTTGACGCTGCGCATCAAGGACGGCGTCATCCAGGAGGCGCGCTTTCGCACCTCGGGCTGCAGCGCGGCGATCGCCGGCTCCTCGATGACCACCATGCTGCTCGAGGGCCGGACCCTTGATGAGGCCGAGGCCCTGACGAACCGGGAGGTGGCATCCGCACTTGGAGGGTTGCCTCCCGCGAAGCTCCACTGCTCGGTGCTGGCCGAGGAGGCGGTCCATGCGGCGCTCGCCGACTATCGCCGCAGGAACGCTCGTTGAGCCGTTACGGCAAAGTCACTCCGGCCGTGATGCGGGAGCTGGCCTCGATTGTGGGACCGGATCACCTTCTCGCCGATGCCGATTCCCTAGCGCTGTACTCTCATGACGAGACGGAGGACCTCTCGTTTCCGCCCGAGGCGGTGGTGCGCCCGGGCTCGACCTCCGAAGTATCGCGCATCCTGAAGGCGGCCCTGCGCGAGAAGATCCCCGTCACGCCCCGCGGAGCCGGCACGGGACTGTCAGGCGGCGCGCTTCCGGTGCATGGAGGCATCTGCCTGGCGCTCGCGCGGATGAACAGGATCCTCGAAGTGGACGCGGGCAACCTGATGGCGGTGGTGGAGCCGGGCGTCATCACCGAGTCGCTGCAGGACGAGGTCGAGAAGATCGGCCTGTACTATCCGCCAGACCCGGCCAGCCGCGGCTCGTGCCAGATCGGGGGCAACGTGGCGGAGAATGCCGGCGGCCCGCACGCCGTGAAGTACGGCGTCACGAAGGACTGGATCTGCGGGCTGGAGGCGGTGCTGCCCGATGGCACCGTCTTCTCGACCGGCGGCAAGCTCCGCAAGGACGTCTCGGGGTACAACCTCACGCAGCTCCTGGTGGGCTCCGAGGGCACTCTGGCGGTCATCACGCGCGTGATCGTGAAGCTGATCCCGATGCCGGCGCACCGCAGGGCGCTCGTCGCCTGCTTCGACGACGTGGAGTCGGCGGCCAAGGCGGTGGTGGCGGTCTTCGAACGGAACGTGATCCCGGCGGCCGTGGAGTTCATGGAGAGGGACGCCTGGAGGACGGGCGCCGACCGGCTGGGCAAGCATCTCCTCCCTTCCGGCCACGCGGCGTATCTGCTTGCCGAAGTGGACGGGCAGCACGAGAAGGCGGTCGAGGAGGAAGCGATGCTGGTGGGAGAGGCGTGCGCCGAGCTGGGGGCCGCCGACGTCCTGATGGCCGGCACCTCCGCGCAAGTGAAGGAGCTGTGGGCGGTGCGCCGCGCCATCGGCGAAGCGGTGAAGAAGATCGCCCCGTACAAGGAGGAGGACACCGTCGTGCCCCGCCGGCAGGTGCCCGAGCTGATTGCGGCCGTGGACGACATCGTCAGGAAGCGCGGGCTGCGCGCGATCTGCTACGGCCACGCGGGAGACGGCAACATCCACGTGAACATCCTGAGAGATCGGGACGACGCCTGGTCGCCCGGAATGGAGACGGCCGTGCGCGATCTGTTCGCGAAGGTGGCCGAGCTGGGAGGGAAGATCTCCGGCGAGCACGGCATAGGCTGGGTGCAGCGAGGCTACATGCCGATCGTCCACGACCCGGTGGAGCTGGAGCTGATGCGCCGGATCAAGCAGGCGTTCGACCCGGAGAACATCCTGAACCCGGGGAAGATCCTGACCGATCAGAAGGAGTGATCCCGCGCCGTTGCGCTCGCCGCCAAAATGCAGTGTAATCCGGCGGCATGCAGAACGGAGCGGGAGAGGCACTTGAGGAGCGCTGTTTCCGTCGGTGAATCGCCCAGGGTCGGGCGGCTGTCGGGTCAGCTCACGCAGGCGGGTTCGCGCATGAAGTTCTCGAAGAAGCGCTCGAGCTCGTCGAAGAACGCCTCGATGGAGGTCAGACTCTGGATCTTCTGCCTCAGAAGCTTGCCGTTTCTGAGGCCGTGGGTGTACCAGCCGGTGAACTTCCGCATCTTGTGCAGGGCGGACCTCTCGTCCTCCTCATCGCGCAGCAAGCCGAAGTGGAACATGATGAGGTCGCGCCGGTCGGCCGGCGACGGCTGATACGGAAGCTCGCCCGCCAGCAGCGCCGCCGTCTGGCGGAAGATCCAGGGATTGGTCATCGATCCGCGTCCAACCATCACCGCGTCGCATCCGGTGCGCCGCTTCATCTCGAGGGCATCCTCCGGCGTGTTCACGTCGCCGTTTCCCACCACCGGGATCGACAAGGAATCCTTCAGCCTCTCGATCCGGTCCCAGTCGGCCCGCCCCCTGTAGAACTGCTTCGCCGTGCGCGGGTGAAGGGTCACCGCCTCCACGCCGTTGGCCTCGCAGATTCTCCCCAGCTCGAGGTAGTTAAGCCGGTCCTCGGACAGCCCGGCGCGGAACTTCACAGTGAGCGGGATCGCCAGCGCCCGGCGGGCCGCGGCGATGATCCTCTCGGCGAGATCGAGGTCGCCCATCAGGGCCGCGCCCGAGCATCCCTTCAGGATCTTGTTGGCCGGACATCCCATGTTGACGTCGCAGACATCGGCGCCGATCTCCTGCACCACCGCCGCGGCGCGCGACATCTTCTCCGGGTTGGACCCGTAGATCTGTATGGCGAGGGGGCGCTCTTCCTTGGCGAAGGCCATCATGTTCAGGGTGCGCTCGTTGCCCCGCGTGATCCCCTCGCTGCTGATGAACTCCATGGACACCAGCCCTACGCCGCCGATCCTCTTGACGATCTTGCGGTAATGCCGGTCGGTGATGCCTGCCATGGGAGCCAGGATCAGCGGCGGATCGATGGGAACGCGGCCATAGGTGAGCATGGGAACCTCAGGCTGGACTGTGCCCGCCGGTCAGCGCGATGATCTCGTCGTCCTCCAGCAGGCGGGTGCTCTCCTTGGCGGCGGCGAAGATGCGGTCCACGTTCTCCTCGGTGGCGGGCAGGCCATGCTGCTCCAGCCAGTGAATGACGTTCGAGCGGCCCGACATGTGGCCGATGCGGATGCGCTGGGTGAAGCCGAAATCGGTCGCCGGCACGCCGGAGTAAACCCGGTCGGCAAGCCAGAGGTCGTTCTTCTTGAGCGCTTTGATGACGGCGGCCGCGTGCACGCCGGTGCCGGTCTCGAAGGCGTCGGCGCCCACCACCGGATAGTTGCGCGGGATCGGCACCCGGCACCCCTGCGACGCCAGGCGGCAGTAATGGCCGAGCGTCGTCAGGTCGCGGTCGATCCACCCCAGGAGCTTCAGATTCACGAGCAGCAGGTCCATGGGCGTGTTGCCGGCCCGCTCACCGATCCCCAGGGCGCAGCCGTGCACTCGATCCACTCCCGCCTCGATGGCGGCCAGCGTGTTGGCCAGGCCCAGGCCGCGGTCGCGGTGCCCATGCCAGTCCAGCTTCACGTGTCCGCCGGCGTCCGACACGACCTGCTGCACGAACCGCACGAGGTTCTTCACTCCGGCGGGGGTGGCGTGGCCCACCGTGTCGGTGATGCAGATGCGAGGCGCGCCGCAGTTGATAGCCGCGGTGTAAAGTCTGCGGATGGTCTCCGGCTGGGCACGCATCGTGTCCTCGGTGACATACATCACCCTCAAGCCTTCCTTGATGGCGAACGCCAGCGATTCCTCCGTGTGGCGCAACAGCGTCTCCACGGTCCAGCTCTCCGTGTACTGCCTGATGGCCGAGGAGCCGATGAACAGGCACGCCTCGATCGGCATGCCGACGCGCTGCGAGATGCGGGCGATCGGCTCAACGTCGCGGATCATGGTGCGCGCGGCGCAGTTGGGCCTGATCCTCAGGCGCGCGTCGACGATCTCCTGGCACAGGGCCGTGACGTCCTCCACGGCACGGGCCCCCGCCCCGGGAAGGCCCACGTCGGCGGTGTCGATCCCCAGCGAATCCATCGCGTGGAGGATCTTCCTCTTCATCTCGATGGGAGGGTCGGTGACCGAAGGCCCCTGAAGTCCGTCGCGCAGGGTCTCGTCGTCCAGTTCGATCGGCTTGGACGGCTTGAAGGCGGAGCCTTCGACGTTCCAGTCGTGGATCAGGTCCGGCGGACGCTGCTGAGTCTCGAGCATGAGGAGATTTTAGTGCAGTGTCTCGGAAATGTCTTTACGCACCGAGGGCGTCGATGGGCCCGGGTGGCAAGGAGCGACGAGGGCGCATGTGTTTTACATGTAACCGAGGAGCGACGCAGCCAGCCGGGATGCAGCGGCGGCCGAATGCCAAGAGATTTCCGAGACGCTGCACTCAGGGCGGTCCCGATCGGCTGTCAATGCGGCGGCGGCGGGATTCCGGTAGAATGCGGGCCGTCATGAAGGCCCACTCGGGGATCGGAGGTCGGCTGGTCGCCTGGTACCGCGCTCACGGGCGGGACCTGCCCTGGCGCCGGCGTCCCGATCCGTACCGCGTCTGGATCTCCGAGGTAATGCTGCAGCAGACCACGGTGGCCGTGGCGGGAGCGTACTTCACGCGATTCGTACGGCGTTACCCGAACGTGCGATCCCTGGCGCGCGCGCGGGAGGATGACCTGCTGGCGCTCTGGTCTGGCCTCGGTTACTACCATCGGGCACGCAACCTGCTGAAGGCGGCGCGGGCCATCCGCGACAACCACGGCGGAAAGATCCCGAGGGATCCCGAGGCGCTGAGGGCGCTTCCCGGGGTGGGGCCGTACACGGCAGGCGCGATCCTCAGCATCGCCTACAACCTCCCTCACGCCGCTCTGGACGGCAACATCATGAGGGTGATTTCGAGGCTCGGCGCCATCGAGGCCGACCCCGGCAAGGCCGGGACACGCCGGGCCGTCGAGGCCCTCGTGCTGAAGCTGATGCCGGAGAATGACGCCTCGGCGTTCAACCAGGCTCTGATGGACCTGGGCGCGATGATCTGCTCGCCGCGCCATCCGGCCTGCGGCGAATGTCCGGTGGCGCCGGGGTGCCTGGCCCGCATGCGCGGGATCGTGGATCGGATCCCACCCGCCAGGGCGGCGCTCCAGCCCGTCGGCGTGGAGATGACCGCGATGGTGGTGAGACGGGCGGGCGCCTGCCTGCTGGTGCGGCGCGGCGATGGCCGGCTCATGAGAGGCCTGTGGGAATTCCCGCTGGCGCACACCACGGCCGGGTCGACCGTCGAGGATCTCGCGCGGTCGCTTGGCGCGAAGGTGGCCGGCCGGATGGGGCGCGTGCGCCATTCGATCACGCGTTATGTCATCAACATCACGGTGTACGAAGGCCGGCCGTTGGGAGGGCGGCGCGCCGTGGGCGGCGGCGCGCGCCCGGTGGCGCAAGTCTCCGAGCCGGGCGCGAGGCTGGCCACCCCCCTGGGAGACATGGGAGGCATGGGAGATCGGGGAGAGCTGAAGACTCGATGGGTCCCGCTCAGGCAACTCTCCGGAGGAGGCGACGGCTTGGCCTTGGCGGGCGCGGCGCGCAAGATCGCGCGCCTGATGTCGGAGTCACCGCGGCCGCCGCTCCGGGCGCCGGGGGAGGCTGCGCGATGAAGCGCAAGCGGGCCGCCGGCGCTCCGAGCTTCGCCGACATCGAGGAGGCGCGCGAGAGGCTCGCGCCCGTCGTGGATCACACGCCAATGATGGGGTCGCCGGGCCTCTCGCGCCTCGCCGGCCGCGACGTGCGCCTCAAGGCCGAGAACCTCCAGGTGACCGGGTCATTCAAGATCCGCGGCGCCTACAACATGATCAGCCGCCTCACGGGCAAGCGCGGCGTGATTGCGGCCTCCGCGGGCAACCACGCGCAGGGAGTGGCGCTGGCCGCCAGCATGGCCGGGCTGCACGCCGTCATCGTGATGCCCGAGGAGACGCCCCTCATCAAGGTCGAGCGCACGCGCGCGCACGGCGCCGAGGTGATCCTGCACGGCGATTCGTTCGAGAGCGCCTATCAGAAGGCCACGTGGCTGTGTGAGCTGCGTCGCCTCACGTTCGTCCACGCGTACGAGGACCGCGACGTGATGGCCGGGCAGGGCACGATCGGCCTGGAGCTGCTTGAAGACTGTCCCGACATCGACGGGGTGATCGTGCCGGTGGGAGGCGGGGGGTTGATCTCGGGCATCGCCATGGCCGTCAAATCGATCAACCCGAAGGCGGCCGTCATCGGCGTGCAGGCCCGGGGCGCCGCGCCCACCGTCAGGTCGTTCTTGGGTGAGCGCGGAGTCCACCTGCCCGCCGCCGACACCATCGCCGACGCCATCAAGTTCAAGAGGGCGAGCGCCGTGACCTTGCCCATCATCCGCCACTACGTGGACGACATGGTGGACGTAACGGAAGAGGAGATCAGCGAGTCGATCGTGCGCCTGCTCGAGGAGTCGAAGCTGGTGGTGGAGGGGGCCGGCGCCGTCGGCATTGCGGCGCTTCTGGCCGGACGGATCCCCAGGAGGCTGAAGCGGATCTGCGCGGTGATCTCGGGAGGCAACATAGACCTCAACATGATCGCCCGGGTGGTGGAGCAGGGGCTCTCCCGATCGAACCGTTACCTCGTGCTGAGGATGCAGATCCCCGACAAGCCGGGCAGGCTCCACAAGATCCTGACGCACTTGGCGCTCAACCACATCAACGTCCTGGACGTGCGGCACAACCGCGCCGGCTGGCGCATCCCCTTGGGCGCCGTCGAGATCGAGGTGCTGGTGGAGACCAGAAACGCGGCGCACGCCGCCGAGATCATCAGGTCGCTTGAGAAGGCGGGCTACAAGGTCGAGCGCGCGGAGAGGGGGAAGGCGCGACCCTCGCGATGAACCCGCTGCTCAGATAGACGCTCGCCCTCGCCCAGAGGATCTCCTGCCGGCTCCAGCCGAAGGCCGGTCTCGTCTCCGGCTTCGCCGACGTCGAGATGCAGCTTTCAACGCTGTCCGACGGAGTCGACTTCAAGACCGTGGCCGCCTCGATGAGCTTCGATCGGACGCTCTACGGCCGCCCGGCTCCCTTGAGGTAACGCAGCAGATCCGATTCGGTCGTCAGGACCAGGGTGGTCTGCGCGTCGAAGCTGCTCTCGAGGGTTTCCATCGCCTTGACGAACTGGTACAGCTCGGGGTCCCTGCCGTAGGCCTTCGCATAGATGCTCGTGGCCTTCGCGTCGGCGGCGCCCTTCAGCTCCTGGGCGGTCTTGTACCCCAGCGACGAGGCGGCCAGCATGTCCCGCTCCTTCTGCCCCCGGATCTCGGCGGCGCGTCCCTGGCCCTCCGAGCGGCTCCGCTCGGCGATCCGCTTGCGCTCGGAGATCATCCGCTCGTACACCTTCTGCTGGACGGTCTCGACGTAGTTGATGCGCTTGAAGCGGACGTCCACCAGCTCGATGCCGAATTCGGGGGTGATTGCGGACGCCTTCTCGAGGATCAGGGTCTCGATCTTCTGGCGGCCGGTGGTGATGCGCGCCATCGCCTCGGCCGAACCGATCCCTTCCAGCTCTCCCGTGATCTCGAACTCCCTGTTCGTGGAGCGGACCAGCTCGATCAGGTCGAAGGAGGCCACCGCGTTGCGTGTCTCGCCATCCACGATGTCGTCGAGCCGGCTCTGCGCCCCGATCTCGTCACGGACGGCCTGGTAGAATCGCAGCGGGTCCGCGATGCGCCACCGGGCGTAGGTGTCCACCCAGATGTACTTCTTGTCCTTGGTGGGGATTTCGTTGGTGTCGCCGTCGAACTCGAGCCAGCGCTTGTCGAACCGGTACACCACCTGGATGAAGGGGATCTTCACCTTCAATCCCGGCTCCTTGATGACGCCTCCCACGGGACGGCCGAACTCGACGATGATGGCCTGCTCGGTCTCCGAGAGCGTGTAAGCCGAGGCGAAGGCGACGATGATCACGAGCAGCACTGCGACCAACCAGACCCAGGGGGCCGGTTTCATGGCTTCACCTCCTTGGCCGCCCCATCGAGCTGCAGCAGCGGGAGGACCCCGCGGGCCCTCTCGTCGAGGATCACCTTGCGCCCCAGCTTCGGGATGATCCGGTTCATGGTCTCGAGGTAGATCCGCTTGCGTGTCACCTCCGGCGCCTTGCGGTACTCCTCGTAGAAGGCATCGAAACGGCTGGCGTCGCCCAGCGCCTTGTTCTCGCGCTCCACGGCGTACCCCTCCGCCGCCCGGATGGCCTGATCCGCCTCGCCGTTGGCGCGCGGGACGGCCAGGTTGAACTCAGCCCATGCCTCGTTGATGGAGCGCTCTCTCTCCTGGATCGCCTGGTTGACTTCGTTGAAGGCGGGCTTGACGGGGTCAGGCGGGTTGACGTCCTGAAGGACCAGTTGCTGGACCTCGATCCCGATCCCGTAGAGTTCGCAGAGACGCTGCAGCTCCTCCTTCGCCTGGAAGGCGATCGCCTCGCGGCCGATGGTGATCACCTCGTCCACGCTGTGGTCACCGACCACCTGCCGCATCGCGGCCTCGGACATGTAGTGGAACGTCGTCTCCACGTCGCGCACGTTGAACAGGTAGGCGCGCGGGTCCCTGATCCGGTACTGGACGATCCACTCCACGACGGCCACGTTCAGGTCACCCGTCAGCATGAGCGACTCCCCCTTCGTCTCGGGGGACGGCGGAGCGTACGTCGAGCGCGCCCCCGCCTCCTGCGTCCTGAATCCGAACTCCATTTTGAGCTGCCGCTGGACCGGCACTTTCGTCACGGTCTCGACGCCGAGGGGGATCTTGAAGTGCGGGCCGGGTTCCGTCGTCCGCACCAGCTTTCCGAACCTCTGGACCGCTCCCACCTCGGCGGGCTCCACTTGGTAGTAGCTGCCCCAGGCGAGCAGCACGACGACGGCGGCGATCACGACGTTGCGGATGATCGCCCACGGCGGCCGGACTCCCGGGGGCATGTTCAGCCCGTAGCGACGCATGTCGGTCTGTAATCGATCCCAGTTGTCGGTCACATCAACCCTCCGTGCGGGACATGCCGCGACATGCTGCGAGCAATTAGCCGCAGCCATCCCTCTCATCATGAAAAGCGGAGTATATACCGAGCCTGAGCGATCCCTTCACGGCCTACGTGACACCGACCGGCAAATAATGCTTGACATCCTGTCCGAGGTCCTGTATGGTGCACGTCACTTACCAACCGCGTTTTCATCCCCGCCGCGAGAACCATCTCACAAGCGATGATGCAAGAGTGGCTGTAAGCGCTCCCGCGCACCACGTGCCGGGAGGACAGGGCAATCACGCCCTCACACATGACAAGGTGTACAGCACATGGCAACAGGTACCGTGAAGTGGTTCAACGATGCGAAGGGGTTCGGCTTCATCACCGTGGACGGGGAATCCAAGGATGTCTTCGTGCACCACAGCGCCATCCAGGCAAGCGGCTTCAGGAGCCTGCCGGAAGGCCAGAAGGTGGAGTTCGACATCGTAGCTGGACAGAAGGGGCCCGCGGCGGAAAACGTCCGCCAGGTCTGATGTCTTAGCGTTACCCGAGCGGCCTCCGGTGGAATCCCACCGCGAGGCCGCTTCTGCTAGTCTTGGGCGCATGCCGCTCGCGCCCGGAACCCGCCTCGGTCCCTACGAGATCCTCGCTCCACTCGGCGCCGGCGGGATGGGCGAGGTCTACAAAGCCCGCGACACGCGGCTGGATCGCACCGTCGCAGTCAAGATCCTCCCCGGTCACCTGTCGGCCAGCCCCGAGGCGCGGCAGCGGTTCGAGCGCGAGGCGCGCGCGGTCTCGTCGCTCAGCCACGCGCACATCTGCACGCTGCACGACATCGGCACCCAGGATGGCGTGGACTATCTCGTGATGGAGCATCTGGAGGGTGAGACCCTGGCGGCTCGCCTCCAGAAGGGCCCGCTGCCCTCGGAGGAGGGGCTGCGCCTGGGGATCCAGATCGCGGACGCCCTGGACAGGGCGCATCGCAGCGGCATCGTCCACCGAGACCTCAAGCCAGGCAACATCATGCTGACGAAGTCCGGGATCAAGCTGCTCGACTTCGGTCTCGCCAAGAGCATGGGGGCATCCGCCGCCCCCTCGCACCTGACGGCCTCACCCACGATGGTCAGCCCGCTGACGGCGGAAGGGATGATCGTGGGGACCTTTCAGTACATGGCCCCGGAGCAGCTCGAGGGGAAGGAGGCCGACGCGCGCAGCGACATCTTCGCTCTCGGCGCCGTGCTGTACGAGGCGGCCACCGGCAAGAAGGCGTTCGAGGGAAAGACGCAGGCGAGCCTGATCGGCGCGATCCTCCACACCGAGCCTCAGCCGATCTCGAAGCTGCAGCCCATGGCCCCCTCGTCTCTGGAGCGCTTGGTGCAGCGGTGCCTGGCCAAGGACCCGGATCGCCGGTGGCAGAGCGCGGCCGACATCGCGATCGTGCTGGAATGGATCGCGCAGGCGGCTCCAGAAGCCGCGGCCCCGCCTCCCGCGGAGGCGAGGACGGGGCGGCGCGAGCTGGCAGGATGGGCGCTGGCCGCGCTGCTCGCCGTCTCGACCCTGGCGCTCGGGGTCGGCTACCTCGCCACGCCTCGCGGCGTCGCTTCGAACCTCCTTGTGCGAGCGTTCATCACGCCGCCGGAGGGAGCGGAGTTCGCGACCGGCTGGGCGGGCGTGCCGATGGTCTCGCTTTCCCCCGATGGAGACCGGCTCGTCTTCGAGGCCGGCAAACGGCTCTGGATCCGTCCTATCGATGAAGTGGCCGCGCGCCCGATCCCGGGGACTGAGGACGGAGAGTTTCCTTTCTGGTCACCCGACGGCCGCTCCATCGGCTTCTTCGCGGCCGGAAAGCTCAAGACGATCGCGGCCTCGGGCGGGCCCGCCACCGCGGTGTGCGACGTGGCGGAGGGGCGCGGCGGGACCTGGAGCCGCGAAGGGGTCATCGTCTTCTCTCCAGGACTGCGCACCGGCCTGTACCGCGTGCCGGCCTCGGGCGGCCAGCCGGTTCAGGTGACGCAGGTCGAGCAGCCCGCGCACAGCACCCACCGATGGCCCTGCTTCCTGCCCGATGGACGGCATCTGCTCTACCTCGCGGCCAACCATGCTAATCCCAAGAGCGCGAAGACAGGCATTCATGTGGCGTCGCTCGACGGGAAGGAAAGCCGCTTCCTGGCGCGATCCGATGCCGGCCCGGTGTACGCCTCCGGATACCTTCTCTACATGCGCGACGGCAGCCTGCTCGCGCAGGCGCTAGACACCGAGGGGTCCGGGCTCTCGGGCGAGCCGGTGCGCCTCGTGGATGGCCTGAGCTACCAAGGCGGATCCTGGAGGGGAGCGTATGCCGCTTCGGAAACCGACCTGCTCGTCTTTCACGCCGGCGGAAGTCATTACGGATCGCAGCTCGCATGGTTCGATCGCTCCGGCAAGCTGGTCGAGTCTCTGGACGAGACGACCCTCCACTGGGACGCGCAGCTCTCTCCGGATGGGCAGCGCGCCGCCGTGGCGAAGGGGGACCCGGAGCCCAGCCTCTGGATCTACGAGCCAGGCCGGGGCGCGAAGACACGGTTCACGCTCGGAGAGTCGTTCAGCAGGGCACCGATCTGGTCTCCGGATGGGAGCCGGATCGCCTTCGCCTCGATCCGCGAAAGCGGCCGCCTCGGCATCTACGAGAAACCCTCGAACGGCTCCGGCGGCGAGCATCTGATGGAAGAATCGGACGCGGATGAGGTGCCGACCGGATGGTCTCCCGATGGCCGCTTCATCGTCTACTCCAGGGGAGCGCCCGGCGCGACGCAGATCTGGGTTCTGCCTCTCGAGGGAGATCGCAAAGCCTTCCCGATCGTTCAGACGCCGCCCTGGGCGGACGCAGGGCAGTTCTCTCCGGACGGACGATGGATCGTCTACACCTCCCGTGAATCGGGCATCGACGAGGTCTACGCCACCCCCTTCCCCGGGCCGGGCGGCAAGTGGCAGGTCTCCACGGCCGGAGGCAGCAGCCCTCGCTGGCGGAGGGACGGCAAGGAGCTGTTCTTCGTCTCCAGGGATGACATCTTGATGGCGGCCTCAGTCGGCGCCAAGGGATACGAGCTGGGCGTGAGCGCCCCGCGGCCTCTCTTCCGGATCAAGACAGAGGATTCGGCCTTCCTGTCCGCGAGGGGGTACGACGTGTCGGCCGACGGCCTCCGCTTCCTGGTGAGCAGCGCGGGAGAGGCGACCGCCACGCCGCCCCCGCTCACCGTGACGCTGCGCTGGAGTGCCCTGCTGAAAGGCCGAAAGCCCTGACTCACAGCACGCACGCAGCCGTCCGGACTGGTCATGTCAGTTCGAAATCCACGACGACGACGAGGTACACCTTCACGCGTCGCCCGCTCTGGAGCGCCGGCCGGTACTTCCACGTCTTGAAGGTCTCGACGGCCGCCTGGCGCGCAGGTTCTGACCGGAGACGCCATCACCGCGGCGCTACGACAGGAGGCCGACTCAGGTCTCCGATATCCTCAGATGCCGAACGCCTTGCGGGCTCGCTCCTGATCCGCCGGCTTGACCCAGAGGATCATCCCGTAACGCCCGCTCCCGCCGCCCGCCGCCGTCGCTGCGGTGAGGTTGATCCCTCCCTTGGCGATCTTCTCGTGGATGTCGGCCACGGCTCCGACCTGATCCTCGCCGCGGACGAGGAACGCCCGCTTGCGATCGCTGAGCTTCCATCCCAGCTTTGAGGAGGCTTGGCGGAAGGCTTCAGAATCCTCTGGCACGAAGTCGATCTGCGACATCCCGCCCGTGGTGGGGAAGGAGTGGTAGGCCAGCAGATTGACACCGGCCTTCTTGACCTCCGAGAGCAGCTTGGACGCCTCGCCCGGCCTGTCGGGCACGGTCACATAGTAGTAGTCCACCTGACGGACCTGATCTGCCATGGGGCACCTCCGCGCAGCAGTTGGTGAGTTAACGGTTACAGGCCATTCTACTCGATTGCACGGATCAGCGATGCGCAATTCCCGCGCCGCCCAGTGGCGGTGCGCGTGGCGGAACCAGCGGGCAGTGTTCGACCGGCGGTACAACTCTCACTCTATGTGCCACAGCGCGATAACGGCCGTGTACCGCCGCCGGACGGGCCTCTTCCTCGCCCAGCGCTTCGCCCGGCACGCGAGTCCGATCACCACGACCATCTACGCCCACCTCTCGAACGAGGAGCCGAACGATGGAGTGAGGGACCTGCCGTGTTGAGAAGGCCGCGTCTCACGGGTTGGAGGGGAACTCCACCGTTCCAAGTTGGCTCATCAGGAACGATTCGAGCGTGGAACAATCGCGCTCCGAGAGGTTCTCAAACATCACTCCCATCCCTTGCTCACGCCCCCGGTCTTCCGCGCCATGGTAGCGGACTCTCCCGGCAATCTTGAGGATCTGCGAACTGCTGCCGAGCCGCAGAATCACTTCGATCACGGACTCGATAGGATAGGGCTCTTGCGTCCGGATGAAGCAGCCACCGACCGAGAGCGCGCTCATCGTGTCGTTTGAGTAGTGGTTCTCTCGGTGTCGGTCCGCCCTTCTGTGAGCCACGACCAGATCAGTTGCGATGCGGAGTGCGCGCCGGCCTGCCAGATCCAACAGCTCCTGTATGCGGTCGTAAAGCTCCTTGAGACGTAGCGGGTTGCCGATCACCACCGGAGTCTCGTTGAGGTATTGTTGCACATCCTGCTGCTCGGCTTGAGTCAGCACCCAAGCGACAACCGGAACGCCCCTGTCCAGGAAGCGAGCCTTGATCAACTGAAGGCAGCAACGCTTCGCATGCGGCTCCGAAGGCGGCTGCACGACCACGAGCGAGGGCTGTGGAGTTTCGAGCGAAGCCAGGTCGGCCTCCTCAGGGAAGGCGGTTGTCATCTGATAGCCGAACCTGAGCATCGCCTGCGCCAAGCCCAGGAACGTGCGCGCATGCGGTGCGACGAAAAGAATCGAGGGTTTCATTGGAGACAATCTGGTTTCGGCACAATGCGCAGTCAAATCTGGACGGCCGTGGCTGGGGCGGTGCCTCTCGAAGTGATCCGATTTGGGACGGTCACTGACCTGTACTGGGCCTCGAGGGACCTGATCCTCGCCCAGAGCTTCGCGAGGCAGGCGAGTCCGATCACCCCGATCATCTACTCCCATCCCTCGGATGAGGAGCTCTACGCGGGGATCAGGGACCTGCCGTGCTAGAGTTGCGCCCACAGATGGAACACGATGAATAGCCGTGACAAGGAGATCAGGTGGAGGGCGAAGGGCAAGAAGGCTGAGCCCCTCACGAGCCAGGTCTGTCTACGGTAGATGGGGAAGCCCGAGATCCGCAGATTCGGACCCCATCGGCGTGCCGCGGGTAACCCCGGTCCCTACTCCGACGACGCACAGAAGGGCTGGAGGGAGGCTGCGTCATCGCAGTCGATGTTCCATCTGAGCCAAGAGAGGCGAGCTCCGCGAGAGAGGGTTTCTGGTACTCTTGGGCCGTCATGTCTCTCGCGGCCAGCACCCGCCTGGGTCCCTACGAGATCCTTTCCCCGCTTGGAGCCGGCGGAATGGGGGAGGTGTACCGCGCTCGCGACACGCGACTCCGCCGGGAAGTCGCGCTTAAGGTCCTGCCGGCGTCCTACGCCGCCGACCCCAACCGCCTTCGCCGCTTCGAGCAGGAGGCGCGTGCCGCCGGGGCCCTGAACCATCCCAACATCACCGCGGTATACGATGTCGGCTCGCACGAGGGAGCCCCGTACGTGGTCTCGGAGCTGCTGGAGGGCCAGACCTTCCGTTCGGCTCTGAGCAGCGGGCGCCTTCCCGCGCGCAAGGTGATTGACTACGCCCTGCAGATCACCAACGGCCTCGCTGCCGCCCACGAGAAGGGGATCGTCCACCGCGACCTCAAGCCGGAGAACCTATTCGTCACCAAGGACGGGCGCGTCAAGATTCTCGACTTTGGCCTCGCTAAGCTGACGGCCGCGGAGGGGGTCGGGGCAATGACCGAGGCGCCGACGGTGGACGTGGGGACGCAGCCCGGCACAGTGATGGGGTCGCTCGGCTACATGTCACCTGAGCAGGTGCGCGGCAAGCCCACCGACGCGCGCTCGGACCTCTTCTGTTTCGGAGCGATCCTCTATGAGATGCTCGCGGGAAGGCGAGCCTTCGAGGGGGACTCCGGGGCCGACATCCTGTCGGCGATCCTCCGGGAAGACCCTCCGGATCTGTCGATTGCTGGGCAGGGCGTCTCGCCTGCCCTCGAGCGGGTCGTTCGCCACTGCCTGGAGAAGGAGCCGGAGGCGCGCTTCCACTCGGCCCACGATCTTGCCTTCGCGCTGGAGGCGCTTCTGAGGGATCCAGCGGCCTCTGCATCGCTCAGCCCGGCTCGTTTCCGCCCGGTCCTGGTCCTGGGAGTCTCCGCGTCTGCGCTGCTGGCCATCGGGGTCGTCGGAGGGTTGGCCTATCTGCAGCGAGCCCGGCCGCCCATCGATTCCCTGGCAATCCTGCCCCTCGTGAACGCCGCCGGAGATCCCGCCGCCGAGTACTTGAGCGAGGGCCTCACCGAGAGCCTGATCAACAGCTTCTCCCAACTCCAGGGCATGCGCGTCGTGCCCCGGCCGACCGTGTTCCGTTACCGGGGCCGTGAAGTAGACCCGGAGGAAGTGGGCCGCGCCCTGAAGGTCCGCGCCGTCCTGACGGGAAGGGTTATTCAGCGGGGTGACGCCTTCAACGTGCAGATGGACCTCATAGACATCGAGGAGCGCAGCCAGCTCTGGGGCCGGCAATTCAACCGGAGGATTGAGGACATCGTCGCGGTCCAGGAGGAGATTTCCCGGGAGGTCTCGCACAGGTTGAGGCTCTCACTGACCGGCGAGGAGAGCAAGCGGCTCACCCGAGCGTATCCGCGCGACTCGAGGGCCTACCAGGCATATCTCAAGGGCCGCCATCACGCATACCGGTTCACCGAAGGAGATCTCAAGAAGGCCGTCGAGTTTTTCGACGAAGCGATCTCGATCGAGCCCACGTATGGGCAGGCCTACGCTGGCCTCGCCGAGGCCTATGTCCAGGCCGGGTTTTACTCCGGTCCCAATGATTGGTATCCGAAGGCGAGGCAGGCGGCAGTGAAGGCCCTGGCGATCGATGACGATCTGGCCGAAGCCCACAACGCCCTGGAGATGGTCAAGTACATCGTTGACTGGGACTGGGCCGGCGCAGAGAAGGAGTTCACCCGCGCCATCGAGCTGAATCCGGATTACGTGTGGGCTCGAGATGGATACGGCTTCTACCTGGCGGCACTCGGACGACAGGACGAATCCCTGGCCCAGTTGAAGAAGGCGGTGGAGCTGGAGCCGG
>JAWPNA010000111.1:0-5688 GCA_045402695.1 Acidobacteriota bacterium
TTGGGGCAGCGCTGCACGACGCCGCGGAGTTCGAGCAGGCGGCAGGCGCTTTCCGCAGCGCTCTCGCGATTGCGCCTCGTTACACGGACGCGCGCGCGCATCTCTCGCTCTCCCTTGCGCATGCCGGACGGCGCGAGGAGGCCGCCCGCGAGGCACGCGAGGCGTTGGCCGCTCGACCGCGCGTCACCGAGACGCGGCTGGCCGTGGTCAACGCGCTCGTGAGGGCCGGCCTGGCCGATGAGGCTTCACGGGCCATGCAGGAGCTGCGGCAGGAGAGGCCGGATGACATCGGAGTGCTCTTCACTTCGGCCCAGGAGTTGCGCGCCGAGGGGAAGCTGGATGAGGCCATCGTTCTGTTCCGCCGGATCGAGGCCCGCTTCCCGGACAACCCCGTCGGGCCGGCCGGCCTCGGCGCCGTCCACATGCAGCGCGGCGAGGACGGGCTCGCGCGCGGGGCGCACGAGCGCGCGCTCGAGCTCGACCCTTACGACACCAACGCGCTGTACAACCTCGGTCTGATCGCGCTGAGGTCGCGGCCTCCCACCCAGGCTCTCGCCGGGGAAGCGGCTGCGAGGTTCAGGCGGTATCTCCGGATGCTGCCCGAAGACGCGGTGATCTGGATGAGGCTCGGGCAGGCGCTTGGGCGCCTCGGTGCGCACAGCGAGGCCGAGGCCGCCTACCGCCGCGCCGTCGCGATCGCGCCTGGACAGCCGGCGCTGCGCCGAGCCCTCGACGCGTTCCTCGCGGGAAACGAGCATGAGTGACGCCGGACGAGGCGGCAAGAGCTGATTCATTGTCACGACGCCGGCTCCGGATTATCATGGGGCATCCCTCATCGTCGTGTCCTCCCGGCAAGGAGCGCAAGGAATGAAGATCCGTCTCGACCGGGACCGCCACGAGAGCTTCCTGGACCAGACCCGCGACCAGATCATCTCAGCCCTGCACGCCGGGCTCATGCGCCGGGGCGATCGCCTGCCCTCACTGCGCCAGGTGGCCGGCCTCTCGAGCTTGAATGTCAAGACCGTCATGAGGGTCTACACGCAGCTCCAGCAAGAGGGCCTGGTGGTGCTGAGGAGAGGCAGCGGCGCCTTCCTCGCGGTGCACGATCCGGGCGGTTTCGAGCCCGCGCAGGCGGTGAGTCTGGGGCGGCTGCTCCGCAGGCACCTCGACGAGGCCGCCGGGATGAGCCTCACGCCCGCCACGTACGCCGCCCTCGTGCAGCGCCTGGTGTCGCGCAGCGCCCTGAAGGACCGCTCGGTGGCGGTCCTGGAGTGCAACGAGGAGCAGGTCCGGCTCTACAGCAAGGAACTGACGACCAGGATCGGGGTCAAGGCCCACCCGATCCTGCTGGAAGATCTGAGCGGCAAGAGCGTGACCTCGATCCTGCGCGCCTGCTCGATCGTGGCCGTCACCGACTTCCACGTCAAGGAAGGCTCGGAGATCGCGAAGAGGTTCCACAAGCCGCTGGTGAGAGTGCGCCTGAGGCGCGATTATCTCCCGGCGATCATGGAGGCCGCGCGGCGCGGCAGCCTCACGATGATCGTGTCGAGCACGGCGTTCGTGCCGGCGTTCAAGCGCGCCCTGGGCCTGCTCGGTCTCCAGCGCGAGCATCTTGATCGGATCGCGGTGGTGGGCGAAGCCGACCGGGGCGCCATGAAGCGCGCGGTGGCGACCGCGGACGCCGTCTACATCTCCCCGCTGTGTGAGCATGGGCTGAGAAGCCTCGTGCCGCGAAGCGCGCACCTGCTCAGCTTCATCCACCACCTCGCCAGCGAGTCGGTCGAGGAGCTCGAGGCGTGGCTGCTCCTGTCAACACCCGAGTAGCTGACGGGGTTCCGGCGCGAGGTGCGCGCAGGGAACAATTCCCGACTCCGGCAAGCAACTGTTCCATGGAACGGAATGTCTCCGGATCCGATGACCGTTCCACCGCCGCGGTGATATACCCGGATTGCTCTGAGACCCTGGAGCCGCTGGGCTGGAAGGTCGCGATGCTCCAGTGTCAGGACACTCGCGCGGGCGGGGCCACGGACGCTGGATCCGGTCTCCCCCTTGGGACCGGTTTCAGCAGGTAGTTGTCCAACCCCCGGCCCTGCCCGCGCCCACCCCGCGTCACCACACCACGCACGACTTGGCCGGGCGCATCGGCGTGCCCTCCTTGCAACTGAACGCCTGCGAGAACTCCGGGAGGTTCGACAGCGGCCCCTTCACCCGGAAGCGCGAGGCCGAGTGCGTGTCCACGGTGACCATCATCCGCTCCATCTCGGGGCTCGACAACGTGCACCAGGTCTGGGCGAACCCCACGAAGAAGAGTTGGTCGTTGCTCAGACCCTCCACGGCGGCCGGAGGCTCTCCGTGCTGCTTCACCCACTCCCGGTAGGCGCTATAAGCCTCCTTGATGCCTCCAAGGTCCGCGATGTTCTCCCCGAGCGTGAGCTTGCCGTTGAGATGAAGGCCCGGCTGCACCTCGTACGAGTCGTACAGGTCGTCCACGCACTGCGCCTGCTCCTCGAACTTCTGCACCACCGCCGGCTCCCACCACTCCGTCATCTGTCCGCTGCCATCAAACTTGCGGCCCTGATCGTCGAACCCGTGGGTCAGCTCATGCCCCATGACCATGCCGATCCCGCCGAAGTTCATGGGCGCGGGAAAGTCGCGGTGGAAAAACGGACGCTGCATGATCCCGGCAGGGAAGACCATCTCGTTCACCAGCGGGTTGTAGTAGGCGTTTACCGTGGGAGGAGTCATCCCCCACTCCTTGCGATCCACCGCCTTGCCGATCTTGCCGGCGTTGCGCCGGAACTCGAACCTCTGCGCCGCCATCGTGTTGCCGAAGTAGTCTCCCGGCACGACGATCATGGATGAGTAGTCCCGCCACTGATCGGGGTATCCGATCTTGTTGCTGATCGCCTTCATCTTCCCGGCGGCCCGCTGGCGGGTCGGATCGTCCATCCAGGCCAGCCGGGGAAGCCCGGACTCGAACGCCGCCTCGATCCCTCGAATCATGACGAGGGCCTTGTCCTTGCTGTCGCCGGCGAACGTGCGATCCACGAACGCCTGGCCCAGGGCCTCGCCCAGAGCGGCGTCGGTCGCGTTGACGCACCGCTTCCACCGCGGCTCGATCTCCTTCTGGCCGCTCAGCATGGCGCCGAAGAAGGCGAAGTTCTCATCCACGAAGGCCTTCGACAGCACGGGGGCCGCGTTGTGGACGAGCTGCCACCTCAGGTAAGCCTGCAGGGTCTCGGGTTGCGTCTCTCCCGCCAGCTTCTCGACTCCTTTGAAGAAATCGGGCACCGCGGCGTTGATGTGCACGATGCCCGGGTAGCCCGTCGCGGCCAGATACCTCTCCCACGGGAGCCCGGGGGTCAGCGACTTGAGACCGGCGATGTCGATCTTGTGGTAGATCTTCTCCAGGTTGCGCGCCTCGTCGCGCGGCATGGAGACTTTGGCCAGCTCCGACTCGAAGGCCAGGATCCGTCCGGCGTGCCCGGCCGACTCCTCCTGCGACTCACCCAGCAGCGCAAGCATCCTGGCCACGTGCCCCTCGTACGCGTTGCGCAGCTCCTTGCTCTGGTCGTCCTCCTTCAGGTAATAATCACGGTCCGGCAGCCCGAGACCGCCCTGAAAGAAGTGGGCGATATCGATGTTGGGGTCCTTGAAGTCGGGGGCCACCACAAGCTGGAAAACGGCTCCCATCCCGAGGGCGTGCAGCTTTCCCGCCATCGCCATCAGGGAGCCGGCATCCTTCACGTCGCCGATCTCCTGAAGCAGCGGTTTCATCGGCGCCGCGCCCAGCTTCTCCACCACCGCCTCGTCCATGCAGGCGCCGAAGAAGTCTCCGATCCTCGCGCGCGCGGCGTCAGGCCCGGACTCCTTGCGGGCCTCTTCCAGGATCTCGCGCAGCACGGCGAGATTGCGCTCGTCGATCTCGGAGAAGCCCCGGCCCCAGCGAGGCCTGTCCGGAGGAAGCTGCGTGGTCTTCAGCCAGCCGCCGCAGGCGTACAGGTAGAAGTCCTGGCACGGATCGACGGTGGTGTCCATCGTGGCGCGGACGCTCTCGGCGACCTGCTTGGGAGTGAGGCGCTCGGCCGCGATGGCCGGCTTGTCCGTGGCTGATCCGGAGGCGACTGGCATGGCGAGGAAGAAGAGGAACAGACCGATGAAGGCGGGATGAACCCGTGCGTGTGTCATGTGGTGCTCCATGAGAATGTTCTCGAACGACCCGGCTGCCGCGGCTGAGAACCTCGATCGGTTCCCGGCTCGCGGCGCGCCAGGTCGCAAGTCTACCACCCGGTGGAGGTGGCTCCACGCTGCTTCAGGAGCTGGAAGCCGCCGGAAAGTCAAGGCCCCTGCTCAGTCCGCTCGGCCCTTATGTTCACCGCGGCCAGCGCAGTATGGAACTCAAGCACCGGCCAGTCATCGGTATTGCGCGGAGTCTCCGATGTGACGGACTGTGGCATCCGAGCGGCGGTGGCCGCCGTCTGTTCAAGCAGTCGGCTGAGGCTTTCCGGGTCCAAGGGAAAACCCGCCAGCGCCCGACTCAGGTCCAAGCGGACCGCCGCCACCTCCATGGCCGCGCGCACCCGCTCGCGCGCGGGGCTGAAGGGCGCATTGGAGGAAAGGAAGATGATGTCCGCGGGGCCATTCTCGAAGGCGGTCACATGGACAAACTCGTCAAGCAGCGTGGCGGCCACGATGCGCAGGTCCTCCGGGCCCATCTCGTAGCGGGGGATCCACGTGGCGAAAATGCCCCCTGGGGCGAGACGGCCGGCGACGATGCGATCAAACTCGCTGGTGAAGAGGCCCGACGCACCCGAGACCCAAAGGTGGGAAGGCTCCGAGATGATCACATCGTACCGTGCGGGCTGATTGGCCAGGAGCTCGCGTCCGTCCGTGACGTGCAGCCGCAGCCGTGGATCCTCCAGGGCATCGCCATTGACGTCGGCGAAGTGCTCTTTGGCCGCATCCACGACGCGAGGGTCGAGCTCGACCTGCACGATCAGCTCAATTTGGAGGTGCCGCTCGATAGCCCCCAGCGTGAAGCCCGCGCCCAGCCCGATGTTGAGCACCCGCTTGGGGGACGGGTGCATCAAGAGAGGTAGGTGGGCGAGCAGCAACTGCGCGGACATGTCGCCCGGGTTGGTTGAGGCCTCGGAGCGCCCGTTGTGACGAAGGTAGCGGTGGCTGGCATCCTCGGTCACGGTGACGAGTCCGTAGGGGCTGAAGCGGCGATACTGGATCCGCTCCTGGTCGCGGGCACGGGAAAACTCCTCGAATGCTCCGAGCCGCAGTCCGTGGAAGTAAGGCGCGAAGAACATCCCCGGCTCGGGCGCCATCCCGACCAGGATCAGGATCCCTGCCGTGCCCGCGGCGATCACGTGTGTGTGGCGGCGGCCGGCGGGGGCGGCTGATTTCAAGCCGAGAGTGTATCCAGCTACCAAGTAAATCCCGGCGCAGCCGAGCAAGCACCCCTTGATCCCGAAAGCGGGGAGCAGAACCAACCCGGCAGCCAGTCCACCGAGGACTCCGCCCAGAGTGTTGAAGCCATAGAGACGCCCGACCGACTCGGCGGCGCAAGCACCGGGCGAGACGAGCCTCACCCCGAGGGCGAAGCCGGCCCCCATCAACCCGGCGGGGACAAGGAGGCTAAGCAGGCCCAGCCCGAAGACGGCGGTCTCGAACAGGACGACG
>JAWPNA010000039.1:0-5535 GCA_045402695.1 Acidobacteriota bacterium
GAGGCCATCGATCACGCCCGCGCGGCAGGTGTGCCGATCATCGTGGCGATCAATAAGATCGATAAGCCCGACGGGAAGCCCGACGTCGTGAAAAAGCAGCTTGCCGACCGCGGACTTCTTGTGGAGGACTGGGGAGGCGACACGGTCTGCGTGCACATCTCCGCCAAGCAGAAGACCGGCCTCGACGATCTTCTCGACATGATCCTGCTTGTTGCCGACCTGCAAGAGCTCAAGTCGGATCCATCCCTCCCCGCCTCCGGCACCGTGCTCGAAGCGCGACTCGATCGCAGCCGGGGCCCGGTCGCCACTGTCCTGGTACAGAACGGCACTCTCCGTGTCGGGGACGCCTTCATAGCTGGCGCCATCTCGGGCAAGGTCCGCGCAATGCTCGACGACTCCGGCGCCAAGGTGAGCGAGGCGCCACCGTCCACGCCCGTCGAGGTCCTTGGGCTGCAGGGCGTACCGAACGCGGGGGATATCTTCAAGGTGATCACCGAGGAGTGGAAGGCGCGGCAGATCGGTGCTTTCCGGCAGCAGAAGCTGCGCGAGGACGCCCTCCAGAAGTCGTCCCGGCTCACGCTGGATCATCTCTTTCAGAAGATCCAGGAAGGTCTCGTGAAAGAGTTGAGCCTGATCGTGAAGGCCGATGTGCAAGGCTCGGTGGAGGCTCTCACCAAGATCCTGAGCGACCTTTCCTCGCCCAAGGTGAAGGTTCGCGTCGTGCACGCGTCCACCGGAGCCATCTCCGAATCCGACATCCTCCTTTCGGCCTCCACCAACTCGATCGTCATCGGGTTCAACGTCCGCCCGGAAAGAAAGGCCGCCGATCTCGCCGAGAAGGAGCAGGTGGAGGTGCGCCTGCACACCGTGGTGTACGACGTAGCCAACGAGATCAAGGCGGCCATGGTCGGCATGCTCGACCCCACCCTGCAGGAGGTCTTCCTCGGCCGAGCCGAAGTGCGCGACACGTTCAAGGTTCCGAAGTTCGGAATCGTGGCGGGGTGCATGGTGACCGAAGGTAAAATCGTGCGCAACTCCGACGTGCGCCTCCTGAGGGACAATGTTGTCATCTACACCGGCAGGGCTTCTTCGTTGCGACGTTTCAAGGAAGACGTCGGCGAAGTCAAGTCCGGCTACGAGTGCGGCATCGGCCTGGAGAAATTCTCCGACATCAAGCCCGCTGACATCATTGAGGCGTTCAAGGTCGAAAAAATCGTGAGCAAGGAACTCTACGCCTGACGGCGGGCCGGCAGCTTTTCCTCACGATCCATCTATGGTCGTCGGCATCTGCACACTCATCATCCATCTCCCATTCTCCCGCTCCCTGAAGGACAAGAGACGGACCATCAAGAGCCTGAAAGACCGGCTTCGGGCGCGGCACAACATTTCTCTCGCCGAGGTCGGCGATCAGGATCTCTGGCAGCGGGCGGTGCTCGGAATCGCCGCGGTGGCGGATGGGCGGCCACCTCTCGAGGGGCTGTTCGCGGTGATCCTGGCGGAGGTCGAGAGTCAGATCCCCGGGGATGTCGTCGGCCGGGAGATCGACTACGTCTGACTTGGAGGGCCAGCCGATGACCGGGTCGCGCATGGACAGGGTCTCCGATGCAGTGTTGCACGAGGTGGCGCGACTGCTCCAGCAGGAGGTGCACGATTCGCGCCTCGGCTTTGCCACCGTCACGGGAGTCAAGATGGCCAGCGACCTGCGGCACGCGCGCATCTACGTATCCCTCTTGGCGGAAGGCGAGGCACGTCAACAGGCCATGGAGGCACTGCACGGCGCGCGGGGGTTCATCCGCAAGCGCCTCGGGCAAGGCCTCAGGCTCCGGTACACGCCGGAGATCGAATTCGTCCTCGACACGTCGAGCGAGCAGGGCGCACACATCGAGCGCCTGATTCACGAGGGCCTGTCTGGCCAGGAGGGAGGCGACGACGGCACGGGCTCGAAGGAGAAGCGATGAACCCTCCGGAGGGGATACTGCTGGTGGACAAACCCGCTGGGCCCACATCCCATGACATCGTGGCCGATGTGCGGCGGTTCACGCGGGGGCGGAGGGTAGGCCATACGGGGACGCTCGACCCCGCCGCGACGGGACTCTTGATTCTCTGCATCGGCCGCGCCACACGTCTGTCGCGGTTTCTGACGCAGAGCCGGAAAGTCTACAGGGGGGTCATCCACCTGGGAATAGCCACCGACACCTACGATGCGATGGGCCGCATCCTCGTGCAGAGAAGCGTCTCTGGCCTCTCCGAGGCGACCGTGCGCGAAGCCGCGGCCCGGTTCATGGGAGCGTTCTTGCAGACACCACCTCCCTATTCAGCACGCAAGCTCAAGGGACGCCCGATGTACCGGCTCGCGAGGCAGGGCAAGCCTGTGGCCCCGGACCCGACCCCGGTTGTTATCTTCAGGCTCGACCTGCTCGAGTTTGTGCTGCCTCTCGTTCAGTTCGAGGCGGAGACGTCCGCGGGTACGTACATGAGGGCTCTCGCGCACGACCTGGGAATCGCACTGGGCTGCGGGGCGCATCTCGAAGGCTTGCGAAGGCTGGCGAGCGGCCGGCACCGGGTCGAGGACGCGCATTCTATGAGCGAGATCCTCGAGCTCGCGGGCCGCGGAGAGTTCGAGAGCCTTCTGATCCCTTTGAGGTGCGTCGACCTCGGGCTCCCTACGGTCACGGCCACCGGACAAGGCGTTGATGCCATGTTGAGGGGTAGGCCGCTCGGGTTCGCGGATCTGCAGGCTCCCCTCCCGGAAGGCGGCCCCGGCATCTTCCGGGTCCAGGACGAGGCCGGCAATCTTCTCGGGGTGGCGTGCGCTGACCAGGATCCGCTGCGCGGAGCCATCCTCCGGCCGGAGGTCGTGCTCGCCTCATGAGATCGTGCTCCGGAGGCGAAGTCTCGACAGAGGTCAGAAAACTTCAGAGCGTGGTGCATCCGTGCTCGGTTGGCGGGTTGATCTGATCCGGATGAACAATGGGTCAAGTCCACTGCTCTCATAGGGTCGCTAAAACTCTCTGAGAAGGAGGAGGAACGTGGCCCGGACACAGGCTATCGGAGTTCGAGAGCAGATGACCAGCCTGATCCAGGAAAGTTTTCTTCGGGAACTGGCGCACGACACGGACGTGACCCACCGACGGCGCAAGGTGGACATGGTGGCACTGTTCTGGACGGTGATGCTGGGTTTCTGCACCTCCCGGGAGCGGAGCCTGGCGGGCCTGCGCCGCCTGCACGAGAAGGACACCCGACGCGCACTGGCACGCCCGCGTGTGTGCAGACTGCAGGACGTGTTCCTCAAGGCACACACCCGCACAAAGGATGGCAAGGTCCACCGCAACTACTCGCCGCTGGAGTGTCGGCTTTCACTCTCACGGCGGCCAGACTGATCGCACCATCGAGCGGCCAGCCCCCCCTGAAACGCTTCGACGTCGCACAGTCTCCTCCTCCTCCGTGGCCGGGTCTTTCCGTCAGGAGGGGCCCTGCGCAGGGACGAGACGGAAAAGTCTGGGCTCGCCGGCGACGTCCCGGATCCCGAACCACCGCCGGAGCTCTCCGGGCGGCCAGGTGAAGTAGATGGGGCGGCGGCCGGCGCTGGCCCGTATGTAATCGACGCACGACGAAGGCAGACGATCCTTGGGATCTGGAACGCACATGTGGAACGAGAGGTCCGTTCGCTGCCGCTCAACGCGCGCGACGTAAATGCAGGGGTAGAGATAGGGCCAGTCGATGAAGACGATGGCGCCCTCCTCCAGCCGATCCACGATGGAGGCTGCTGTCCGGCGGGGTCGATCGGGATCCCGGACGGGATAGGGGAACTCGGCGAAGGGAGTGCCGTCGAGGAATGTGATCCGTCCCGCCCGGATCGAGGAGAGTAGATCGTCCCTGGAGGGCGCCACGACGGCGACGAAGGCCAGCCCGACGACGGCGATCCCGGCAACCTTCCTCGCCCTCTCCGCCATGGGCGACGGGTCGCCCTTCTCTCTCCGCAACGAGAGGAGGCGACGTGTGATCTCCCCGGCTGCCTTCGCGAGGAGGCCCGCCCCCGCTGACGCCAGGAGGGCCAGGAAGAGATAGGTCGGTATGAAGAAGGCGTAGATCTCGTCAATCCTGTAGGTGAGGACGAAGGCCAGCATCGTCAGGAGGCCGCCGAAGATAAGGACGGCCTCGCGCCTCCGGCGCCAGACGACGGTGCCGAAACCGATCGCCATCAGGCCGATTGCCGCCGGCGAGAAGAGCTCGCAGGTGACATTCGTGTACATGGCTGCGGATTGGCGGATGCCCCCCTCGGGGATCACGAACATGAACTTACGGAAGTGGCGGGCCAAGATGATGAAGATGAGCCGATCCACACGGGAGTCGAAGGTTCCGGGGTCGAGGCCCCAGACGCTTGCCGAAAGGCGTCCCACCACGTTGACGTAGCTCGCCGGCGGGTCGAGCCCGTCGAGGAGGACGTAGGCCCCGATGACAAGAGCCACTCCCGTCACCGCACCGGCGGTGGCCGCCACCCACTCCGCGCGGCGGCGCGCGCTCAGCGCCAGGTAGAGGACGACCCCCGGGGCTGCCAGGACGACCATGTCGTGGACGCCGGGACTGAGACCTCCCAGGAGGCCCGCGACGAAGAGCCATCCAGCGTGGCCGTGCCTTCGCCACAGGAGCAGACAGGTCAGGACGGAAGCGATCAGCACGGCCGCGGCCGTGTAGAGCTCCATCATCACCGCCTCCCACCAGTAGAGCTGGGAGACGGCCAGGCAGAGAGGTCCGACGAGCGCCGCCCACCTCTGGCTCGTCAGGTGGCGACCGGCGACGTAGAGAATCGCCGGGGCCAGAGCCCCGAAGAAGGCCGAAGCCAGGTTCACCCGCCAGGGCGGGTTCCCCAAAGGGAGTAGCGAGAAGAGGCGGGTTGCGAGCAGAAAGACAGGAGCGCCGGTCGGATGGGCCAGCCCTGGCGTTAGCGAGAGCACCTGGAGCTCGGCGCTGTCGCCGAGCAGCAGGGAAGGTGCGAGCGTCCGAAGGTACAGGGCCAAGCCGGCCGCGAAGCAGCCGCTGGCCGCTGCCAAATCAGTGCGGTCGAGGGCCGGGGGCGAACCGCAGCGCCCGGATGACTGCAAGCCTGATTGCCCCCATCCATCGTACCACTGCCTACGGTAGAGCAAGAGCCCATGCCGGCTGGTGCAGCGGAGCGGAATCAGGCGACATGAGCTTAATCGCCACCGGTGCCGGGGGCCGATACCCCCAGTGGGCTATGCGGTCGGAGCTCGTTGTGCTCACGATGCCAGCGCTCGCTCAAGATCTGAGCCTCACGCAGCGTACAGAAGATCTCCCCATCAAGAAACTCGTCCCGAGACCTGCCGTTAACGACTCCACCTACCCGTTCCCCCACGGGCTGCCGCGCTCCATGAAGAGGATCCGCACGTCGAGTCTCTCGAGTCAATCACGAACCATGCTGAGCCGTGAACTCAGCGCGATCGTCCAAGCGAATGGACGCAGGCGTTCCGGGCTGCACGAACAAGTCCGCCAGGCGCTCCAGAACCATCCATCGCC
>JAWPNA010000058.1:0-17034 GCA_045402695.1 Acidobacteriota bacterium
GCTCCGAACGCCTCGCCCGCCACCCTCTGGATGTCACGCGTCACGATCTCCTTGCCTTGCAGCTCGCTCGCGAGCATCTTGAGGAACTTGAAGAACGCCTCGTCGCCGAATGTGGATCGGAGTATGTGGAATGCGTAGGCCCCCTTCGTGTAGATCCCGTCGCCTTCCTGCACGCTGCCCCAGGACTCGGTCCCCAGGGCCTCGTGACGCCAGTCCTCCACGCGGCTCTGGTACCCCTCCTTGCCCCGCGAGGCCTCCATGAACAGCGCGGCCGAATACTCGGCCAGGCTTTCCACGAACCAGTAGCTGCCCGAGTTGGCCGGAGCGATCAGCGAGCCCCACCATTGGTGAGCCACCTCGTGGGGAACGAGCCCGGAGGCGAATTTGGTGGCGGCGGCGCCCAGGGTCAGCCCGAGCGTGGCTTCGCTCAGGAAGGTGGGGTCGCCCAGATAGACGATCGAATCGGGGGACTGCCCCGAGAAACCCTGTGGAGCGTTCAGAATATCGAGCTTCTCGAACGGGTAGTCCACGCCGAAGACGTCTCGGTACAGGTTCAGAGCGTTGGCCGCCGCGTCGGCCGCCGCCGGGGCGCCCCGCAGGGTGGGCATGATGCTCGCGGTGTCACGGTCGAAGTGGACGCGGACCGGGATCTCCTTGCCGCCCTTCTTCGTGGCCTTGACCTTGGAATCATAATCCTTGAAGGCGCCGAAGATGACCGTGGGGAACGTGACCGGGCTGTCCGCCACCCAACGGGTCGTGGCGACGTCCCCCTCCCGGCTTGCCGAGACCATCCTGCCCGCGCAGTAGGCCTGGTACTTCGCGGGCACATTCAAGGTCAGCTCGAACCGCGGGATGATGTCGCCGTAATGGACGAACGGCAGCCAGCCATCGCGGTCGACGTAAGCGTACGATCCGCTGACCTTCACGATGGCGTCCCGCGCCTCGTAGCGGATCCGCAGGCTCAACGCCTCGCCCGCGGGCACAGGCTCCGCCAGATTGACGAGGCCGGACACCGGACCAGTCCTTGTGTATTCCAGATCGCGGCCGGCCCCGTCCGCGATCGCCCCGACGCTCATGCGCGGGCCGCGTGCGCGCCGACGGGTCGTCCAGGTCCTTCCGGTCGAGGCGAGCGTGAAGGGGATTCGCCGCAGGTCTCGCTTCGCCCTGAGGATGAGGGTCAGGTCGCCCGTGAGCAGCTCCGACTCGCGGATCCCCATGGAGACCGTGCCGCTCACGCTCTCGATATCGTACTCGCGCCGCGTGAGGTCAGGCCTCAGCTCCAGAACCTCGTCCCGCTCGCCGGAGGCTCGGGTGGACTCGTCATAATAGGAGAACGAGACCCAGCCTGGAATCCATACTGTCACCTCCCGCGGCTGGTGATTGTCGTACTCAAGCAGCGCGACGTGATCGGGGTTCTCACGCCACAGAAGCACGGACACGCGCCGGTGATCCGCATCCCAGGGAGCGGCGGCGGACTCCACGCCTTCCTGACGCAGCATCCTCTCGACCTCCCTGGCCCCCTCCTGGTAGAGCTTCCTCAACCGCTCGTCGGCGTCGTCCTCCGTGGAATCGCTCAAGCCCTTGAAAGCCGACTTCAGGATCTGCTCGCAAGAGCTGGGATCGCATTCGACCTGCGCGTAGAGAGGCTTGAAGGACAGGTCGTCGACATGGTTCTTCCGATGGATCTCGAAGAGTCGGCGGTCCCGGTCCACGGGCGGCAGATAATCCCATGACAGGTCGGTGGCGTGGAACGTCAGACGCTCGATCTTCCCGTTGCGTGTGATCGAGACCAGGCTGCCGCGGCCGGCGGTCAATCTGAGCCCTTCGAGCTGGAACAGGAGCGAATCGAAGCGGTGGAACCGGCTCTGGCCGGACGCCGCCAGCATCACCGCCCGATCGATGTCGGTCTGCGGGTCGTCGCCAAGATCTGGCGACGCCACGATTGACGGGAGCGACAGCGCGACCGCGAGCCAGAGCCTTGGCTGGTTCATGACCCGCTCCTGCCGGTCATCGTGATGACCCCCTGGTCCGTGCGTCCTTCGATCACTCGCCCGCCATTCTATACGTGAACGTGAATTCGGGCAGCCTCCCACCACGGACGCACTGGGCGAAGCACCAGTGGAGCCCGCCGGTGAGGGAAGCGTCATGCGGCCTTGGCAGGAGCCTGCCGAGAGGGAGCACGGTATAATCAGCCCATGGCGGTCCTCGCGCGCCTTGTCGGTTGGAGGCGGAGACTGGTAGACTGCGACCTTCCGGAGGTAACCGTCGCATGTCGATCAGGGAAAGGATCGCCGCCGATCTCAAGACGGCCATGAAGTCCGGCGCCGCGGATCGCCTCGGTGTTCTGCGCATGGTGAAGGCGAGGATCCTCGAGGCCGAAGTGAACCTGCGCGGCGTCAAGGGGCGCGAGTACGAGCTGGGCGACGAGGAAGCGATCCAGGTGCTCGCCGGCTACGCGAAGCAGCGCCGCGACTCCATCGACGCCTTCCGCCAGGCGGGGCGCGAGGATCTCGCGGCGCAGGAGGAGGCCGAGCTCGCGGTCGTGCGGGAGTACCTGCCGAAGCAGCTCACGGACGACGAAGTGCGCCGGATCGTCTCTGAAGCGATCACGGCCTCCGGAGCGACGTCCCCGAAGGATCTGGGCGCCGTCATGAAGCTGGCCATGCCGAAGGTCAAGGGCGCGGCCGACGGAAAACTGGTCAGCCGGATCGCCGGCGAAATGCTGGGGGCAGCGCCGCGGTGATCCGTCCCTGAAACCTCCCCTGACATCCTGAACGGTCGGGATCATGACCTACCTGACACGCATCTCGGGTTACGTCGGCGCGGAAACGCGCCGTCACGGTGAGAAGCACTACCTGGATGGTTCGGTTCGCATCACGCGCGCCGGGAAGACCCTCGTCAAGGCCAGGGTCATCGACCGGGTCGCCTACGCCGTATCGCTGCGGCGGTCGGGGAAGACCCTCCTCGTCTGCTGCGCCTGCCCGCATTTCGAGGACTCGTTCGCGCCCTGCAAGCACGTCTGGGCCGCGTTGCTGGCCAGCCAGGAGCAAGGCCATCTCGCGGCCCCCGGCGGCCCGCCCATCACGAGAATGATGGTTGACGAGGAGCTGTTTTTCGGGTTCGAGGACGAAGACGTTTCGGACAGTTGGCTCTACCTCGACTCCAAGGAGAACGTCGTTCTCCCCTTCACGCCTCGCGGGGGGCGCGTGACCCGCCTTCCGACCCCAGCGAGGCGGCAACTTCCGACGCCCAGGCTGCCCCGGCAGAATTGGAAAAACATCTTTGCCGACCTGCGCGGTGCCGGCCTGGCCGCGGAGTCAGCCTATCCGACGAAAGTTCAGGACGCGGAAATCCTCTACATCCTGGATCTGGCGGGCACCCGCGAAGGTCAGGGTATTGTCGTGGACATCCGCCGCCGGGAGTCCAGGGTCAACGGCGGCTGGAAGAAGCCCAGACCCCTGAGCCTGACTCCACGCGACATCCCTCGGCTCCAGGATTCCGACGACCGCCGGATCCTCTCGGCGCTGATAGGCGGGCAGACCGCCGCCAACTCCTGGTCGGGCTACTACTACGATCCGGTCAATCGGGTGTCCAGCTCCGTGCGGATCTCGGTCCCGCTGGCCGAGGTGGTCCTGCCGATGCTGTGTAAAACGGGTCGCTGCCTGATGCGGATGGATGAGCACGACGAGGAGCAGGCGCCACTCCAATGGGACGCGGGAGCGCGATGGACGTTCCACCTCGAGGTCCGCCGCGAGGCCTCGGATTCCGAATACACCGTGACCGGATCGCTGCGCCGTGGCGAGGAACGGATGCCGCTGGAAGAACCGGTGCTGCTGACGGCCGGCGGGCTGATCTTCACGCGCGAGAAGGTCGCCCGACTGGATGACTCCGGAGCCTTCGCGTGGATCACCAGGTTGCGCGGGGACGGAAAGATCAGCATCCCGACGCAGGACACCGAGCAGCTCTTGACCGAGCTGATGACCCTGCCCCGCAGACCGCCGATGGAGCTTCCCGAGGAGCTTCGCTTCGAGCAGTCGGCGCTTGCGCCCGCCCCGTCGCTGAAGATCCGTCCGGGCAAGGAAGGCGGCCGCGTCGTGGACCGGCTGGACGCCGAACTCTCGTTTGACTATGACGGGGCCAAGGTCGCATGGGGCAGCCCGGCCGGCGACATCGTGCAGAGCGAGAAGCGGCGCGTGATCCTGCGCGACACCATGGCGGAGCAGAAAGCCGTCATCCGCCTGCGTCAGCTCCAGTTCAAACTGCGCCCCGGGTGGCAGGGGATGGCGGCGCACTTCGAGCTGAACCCGCGCCACTTCGCGGCGGCGGTCAGGGCCCTTTTGGTTGAGGACTGGCACGTCGAGGCCGAAGGGAGGCTGTACCGCCAGCCCGGGGCATTCCGGATCGAGGTGACCTCGAGGATTGACTGGTTCGAGCTTCGCGGCAACGTGGCCTTCGACGATCAGGCGGTGAGCCTGCCCGAGCTGCTGGCGGCGATGAAGCGGGGCGAGAGCACGGTCAGGCTCGGCGACGGGACCTTCGGTGTCCTGCCCGAGGAATGGCTCGGGCAGTACGCCGGCCTGCTCGACCTCGGCACCGCCGTCGAGGACCACCTGAGATTCGGACGGACGCAGGTGGGACTGCTTGACGCCCTGCTCGCGGTCCAGCCCCAGGCGACCTGCGACGAAGTTTTCGCGCGGGCGCGCAAGCAGCTTCTCGAGTTCGAAGGAGTCCATCCCGAGGAAGAGCCGCACGGCTTCACGGGCACCCTGCGGGACTACCAGCGCGAGGGGCTGGGCTGGATCTTCTTCCTGCAACGGTTCGGGTTCGGAGGCTGCCTCGCCGACGACATGGGCCTGGGCAAGACGGTGCAGGTGCTGGCCCTGCTCGCGTCGAGGTCCGGGCAGCGCCGGGGGCGGGACGGGAAGCCCTCCTTGGTGGTGGCGCCACGGTCACTCATCTTCAACTGGAAACAGGAGGCCGCGCGCTTCACTCCCCGGCTGCGCCTGCTCGATCACACGGGCATGGGCCGCCACGGCGCGCTCGAAGGGCTCGCCGATCGCGACGTGGTGCTCACCACCTACGGCACGCTCCGGCGCGACGCGCCCCTGCTGACGGATCTCGAATTCGACTACGTGATCCTCGACGAGGCCCAGGCCGTCAAGAATGCCGGCACGCAGTCCGCCAAGGCGGTGCGCCTGCTGCGCGCCGACCACAGGCTGGCTCTCTCCGGGACGCCGATCGAGAACCACGTCTCGGAGCTGTGGAGCCTGTTCGAGTTCCTGAATCCCGGCATGCTGGGCACGGCCGCGATCTTCCGGGCACAGTGGGACAGCCGAGGCCCGATGACGGACGATTCCAGAGCCCTTCTGGCGAGAGCGCTGAAGCCGTTCATCCTGCGCCGCACCAAGGCTCAGGTGGCCAAAGAGCTCCCCGCCAAGCTCGAGCAGACGCTTTACTGCGAGATGGACGCGAAGCAGCGGCAGCTCTACGACGAAATGAAGGAGCACTTCCGCCTGTCGCTCGGCAGGCGCCTCGATCAGGAGGGGCTGAACCGGTCGAAGATCCAGATCCTCGAGGCGCTGCTGCGCCTGCGCCAGGCATCCTGCCACCCCGGCCTTCTCGACCCCAAGCGAGTGGGCGAGCCCAGCGCCAAGCTCGAGACGCTGATGGCGCGCCTGGAGGAAGTGCTCGACGAAGGGCACAAGGCGCTGGTCTTCTCCCAGTTCGTAAGCCTCCTGTCGATCGTGAGGAAGCGGCTCGACGGGGGGAAGATCACCTATGCCTATCTCGATGGCCAGACACGCGAGCGTGCTTCGCAGGTCGAGAGGTTCCAGAACGACCCGGACTGCCGGCTTTTCCTCATCAGCCTGAAGGCGGGTGGGCTGGGGCTGAACCTGACCGCGGCGGAGTACGTGTTCCTTCTCGATCCATGGTGGAACCCGGCGGTGGAGGCGCAGGCGATCGACCGCGCGCACCGCATCGGCCAGACCCGCCAGGTCTTCGCCTACCGCCTGGTGACTCGCGGCACCGTCGAGGAGAAGATCGTGGAGCTGCAGAAGAGCAAGCGGGACCTGGCCGACGCGATCATTCAGGCCGACAGCAGCCTGATCCGCGACATCAGCCGCGAGGACCTGGAGCTGCTGCTGTCCTGAGGGAGTCGTGTCTCGAGGGATCCGGAAGCGCTTGCCACATCCCGACGACGAGCCCGAGCTCGAAGGAGCAGAATGGTGCTCGTGGGGCGGGGAGCTGATCTGGGCGGTCAGTTACACCGAAGGGGGCGCGCCGTTCGGCCTGACGATGGAGGAATTAAGGGACATGAACCGCCGGGAACAGGTATCAATGGGATGGGCCCGGGCAAGGTCGGCCCTGGAGCAAGCTCTCAGGCGACACGCTCCTCCCCGCGCGACCGTTGACGTGGGCTTCGTCAAAAAGATGGGCCAGGGGCTCAACCGGCGGATCTATGCCGCTCAGATCGATGTCTCTCCCGACCCGCATGGCCTCAGCGGGGCGTACGCGGCCCTGCTGCCGATCGAGGGCGCGGATCCAGAGCGCGGCTCCATCTCGGCGCGAGAGACAGCGGTGCTCGCCGAGCTTTCGAAGTTGAGACTTCCTTTCCGCGTTCCGCGCGAAGTGGGTGTCGTGGAGGACTCCGACGGGCACGCGCTCGTCAGGAGCTGGCTGCAGGGGATCCCCGCCGATCTGAGGGCTGGACGGATGACCGCCATCAACCCGGCCCGGCTCGTGGGCTCCATCGCTGCCGCCATCCATTCGATCGACATCACGGCATGGCGGAGCCCGCTTCCTTGGAAGCACTCGCGCCGCGCACACGGCGAGGAACAACTCGCCTCCTTCGCCGGTGTCGAGGGGGTCGAGATCGAGGAGGCAGCAGCGTGGGCCGCGGCGCACCTTCCTCCCGATCGGGATGGAGTGTTGCTGCACGGCGACCTTCTCGGACAGAACATCCTGATCTCGCCCGAAGCACCTCCGGTGGTGCTCGATTGGGAGTATTGCCGCTGCGGCGATCCCGCCTACGACCTCGCCATCGTGACGCGCGGCGTGCACAGGCCGTTCCAGATGGCCTCGGGGCTCGCCAGACTCCTGGACGAGTACGCGAAGGCGGGGGGCGAGCCGATAGCTCCGTCTCAGGTTCAGTTTCACGAGCTCTGTATGGCCGCGCGGTGGTACCGGGAGGCTCTCGAGCGCAAGGGGCCGGAGCCCCCCGATCAGGCGCTCGCGCGGCTCCGTAGCGTCCTGCGCCGCGCCGTCAACGCATCGCTGGGCCAGTTCCCTTGACATCCATCCCGGCACCGGGAAGTCGTGATCCGATTTCCCGCTAAGCTCTTCGAACACAGGCAGATGGTATGATGATCTGATGACTGAGCTGGATCGCAAGATTATCGAGGCAACATGCAGGTTCGACGAAGTTTCGGTGCTGGTCCTGTTTGGATCGCGCGCCACCGGCAGGCACAGGCTCGACAGCGATCTCGATATCGCGGTCCTGACAGCGGCGTCCGACGCCGCGTCGCGCAGGAACCTTCAATCGAGCCTCGCGGTGGCGCTCGCCGACCTGGCGCCTCAGGGCCGGGTGGACGTAGTGTTCGTGGATGAGGCACCCGACCTGCTACGCCAGCGGATCATGGAGTCGGGCCGTGTGCTCATCTGCAAGAATCCGGCCCTCTGGCGCGAATGGCGCATCAGGACGATGCGCGAGTTCGGCGACAGGGAGCCATACAGGCGCCTGTTGCGCGAGGCCCAGCTCAGGCGTTTCTCAGGAGACAACCCAAGTGGTCGATCGGGACACGCTCTCGAGTCGCTTGAGCGCACTGGAAAGCTACCTCGCTGAGATCCGGTCCTTCCGCACGAAGTCGCGCGACGAGTTCGTGCGCGAGCCGGCGCTTCATCACTTGGCCGAGCGATACCTACAGCTCGCCTGCGAGTGCGTCCTTGACATCACCCACCACCTGATCGCCGACCAAGGATACCGCCTTCCCGCAAGCTACAAGGACGCCATGGAGGTCTTGCGGGATGAGGGCTTGCTGGCGCCCGATCTGTGCGAGCGCCTCAAGCGCTGGATGGGGTTCCGGAACATTCTCTCTCACTTCTACATGGAGATCGATCACGGGAGGTCGTTCGACGCCATCCAGAACGATCTCGGCGATCTGGAGGAGTTCGGGCGGAGCATGGGGCGACTTCTGGGGCAGTCATAGCCCGATCGCCCGCCTTGGTCCTGCTGCTCCAAGACGACGTTCACCCCACCTGCACGCGGCGCCGGGTCTGCGACGGGACGCGCGGTGGCGGGGTGAGAATCCCCTGGAGGTTCAGCGGATCGGCGGCGGCCACCCCTATCGGCGCTGGCGCTTCCTTGCGTCGCAGGCGGCGCAGCATCTCCACGGCCCCGGGCAGCGCGTACTGCTCGCCGGCGAATCCGGCCACGAACCTCCCGCCGCGGGCCTCCCCGCGCAGCTCCATGCGGCGGTACTCGCGCACCAGGTCGCGCCACGGGACCGGGATCTTCTCGCGCGTCAGGAGGCGCTTGAAGATCACCCCGTAGCGGTGAAGGAGTCGACGCGCGACGAAGGAGACGGCTTCATCGCCGCCATGGGTCTGGGCGGCCGGCGCGTCGCCGGCCGCAGGGGCTCGCAGCAGACACCACCGACCCGCGGGCGCGGGTGAAGATCCGGACGCGGCGCGACGCTTGTGCGGTGGCTTGAGCAGCGACCGCAATCCCGAGAACGAGTCACATGTGATCAGGCCCTGACCGATCAGCTCGCCCACCCCCATCTCCAGGTGGGAGGCAAGCTGCCCCGTGGTGCGCCGCAGCTCCTGCGTGAACAGCGCTCCGCGACCCGCGAGCGCGTCCATGATCGGCCGCGCGTGGCTCGACAGCGCACGCTCCTGCTTCCAGCCAGCTAAACTCGACAAGGCGAGCCACGCGGGCAGGTCGTCCCGCGGCAGCAGGCAGATCGGGGTTGCGCGCACCGGACTGTTGCCAGCCCCCCACAGCCGGCCCCAGACCACGTCTCCAGAAAGCGTGAGCTGGTCGAGCCAGTCGGGCCGGTATCCCCGAACGCGCGCGGCCAGCACCGCCGACTCCCACGACGCCGCCGGAATCTCGAACCCCGCGAGCTTGCGGATCACCTCGGCCACGCCGCGCGGCCCCTCGAGCCGCGCGTCGCCCCCGGCATGCTGCCAGACTCCAAGGAATCGCCAGAAGACCGCGGCGCTGACCGGCTCGATCTCGCGGCGGAGGCGATCGAGCGTGTAGTTGTGAATGCGCGCCAGCAGCCGCCGATCGCACCATGCCTGCCGGCCCTCGAGGCGGCAGCGCAGGATGATCCCATCGCGCTCCAGCTCGTGAAGTCGTGGTGCATCGGATGCCGGAATGGGCGCATCCTCCCCGTCATGAAAGACCGGGCCGAGGGCCTCGAGCCGGCCTCGCACCACCGTCTTGGGATCCCGTGACGACTCCGCGGCGAACCAGCGATCGGATTCCAGCGACACGCGCCCCGCCTCCCGCAGCTCATCTAACCACTCGTTCCACCCCGACGTCACGGCCTCCTCTCGCGTGACGTAGCCCATCCACTGCAACGCCTCATGGACCTCCTCCGCGCTTTCGGGCTGGGGCCATGCCTCTTCACGCACGCGCGCCACCGCCTGCGGGTCGAGCACCCCCAGCGTGTCGGCGGTCTTCAGGTCGAGGCCTCGGCGCGAGATGACCGCCTGCGTGCGGCGCTCCTCCAGCGGCGCGTCGTCGAGGAACGCATACGGCATGGCGTTGAGGATTCCCCGCGCGAAAGGCGACGGCTCAGGCAAGTCCACGGCGATCTTGCGGATGCTCCCGTCGCGCAGGCCGCGCAGGACCTCGATCAGCCCCTCCACATCCATCAGCTCGGTGAGGCCGTCCTCGATCGTCTGGCGCACGATGGGATGCTCCCAGGGGACGGGGATGTCGCCCGGAGGCAATGTCTCGCCGCACGCCATCACCTGCGGGAATGCCTGCGCCAGCAGATCGTCCGCGCGCATGCGCAGGAGAGGAGCCGGGACACGGTTGCCCCCCTGCCTCGTGCGCGACAGCATCAGCGAACGAGCCACGTTCCATCGCCAGCGCGTCGCGAACATCGGCGAGGGCAGGAGCGCCTGCACCAGGATCTCGCGCACCGTCTCGGGCTGCAGATAGTCGAACACCTCGTCGAGGGGGAAGCTGTGCTGCGGCCCCAGCGAGATCAGGATCGCCTCCTCGTTGGCGGCCGCCTGCAGCTCGAAGCCGAACGAGCGACAGAAGCGCTTGCGCAGCGCGAGCCCCCATGCGCGGTTGATCCTTCCCCCGAAGGGGGCGTGCACGACGAGCTGCATCCCGCCCGACTCGTCGAAGAACCGCTCGATCACGATCCGGTCCTGTGTTGGCGCGCCGCCGAGTGCCCGGGCTCCCGCCTCCAGGTACGCGGCGAGCTGGAGCGCGGCGGCCTGCGGCAGGCCGACCTGCTCCATGAGCCAGCCGGGATCGGCTCCGAGCATCCGGATGCGGCAGAGGGCCGATGACAGCTCGCGCGTGCGCGCCGGCGCCTCCCCCAGCCAGAACGGCAGCGTGGGCGGCATCCCGCGCGCGTCGGCGACCCGCATCAGACCCGTCTCGACCTTCAGGATCCGCCACGAGGCATTGCCGAGCTGGAAGATGTCGCCGGCGTTTGCCTCCACGGCGAAGTCCTCGTGCACCGAGCCGATCACCGTGCCTTCCGGCTCCAGGACGACGCGGTAGTCCGCCGTGTCGGGGATCGCGCCTCCCGAGGTCAGCGCGGTGATCCTCGCGCGGCGCGTGGCGCGCAGGCGGCGCCCCACGCCGTCTTTGTGCAGGAGCGCTCCGCGCCCCTGCGTGTGAAGCGCCACCACCGCGTCAAAGTCCTCGCGCGACAGATCACGGTAGGGCCATGCCCTCGTCATCGTCGCGTACAGATCGTCCTCGGCCCACGTTTCCGGAACGCACGCGGCGACGATCTGCTGCGCCAGGATATCGAGCGGGGCCACGGGCCGCGGTGTGCGATCCAGCTCGCCCCGGCGCACGGCGTCGGCCAGCGCCGCGGCGCAGACCAGCTCATCGGCCGTCAGCGGGAAGATGCGTCCCTTCGGCGTACGGGAGAGAGCGTGGCCGGCCCGTCCGACGCGCTGCAGGAACGTGGCGATGGAGGCGGTCACTCCCACCTGGAGCACCAGGTCAACGTCGCCAATGTCGATCCCCAGCTCGAGAGACGCCGTGGCCACCAGCGCGCGCAGGTCGCCAGACTTGAGACGCCGCTCGGCGTCGAGCCGGCGCTCGCGCGAGAGGCTGCCGTGGTGGCTGGTGACCTGATCCTCGCCCAGCAGCTCGGTGAGGCGCGCCGCGATCCTCTCGGCCAGCTTGCGCGTGTTGACGAAGACCAGCGTGGTGCGATGCCGCCGTATCAGCTCCGCCATCTTCGCGTAGATCTCCCCCCAGGTCTCGTGCGAGCAGACGGTTTCGAGCGGCGAGTCGGGAACCTCGACCCCGAGGTCGAGAACCCTGCGGTGCCCCACGTCCACCAGCGCGCAGTCGCGGCCCGATCCCACCAGCAGGCGGCCGACCTCCTCAAGAGGCTTCTGCGTGGCCGACAATCCGATCCTCTGCACAGGCGAAGCGGCGAGGGCACAGAGCCGCTCCAGCGACAGGGCAAGGTGCGCGCCGCGCTTGTCACCCGCGACGGCGTGGATCTCGTCCAGGATGACGGTGCGCACGGGGCCCAGGATCCTCCGTCCTCCATCGCTGGTCAGCAGGAGGTAGAGCGACTCGGGCGTGGTCACGAGAATGTGCGGAGGCCGGCGCTGCATCGCCGTGCGCTGTCCCGGCGGCGTGTCACCCGATCGCACGAGGACCCTCACCTCAGGCAGCGCGGGATCGAGCTCGCGCAGCTCGCGCAGGGGGCCCTGCAGGTTCTGCTGCACGTCGTTGCCCAGCGCCTTCAGCGGCGAGACGTACAGGACGCGCGTGGCGTCGGGCAGCGCGTCACTCCCGCCGAGCATCTCGTCGAGGGCCCAGAGGAATGCCGCCAGCGTTTTCCCCGTGCCGGTAGGCGCGGCGATCAACGTGTTGCGCCCGGTCCTGATGTGGGGCCATCCCTCGCGTTGCGGAGGGCTCGGCTCGCCGAAGCGCGCGGCGAACCAGCGCTGAATCGATGGGTGGAACGCGCGAAGCGGCACGGCTTCTCCGATACGGGTCGACAACCGGTACTTGGCGGACCTCCAAACCAGTGATGATACCAGCCGGAGCCACGAGGCGACATGCAGGTCAGGGCTCCGGTTCACCTCCTTTCATGCCTGTGTCAGAATGCTGGTCTCGCAGCGAGCCCGGCCCCCTTCTGAGAAGGCCGATAGCGACTCGCCGCGCCGGGGCCGCCGCCGATGACCAGCCCGCCCGTCCGACCTGCCGTGCGGTTTCTCGCCGATACACTGATCGAACGCATCCTCGAGGAGGCGCGCAGCGTGTTGCGAGAGATCGGCGTGGAGGTCCCCCACCCGGAGGTGGCCGATCTACTCCTCTCGGCGGGCGCGCAGATGCACCCCTCCTCGGGCCGGATCCGGATTGGCGCCGCCCTGATCGACCGGTCACTTGCCACCGCGCCGAACGCGTTCACGCTGCATGACCGCGACGGCGCCACGCGCGCCGATCTCGGCGGCCTGCGCGTGCATTTCACGCCCGGCTCGGCGGCCATCAACATCCTCGACGGGGCCACGGGCAGGATCCGCCCCCCCTCCACCCACGACTACATCCGCTACGCCCGCCTCGTGGAGAGGCTCCCGGCGTTCGACTACCCCTCGACGGCCTTCATCCCGAGCGACGTCCCCGAGAAGATCTCCGACGCGTACCGCCTGTACCTTTCCCTGTTGTACGGCTCCGGTCCCATCGTGACGGGGGCCTTCACCATCGAGGGGTTCCAGGTCATGGCGGACCTGCTCCTCGCAGTGCGCGGGACCAGCGACGCCCTCGCGCAGAAGCCCCTGGCGGTCTTCTCCTGCTGCCCGACGGCGCCGCTGAAGTGGTCCGCAGTCACCAGCAAGAACGTGATCGACTGCGCGCGCCGGCGGATCCCGGTCGAGATCATCTCGGTCCCCCTGACCGGCTTCGTCGCCCCCGGGACGCTGACCGGCACGCTGGCCCAGCATGCGGCGGAAAACCTCAGCGGGATCGTGATCAGCCAAGTCGCAGCTCTGGGCGCGCCGGTGCTGTGGGGCGGCTCGCCGGCTGTCTTCGACTACCGGCACGAGACCACGCCGCTGGGCGCGATCGAGTCCCAGATGCTCAACTGCGCCCACGCCGAGATCGGCCGGCGGCTTGGACTGCCGACCCAGGCATACATCTCTCCCTCGGATGCCAAGAGCCTGGACGCGCAGGCCGGCCTGGAGAGCGCTCACGGGATGCTTCTCGCAGCGCTGGCCGGCATCAACAGCGTGTCGGGGCCCGGCATGCTGGACTTCGAATCGTGCCAGAGCCTCGAGAAGCTGGTCCTGGATCATGAGATCTGCCTGATGGCCAGGCGTGTGACCCGCGGCATCGAGGAGCGCGAGGGGGACTTCCCCGCCATCCCTCACCTCCGGGCACTCCTCGAGGAAGGGCACTCGATCATCGCGGATCATACCCGGCGATGGTTCCGCCAGGACGTGAGCTTCCCGGGGCCCGTCATCGATCGGATGACCCGCGCCAGGCACCTCGAGGAGGGGGCGCGTCCTCTCGGCGAGCGCGCGACGGACCAGGTCGAGGCGCTGCTGAAATCTCCCCCGAACCGTCTCGACGCCGAGAGACGCCGCCGGCTGGACGAGATCATGACGTCCGCCGCGCGCGCTGCGGGAATGGATCGGTTGCCACACCATGAGCCCTGACGCCCGCGCCATCCAGGAGCTGTCGCCTCCGCCTCATGCACTGACCCTCGATCCGCGCGAGGTCGCACGGCTCGCGCACTGCGGCCCCGGGCGGCGGTGGGACGAGGGGATTCGCGCCGGTATCGCCGAGGGGCGCGCGTTGATCGCGCCGCGCGCGCGCTGGTCGGCGCTCGACCCCGCGAGCATGGCCTGCTTGTTCACCGGGGAAACGCCCGTCGAGGCGATCGCCGGGCGAGGTGTATGCTGGGCATTCGTCGTGACGATCGGCGAGGCGATCGAGGCCAGAGTCAAAGGTCATTTCGAGCAGGGACGATACCTGCAGGCCGTCATCCTCGATGCCGCGGGCTCGGTGGCCGTGGAGGCCGTCTGCGATCTCGTGGAACGGGGCTGCGCCGGCGAGGGCCCTTCCGCCCGGTTCAGCCCCGGGTATTGCATGTGGCGCCTTGAGAATCAGAAGACTTTGTTCGCCCTGCTCCGCCCGGAGCAGATCGGAATCCGGCTCATGTCCTCAATGATCATGCAACCGCTCAAGTCGGTCAGCGGACTCGTCGTGAGGGCCGGCGCGGAGGAGGACCTGATCGTGCGGCCTGAAGACTGCGCGCAGTGCGAGGCCACCGGGTGCGCCCGCTGGGGCGCGATCGGATAGAAGGAGATCCCGTGACGACCATCACCGACCGGATGCGCGAGGCTCTGATCCAGGGACTGGACGCCGATGTCCGCCGCCTCGCGCAGGAGGCGCTGGCTGCGGGCTCCCCAGCGAAGGAGATCCTCGAGAAGGGCCTGATCCCGGCGATGGAGGTGATCGGGGAGAGGTTCCGCACCCGGGAGATCTTCCTTCCCGATGTCCTGCTCGCCGCCCGGGCGATGCACGCCGGCCTCGAGGTCGTCAAGCCGCGCCTGGAGGCGTGCGAGGCGATGTCACGGGGCACCGTCGTCATGGGAACGGTCGAGGGAGATCTGCACGACATCGGCAAGAACCTGGTCGGCATCATGCTGCGGGGAGTCGGCTACGAGGTCGTGGACCTGGGCACCAGCGTCAACCCGTCCGCCTTCGTGGATGCCGCGAGGAGCCGGCGGGCCCACGTCGTGGGCATGAGCGCGCTGCTCACCACCACCATGCCCGCGATGGGACGCGTCATCACCGCTCTGCGCGAGGCGGGGATGGATCATGTGAAAACGATCGTGGGCGGAGCGGCTGTATCCCAGGCCTTCGCGCAGGAGATCGGCGCCGACGCCTACGGCTGCGACGCGGCGCGGGCCTGCGAGCTGGTGAGGTCCTGGGTCCCGTGATCCGGCCGGAGCGCGACCTGATCGCCTGGCTGGATCGGCTCGGGCTTCTGGCGTGCGACGGGGCGATGGGCACCGCCCTGCAAGATGCCGGCGTGCCGGCCGGAGGCTGCCTGGAGCTGCTGAATCTGGAGCGTCCCGAGGCGGTCCGGGCCGTGAATCAAGGGCACCTCGAGGCCGGCGCCGAGATTCTCCTGACCAACACCTTCGGCGGCAGCCCCGCCCGCCTCGCCGCGCGTGGGCTCGAGGATCGGTGCGCCGAGATCAACCGCGCGGCCGCATCGATCGCGCGCCGCGTGGCGGGGTCACGCGCCCTGGCGGCCGGATCGATCGGGCCTACCGGCCTGCTGCTTGAACCCCTCGGTCCGCTGAGCGCCGAGAAGGCCCTGGATGGATTCCGCTGTCAATCTGCCGCTCTCGCCGAGGGCGGCTGCGACGCCCTGATCGTCGAGACGATGACCGACCTCGACGAGGCGGCACTCGCCGTCGAGGCGGCCGCCGCCACCGGGCTTCCCGTTCTTGCCTCCATGACGTTCGAGGTCACACCGCGCGGGATCTTCACCGTGTTCGGGGCCTCCCCCGAACGTGCCGCCGCGGAGCTGGAGGCGGCCGGCGCGTGCGCTCTCGGGACGAACTGCGGCACGGGACCCGCTTCGATGATCGAGATGATCCGCGCCCTGAGGGCGCGGACCAGCCTTCCTCTCATCGCGCAGCCCAACGCGGGGATCCCAACGCTGGCGCGCGGCGAGCTTCAGTACCCCGAGACCCCCGCGGGATTCGCCTCTCACGTCGCGTCACTGGTGGAGGCCGGCGCCACAATCCTCGGAGGCTGCTGCGGAACCACCGCCGAGCACGTGCGCGCGTTCGCGAAGGAGGTTCGCAGATTACGCGGCAGCCTGGCGCTGCCGTCAGGCAGTGCGGCGGGATAGAGGATCAGCCATGTGCTCCAGACCGACGAAACGCACGCGAAGCGTTCCGTAACGCTGCTCGAAAGGCCGGTCGACGTCACCCGCCACCACGTTATTGAGCGGACCGGGGTGGCGCTGCCGGAAGGCCTTGATTCCGCCGGAGTCTAATGAGCCCGCCGACCACTTGAACTCGGTGGCCACGGGCCGCCCGGGGCGATCGAGGACAAAGTCGACCTCGGGGCCCGCCTTGGCCCTCCAGTATCGGATGAATCCTCGCGACCCGAAAAGGGCGTGGAACTCGTTGAGGACCAAGTGCCCGAAGAGCGCCCCCAGATCCTCGCGGCGCAGATCGCGCCATCCCCGATGTTGGCAGATGAACCCGGTATCGAAGGCATAGACCCGCGGCGCCGAGATCATTTCTGCCGTGGTGCCTCCGGAATACGGACGCACGACGTGCGCCACGAAGCTCGCCTCGAGAACGGCGAGGTAGTTCGTGATCGTCTGGCGGCTCACCTCGCACGGGCGGGCGAACCGGGTGGTCTCGAAATTGCCGCGGACCACCGGCGGAATGCCGAGCGAAGCCTTTGTTCTCAGCAGGGCCGTCTGACCATACGCCGCGATATTTGGTACTACCGGACACAAGTGTGCAGGCACGGCTTGCTCGCTTCAAGCCTCGTTCTCACGGAAAAGGGCGACGTTCCCCGGGACGTGGTCCAAGATCGAGGGAGTTGGTGAAGGCGGCGGGAGTCGAATCCGCGCCGCCTCCAAATGCTAACTGGTTGATGGCGCGCGACTTTCGTCGTAACTTGCTGGAAATTCGTTGTGCTCTGGAGTGCTCCCCAGTGCTCTGGAGTGCTCCCCAGTCTTGTCGGAGTAGGAATGCCCCTCACGGGGCACCCCCTCCCCAGATCCGGACGTGCGGCATTACCGCATCCGGCTCCCGCCTTGGGTGGCA
>JAWPNA010000141.1:0-4513 GCA_045402695.1 Acidobacteriota bacterium
GGCACGGCTGTAGCACGAGAGATCCGCGCTGCCCGTGAACGACGCCAATTCCACGACCATGGCGTCTGTTTCAAGCACCAGATACCGGCCGCCACGAGTCGCAGACGTCACGGCCACGGCAAATGCACCGGGGTGGCCCGATCGAAACTCCCCGCGACACCAGGCCGCCACCGGCCGGTCGAGTCGAGCCTTGGCAGCCAATGCAGAGAGTTCCGGCGGCGCGGGCTGAGCCAGGGCAAGCGAGGCAGCGGCGACTCCGACCATTACGACCAACGACACCGTCAAGCGCTCGGTCGGCCTATAGACGTTCATCGGGTGTGGACCCACTCCCTTCCGGTGAACCGCGTGGCTAAGCCGGCCACACACCGCGCGCTCGCAGTGCCTGCAGGAAATCCTCGTGCTCGTGCTGAAAGACAATCTTAGGCACGCCGTCCTTGATATACAGGATGAACGTGGAGTCGACTTCGACATCAGTCGGGTGTGCCGAGGCTTTCTCAAAGCGCCATACGAACTGAGCGCGCACCATGACGTAATGATCGTCCAACTGCGTTTCACTTGCCGACACAAGCTTCGTGGATTTGTGACCCAGCGTTATGAACAACTCCTGCCCTTTTGGGAAACCTGCCAAAACGGCCTGCTTCTCGGCCACTCGTGCGCCATCCGGGCCGGCAAACATGAATGAGTCGGGATACTGTGAATCGATGAGACCCAGATCAAAGTTATTACGACTCCGTTCGTACTGCTCCAAGAACTCTTGGACAACGGGGCTGCTGGTGCTCATGGTGTTCCTTTGGTTTGAGGGCGGATTCTCTGACCAGTCATGTCCGGGGCACACGCTGGCGCAGCCATAGAATGCCGAAGGCACCTAGCGTGACGAGAAGGATGGACAAGGTGGTGCCTATCGCTATCAGGAAGAACCCCAGGGCGACCATGTCCCCACCGGTCGCCCATAGGCCGGTGACCATCGGGATGTACAGGAGAGCGGCAACTAGGAAGAGCAAGCCAGCGAGCACGTGTCCTATAGTGCTGGCACGTGGAGAGCGCCACGGAAGCCATAGACCCGCGGCGAGGAGATAGGGTAAGGACTGTGCTGCGAAGACCACCGGGTTCAGCAGGTAAATCGCCATGCCCGGGCGTGCCAGTCCAAGGTAGACCGGCGTCCCGACTGAGAGAAGCAGCCCGCCAAGAAGGAAATAGAGAGTCCTTCGCTTGGTCGTGGTCATGGACGAGAGTGCCTTGTCTGTGTTGGGCTGGGCTGCGTCCTACGTCCCGTAATTGAGCCGCGGCTCGTGCGCTCGCTTTCTACGAGGCGCTGCGCGCCGTTGGCTCCAATTGCCGGTAGGCTCGGGTCGATGGCGCTGGTCAAGGAGCTCGAAGGGCAAGGGACATCTCCGACGCCGAGCAACACAAGCGTCCGGAATCTCATCGCGGCTTCGCCCCATTCCTGACGCCTACCGTAGCATGTGAGTGGCTAGCTGCCACACGTTACCCCAGGGATCTCTCACCATTCCACGACGATCCCCATAGGGAGTGTCCCAGACAGCCTCAAGCGACACTGCGCCAGCGTCGAGCGCCCGTTGGAAAGTGGCATCTGCGTCTTCGACATACACGTGGAGAAATGCCGGGAAGGCCTCCCGGATGGTCGCTGGGCTCACCATCAGGAGTGAGTCGCCGATCCTGATCTGCGACGGCGCGGCAGCGTGGAATTCGCCCATGGCCCCGAACACACGCTTGAGGAATGCGACGAACCCGGCCGCGTCCTCAACGACGACGCGCGGAGTAACTGTATGCCAACCTGGGGGGACACCGTTGGTCATGGGTGCCTCAGATCCCTGACTCCCTGACGTCCGTCGGACCGGCTTCGGTTCATTCACGCAGAAGTGGTCTCGCCATTGTCAGTTGCCTGTCGACGGGCGCGGGAACACGACGAGATGGACAGAACTCGGCGGCACCGGACGGCCGGCGTCGTCATGTGCGGAGAAAAAGCCGTTCTTCAGTGTTGCCATGGCTTTTTCGGAGCCACATGGCAACGTCGGGCGTCACGCTCGGGCAAGCCTGCTCGAAGGCGGACCTGAAGGTCCGCCTCTACAGGCCCAACGCTCGGAACATCACCAGGCGCTGTTCCCGGATTGGATCGTTCTCGACACGGCTCTCGGTGTTGAGCACCATGGTCGGCCGATCGACAGCATCGAAAGCCGTCCAGCGCGGCAGCTTGGGCGTATTCGGATTGCCGGTTTTGGCGAACGCGATCCACGTGTCGCTGATCGTGTCGGCAAGGGCCACGGCCTCCGGACCGCCACCGGTCAATCTCGACGCGACCTTGACGTTGTCGAACGCGAACGGGATCTCGATCGTGTGCGGCGACTTGAGCCGGCCACCGTCGACCGGAGTCTCCCACCGGAAGTAATACAGATAGACCGGCCCTTTGCCGAGCGCGGCGCGCCGCTCCGCGATCTTCATCACGGGCCCGCTATAGCGGTAGTCGCTTGCGACGAGGAAATAGATATCGGACGGCGTCGCACCGGGGTTTGCCTGCTGGTAGACCTGAATCGACCGATCGGCGTACTCCCCGAGCAGTTGGCGCAGGCGACTGCGCATCCCGGCTTCCGACAGCGAGAAGTCCTCGTCCTGCGCGCTCGACGTGAGCTCGGTGCGTGTTGAGCCGATCATCAGGGGCACATCGGCCGACACGGCGGACGCGGTCGGGTGGAAGGGATGCTGGGGCACGACTCTGCCGTCGACGAGTGGAGAGAAGCCCTGCGTCATCTGGTCGACGTTCATGCGTCGCACGACCGCGAAGTAGGCCGACATGATCCGATCGAGCGGCAGCGTCTGCAGCTCGCGCACCTGCGACTTGCCCAGCCCCAGGTTTGCCAGGAGCTCACTGGCGACTCTGGCGCCTTGCTCGCGCTCCACCAGCGTCAGCGTGGCACCGCTCTCGATGATGGCGCGGTGGAAGAGTCCTTTGGCGCGGGGCATCGCCAACAGCGTCGCGACCTTACGCCCGCCACCAGACTGGCCGAAGATCATCACCGTGTTCGGATCGCCGCCGAACTGCGCGATGTTGTCGCGCACCCACTCGAGCGCAGAGACGATGTCGAGCATGCCGACGTCGCCTGACGCGGCAAGGTCCGATCCGCCGAGCTCCGTCAGGGACGTGAACCCGAGGACGTTGAGCCGATGGTTGATCGACACGACGACCACGTCGCCACGCCGCGCCAGATTGGCGCCCTCGGTCACGGGCGATGATCCCGACCCGGTGGCGAAACCACCGCCGTGGCACCAGAACATCACCGGCCGCTTCCGGCCATCGCCGACGGCAGGCGTCCAGATATTGAGGACGAGGCAGTCCTCGCTCTCGGCCGGCAGGCCGGCGGCGGCCACCGCTATGGCCGAGGCCGTGCGACGTGTTCCCGGCTCGCTCTGCGGAGCGCTCGGCCCGTAGGCGATCGTGTCACGCACGCCCGTCCACTTCGGCGGAGCCACGGGCGGCATGAAACGGTTCTTCCCCGAGGTGCTCGCACCGTACGGTACGCCCTTGAACACCTTGATCCCGCCGATCTCGCTCCCTCGAATCCTGCCGAAGACCGTCTCAGCGATCACCGGCCCGCCATCGTCGGCGAACGCGTGCGCGACACCCACACTCGAGGCAGCAATCAAGAACCCGGACTGTTTGAGGAAGTCTCGACGAGATCGCGTCGTGATCATGTCTGGCTCCTTGTCAATCGTCGTACGCGCAGGCTGAAGCTTGCGCTCTACTCTAGCCTAGCCTTGGCAGGCGGGTCTCAAGACCCGCCTCTACTTCACATGCAGGACGGCCGGTAGCGTCGTGTGCGGAGAAAAAGCCGTTCTCCAGTGTTGCCATGGTTTTGTCGGAGTCACATGACGCTGCCGGTCGTCCTGCTCAGATCTTCGATCCAAGGCACGCAAAAAATCGGTCTTGCATCATCTTCGACACGTTACCGATGAGCCGCTGGCCCAGGCGCGCAATCGGACCGCCGGTCTGGACGGTTCCGCTGACATCGACGACGGTCGCCGCACCCTCGGCGCGAAGGGCAATCGCGGCGTTACCCTTCACGAAACCCGGCTTGCCCTGGCCTTCGACAGTCAGGCGATACGAGCTCGGGGGCGCCTTCTCGGAAATGACGACCGTGCCTTCGTACGTGCCGGTGATGGCCGCGAGTCCAACCGTCAACGTCGCCTTGTAACGATCCTCACCGTCCGGCTCGAGCCGGTCGCATCCTGGAATGCACGAGGCGATCACAGCGGGATCCATGAGGAGACCCCACACCCGATCGGGAGCCGCGTCGAAAGTATAAGAACCGGAGATATCCATCTATCGGATGCTGCGAGACGAGGCCGAAAGCGTGTTCAAGTGTAGCGCCAGGTCGGCGAGATTGGTGAGCGTGCGGGCCGGAAGGAAGTCATCGACGAACGGCAGCGCCGCCTGCAGCCCCCGTGTGAGCGGCTCATACCCGAGGGTCCCGATGAGCGGATTGAGCCAGATGAGCCG
>JAWPNA010000469.1:0-5222 GCA_045402695.1 Acidobacteriota bacterium
AGGAGGGGGTAGGTGTCGGTGTGGAACGGCGGGCCGTCGCCCGCGTACTGGCGGGTCCGCTCCGGGTCCAGGAGGAAGAAACCCAGGAGCGCGTGCCCGTCCGGGATCCCGATCCCCTGGAGGCTCCGCACGACGGATGGGGCCGTGGTCCGTGCCAGGAGCGTGGCGGGGTCTACCCGGAGTGGTTCGGCCCCGCCCACCAGGAGGACGTCGCCGCCGGAGAGCCAGATGGTCGTGTGGGGAAAGACCGCCTGGAAGGTCCGGATCGCGGCCCTGAAGTCCGTCTCGTCCATCCGGTAGAACGGGAGCCACTGGCAGAAGACGCCGCCTGGCGCGAGCCGCGCGCGCGTCAGGCGGTAGTGATCGAGCGTGAAGAGGGTAGCGTTGCCGGTCTGCCAGGGGTTGGACGGCTCGGAGATGATCACGTCGTACCGTTCATCGTTCACCAGAAGGAAATTGCGCCCGTCGTTCTTGACGACTCGGACCTTCGGGTCCTCCATCGGACGGTGGTTGTGGGCGTCGAAGTAGTGGGATGCCTCCAGGACCGCCGGCTCGATCTCGACGGCGGTGACGCTTTCGACCGGATGCTGGATGACCGCCCCCACCGTGATGCCACTGGCGTAGCCGATGACGAGCACGCTTTTGGGACTTTCCGCCAGCAGTACGGGAATGTGCCCCGACAGGAGCTGCGTGGGGAGATCACCATAGGACGATGCGTCGATCTTCCCGTTGACCGCAAGCCATACGTCGTTCGTGCCCTTCACGCCCGCCACCATCACGCAGGCGGTCATCCCCTCCTTGTAGAACCTCAGATCGAACTGCTCCACCGTGAACTTGTAGAAGCCCTCCCTGGTGAGGTCCGTTTCCACCATATCGTCGGCGTACTGGTAGACGCCGCTGTTCATCACCAGCGTGTCCCATCCCGGCGCCGCGAGGATCATTCCCGTGCCGAGGAGCGTAAGGAAGACGGCGGCCGCGCCCCGCCGGGCGAAGGACCACCCGGTCATCTCGCGCAGCGCCCCCGTGGCACCGATCACGAGCACCGCCGCGAGCAGCAGGTCGAGCAGGATGGCAAGCAGGAGGCTGCCTCTGATCCCGGCCAGGGGGACGAGGAAGAACGCCGCGAGAAACGATCCCAGGATCGTGCCCAACGTATTGGAGGCGTACACGCAGCCCACGGACCGACCCAGCGCCGAGAGGCGCGCGGAGCAGTGCTTCAGAACGAGCGGGAAGATCCCTCCGATCAGCAGCGTCGGTGGCAGCATCACCGCGAAGGCGACGGCGAACTTCAGCGAGAAGATCATGCCGTTGCTGCCGCGAACATCGTGGTAGATGCGCGCAAACTGATAGGGCAGCTCGCTGAACAACAGCAGCGTCCCGAATGCGGCTGCGGCGGTGCCGGTCAGCAGCGCCACGAGCCCTTCAATGGCGAACCGGCCGCGCAGGCGGTCGGCGATGCGGGCCACGGCTGCGGCGCCCAGCGCCAAGCCCACCAGGAAGGTCGTCAGCATGATGGTGAAGGCGTACACGCTGCTGCCGATGATGAGCGCCAGCACGCGCGTCCAGGCGATCTCGTAGATCATCGCAACGAACCCTGAGCCTCCGACGACCCACAACAGAAGCCTGGCTTCGCGCGGGATCGCCGCTCCCGCGGTCGCGGCGGCCGGGGCGATCGATGGTTGTGGGGCGGGCTCATGGGCGGTCGAGGGCGCTCTTAGCGCCAGAAGCAGCGACGCGGCAGCGATGGCGACATTGAGCGCCGCCGCAAAGTAGATCGTGTTGCCGACACCCCACGCCGGGATCAGTGCGAATCCCGTCATCGCGGTGCCGGCCACCGCGCCAAAAGTGTTGACTGCATACAGCGAGCCGACCGACAGTCCGATGGCCTCCTCCCTGCGCGCGACGAACTTGCTGAGCACCGGCAACGTGCCTCCCATCAGCGTCGTGGGGAGGATCAGAACGACCAGGACGAAGCCGAACCGCAGGAGGGAGAACACGAAGAAGTCGGGAGCGAAGGAGACCCAGATGGCTTTGTAGATTGGGACGAGGGCGCTGAAAAGCAGCGGTACGATCAGCGCATAGAGGCCGATACCCAGCTCGAGCAGGCCGTACACCCGCAGCGGGACGCCTCTGACGTCGATCATTCTCCCGAAGAGGTACGATCCAAGGGCAAGGCCCCCCATGAAGACAGTCAGGATGGTGCCCACCGCGAACTGGGTGGAGCCGAAGATCAGGATGAGCATCCGGAGCCAGACGACCTCATAAATCAAGGCCACCGCTCCGGACAGAAAGAAGAGGACGAACACCGCCGCGAGGGCCCACCGGCCCGCCGCCACCACCTGTGGGCGGGCTGGCCCTGTCGCCGGAGTGGTCATCTGATGCGGGTGGTGGGGCTAGGGAACAGGCTTGGCGGCACGGTGCCCGATATTACTGCACCCCCATGGGACATTCAACCGGACGCTTCGAGACGAACTTCGCGCACCGGCCTGGATTGACACACTCGCTGTCGGGCGCATAACGTTGGTTTGACAGGGTGGTGAGTCGGACGTCCCATGAATAATTCCTCCCATCGGCCAGGCGGAGGCGACGCTCCGAAGGGGGCTCTCGGACCGAGCCTGGTTGCCACGTCGGAGGCGGCAGGGCGAGGGAGAGGCATGGGGGCGCTTCAGGTTGTCATCGCGCGGAAAGCTCCTGCTCCAGCTCCTGCTGGTGGTCCTCGCGACCGCCGCGGTGGTCGTGTACGTGCAGGCTCCTGCGGCGGGGATGTACGGTTATGACGGCCCGTTCCACATCAAGTTCAGCCAGTGGATGCGCCTGCACGGGATCAGCAGCCAATTCCCGTGGTGGCAGGAGACGTTTCTCAAGGACCGGTACGCCGACAAGGACTTCCTCTACCATGTCCTGCTGATTCCCTTCACCTACGGCGACCTGTCCTCGGGCGGCAAGGCGGCCTCCCTCACCTTCGCAGTGGCGATGTACTCGTCGCTGTTCCTGTCTCTGGCGTGGCTGAAGGTGCGCGCCCCCGCCGCGTGGACCCTGGCGCTCGTGGCTTCTTCCACCACGCTGATGTACCGCGGCGGGCTCGTGAGGTCACACGTGATGGCCATCACTCTGGCGCTTGCTGGAACAGCGGCGATCCTCCGGTCCCACCGCGCCGGCATCGCGCTGCTTTCGGCTGCGTACGCTCTCACGCACATCGCATGGCACCTGCTGCCCGGCATCGCGCTAATCCACGATGTCGTCTCTAGCGCGATGAAGAGGCGCCCGCGCTTCACGGCCACGGCCTGGAGCCTCGCCGGCACGGCCGCGGCGGTGTTGATCAATCCGTACTTTCCAAACAACCTGAGGCTCTGGTACGTGCAGAACGTGCGCGTGCTGGCAATGTCCTGGTCGGCCAACGTGCCCGATCTCAATCTGGGACTGGAAATCCTTCCGGGCCGCCCCTGGCAGTACCTCTACTATGATCTCGGGCCCACTCTGCTGACCATCGCGGGGGCAACCCTCCTCTGGGCACGGCGCCCCGGTGGCAAGGAGGCCGAGGAGGACGGCGCCCACACCTTCGCCGGCACCGCGACGCTAGGCCTGGTCTGCCTGGGCTTCCTCGGCATGAGCTTTCTCAGCAGGCGCTTCGTGGAGTTCTGGGCGCCGCTGTCCGCGATGTTCGCCGCGGTGGCCTTCAGCCGCGGCCGGTTCCACATCCCGCGCCCCGTCCTGGCTTGCATTGCCGTGGTGTTCGCCGCAATTGGTGCGATGAACATCGTCGAGACGCACTGGATCATCGGCGAGGATCGGGGCCCCGTATTCGCGCCTTGCGCTTCCTGGATCCGCGACAACGTGCCGGGAGGCGAGACGGTCTTCACCACCGACTGGGACGAGTTTCCCGAACTGTTCTTCACCGCCGCGGAGCAACACTACCTCGTTGGACTCGACCCGACCTTCATGTACGTCACCGACCCGTATCGGTGGCGCTTGTGGCGCCGCGTCGCGGAAGCGGACGCCGCTGACATCTACACGCCGATACGGGAAACCTTCGGCTGCCGGTTCGTCTTCGCCGACGCGGGCCACGAGAAGTTCATCGAGAGATGCGATCAGGATCCATTGCTGCACCTGGAGCTCGGCAGCCCAGACTGCAGCGTCTACGCCCTCCGCGAGATCGACGGCTCACAGGCACTACCAAGCAGGAACAAGACACTGCCTTCCCTCAGCCGGTGGCATCTGTGGGGCGCCGGCCCTGTGATCGAGGCGGCGCCGCGTGGCTTCATCGACATCGAGCAACTGCGATCCGCCGTCCCCCCGGACCAGAGGGAGCCGGCCGACTCGCCCGGCCAGGAGGAGTGCGGCCGGCTGGACGCTGTGCTGGAATCCGCGACGGCCTGCGATCTCGTGCTCGGGCTCAGCACCGACGATCAGATGCGTGTGCTGGTCAACGGCGAGACTGTCTTCGACAGCACGGTCGCCTCACCTCCCGCGTTGGAGGAGATCCTGGAGCGCGAGAGCGCCGGTGTCTCGAAGCTCGAACGAACGATCAATGCCCGCGCGCGCACCGGATACAATGCCGTGAGTGTCTCGACCTGCCGCGTTCGCCGGTTCTGGGGGTTCCATCTGAGGTTGCTGGAGTGCCATTGATCATCACATCAACTCCCTTCCTGATCCTCAGGACCGGGAGCACGGCCCCCGAAGTGATCGACAGACACGGCGACTATGACCGGTGGTTCACCCGTGCAATGCAGAACCATGCGAGCCATGACTCGGACACACTCCTAGGCTTTACGGTCTGCGACGTGACCAAGGAGCCGATCCCGGATCCCGCTGCCTTCGCGGGCATCATCGTCACCGGCTCCACCAAGTCGGCCTACAGGCGGGAGCCGTGGATGGAGCCTCTCTGCTCCTAATCTGGCCGAGTCGGAGCGGCACAGTGTGCCCGTATTGTGCGTCTGCTTCGGGATGCAAATTCTGGCGCAGGCCCGAGGCGGGCAGGTCATTTTGAACCCGAACGGCTGGGAGATCGGGGGTACCGGCGTCACCCTCACGGCAGCGGCGACGGCGGATCCGCTTTTTGCCGGGCTGCCGCCTCGGATCAAAGTCCTCGCGACGCACGAGGCTCACGTCGAGGCCCTCCCTCCCGGCTATTACCTCGTCGCATTCGCCGGGCCTATCGACCTCGCGTGGCAGAGGGCCGTCGAGTCGCGCGGAAGACCCTCGCCGATCTGCGTGCGGTGCTG
>JAWPNA010000383.1:0-8291 GCA_045402695.1 Acidobacteriota bacterium
CGGTGCCATCCTCGCCGGCGGCTGAGGATCCCTTGAGGGGAGCGCCCGGGAAGCGTATCCTCTTCTTAACCGTGGAGTGAACCGTTGGGCACCTGAGCGGGTCAGATCAGATGAGGCGCCGGCGGGCCAGGCTGAAACCCAGCCTCGCCGGCAAGGGAAGGCAGGTCATGGAGTTGCAGGTCGGGGCGCGGGAGCCGTTACCGCAAATAATGTTCGCCAGGTACTACAGCCCGGCAAGCACGTTCAGGTTCGCCAGCGTGGACCCGGCCAACGGGAGCACTAACCCTTCAAGCCCTCAGAGCTGGAATCCCTATAACTATGTGCTGAATAACCCGCTGCGGTTAGTCGATCCGACCGGGAAACTCTACATAGACAATCTTGGCAAGAGCCTCCGAGACGCCAATGTTGCTGACGGCAATGCCGACGAGAAAAAGGCTGTAACGGACCTCGACGCAGAGGCCGAGGAGGTTAAGACAGAAATCTCTGACAACGCTAAGATCGAGATTCAAGATCAGAGTGGAGCCCCCGTCAAGGACGCAAACGGCAACACCATTCGTAAGGAGATCGCGCCGGGCGACTACAAGAAGGAAGTTGCTGCTGCCGGAGCGGATGGGAAAAAGGTTGCACTTATCGGCGGCAACATCACGCCGACTCTCTTCCACCAGGATCCAACTACTGGGAATCAGTCGGTCGCGAAGAGCACGATCACGATCTTCAAGGGCTCGCTAGAGCTGTCAGGCACGACCAACATGACGAAAGCAATCAGAGAGGTGTTTGCCCACGAGTCGCAGCATGGCGTGGGAGACATGCCAATGAAACACGACAAGTTCCCAAGCGGCATCTTGAAATCAGCGGACTAGTATTGATTCCTTCGGAGACGAGAGTGTTGCGAACCATAACGCAGTTGGGATTGTGCTTTGGCGTATTGCTCGTTCTGGGGTGTGCCTGGCTAGCGGGAGGCGGCGCACAAGCATCGGGTCGAGTGGTGCGGACCCAGAGAATCGAACTAGTTGATGGTGAAGGGCGGCTGAGGGTCACCATCGGCGTGGAAAGTGCTGGGGTCGCCGCGAGAATGTTTGACAGAGAAGGGCGACTGGCGATTGTCATGGAGGTGAAGAACGATTCGCCTCGCGACCGGCCTCTCATTACGTTCTTCGATTCTGTCCAGAGACCCAGCGCAACAATCGGGTACCCTTCATTCATGCTGATGCCAGATGCTCCCGATGTTCAGTGGAATAATGAGGACCCAATGATCGCCTTTCTAGGGAAGGAGCGAGGGGTCCTCTGGCACGCACCAACGGAGATTGTCGGGCCGTGGAAGGATGTTCGGCTTATCCAGTAAGCTTCACGATTCTTGTCTGCTGGTCGGCTAGGTCTGGCGCGGCGAGATGTCCAAGGTTTGTCACATTTCTAATTCGCTAACCTTGTGCGCGATAGACAGCGGTCCACAGTAGGTCGATATTAAGCACCTGCCGCCGTGGTCCATCAGGCCGAACTCACCCGAGAGTGCTTCTCGCGCACCGCACGCCGAGAGCCCGCATAGAATCATCGGCCAGATACAGGAGATCACCGCCGCCGAGAGAATGACCTTCTACCACGTCGACCATCTCGGCACGCCGCGGGTCATCACCGACCCGAACGGCAACGTCGTCTCCATACACAAGTACCTGCCGTTCGGAGAGGAGCTGAGTGCTCCGCCCAGCAGCAACACCCACGAGTTCACAGGACACGAGCGGGACGCCGAGACAGGCCTCGATTACATGTTAGCCAGGTACTATGGCAACGCCAGCACGCTGAGGTTCCTGAGCGTTGATCCTTCTCCGAGGAGCATCAGCCTTCTCTACCCTCAGAGCTGGAACCGCTACGCTTACGCGGCGAACAACCCAATACGTTACCTGGACCCAGATGGCAAGCACACGAGCGGCAATCACGAGCAGATGACCGACACGGCGCTGAAGGACAAAATGTCCAAAGAGGCGCTAGACGACGTGAAAAAGGGCAACACTTCGATTGACACACCAGAAGCCATGGATGCTTCCGATGCTAAGAGCAACAACCAACATGCAATGGCCGGCGTAAAGGCAGACGGGAATCTGCAGACACCAGAGGAGGCTGCAGCCGGAACTGCTGAGGCCATCGGCCAGAAGATCGACAGCGCTGCCACCAAAGCGCTTGGCGGCGACATGGCTGGAGCCCGAGAGGATATGGGATCCGCGATCCACACCGGTCAGGACATGGGTTCTGACGCGCATGCGGGATTCCAGGTTTGGAAGGGTTCGGATACAAGTCTGCTAGAAAAGGCAGCTCATGGGGCCAGCGATTTGAGGCTTACCGAGGCGGAACAGAAGGCTGGTGTACAGGCAACCATAGATATCCATGACGCGACAGTCTCAGCGATTCAAGCCAAGGGACAGGCCCAGGGGCTAAGTGACTCAGCTGTGGCAGGAATAGTCTCCAAGTTCAACGGCAAATGATAAAGCGAGCTGATTGGCTCCGGATTGCAGCCTCAGTGGCGGCCGGTATGGTGATCGGACTCTACGCGGCAGTGTGGGGTCCGGTTTCACTTGGGCGGTTCGTCGGAGTGGATGCCATTCATTCGGACCCTTACGTTTGGTTAATGTTAGTGCTGCTTGTCGCTTTTCCTCTAGGAGGAGGCATAGTCCTAGGCCGCCTTGCATCGATGGGGGCCTATCCAGGAGTGCTTCGCCTTGCTCGTTGGCTGGCTCTTATTGGTGTTTGTTATGAGGTCTTTCGTCTAGCAACCTGACACGGACGCCGCCTGCCTGCCGCGTGCGATGATCGCGTCTTCCGTAGCCTTGGCCCTACGTTGCGGCCTCGTGCTTCGGGCCAGATCCGGGATCTTGGCTCGAGTGGAGTTCGAACTCTCGATCACCTGGGCCTCCAGGTGATCTGTAGTTCGAACCGGCGGATCGACTCGAACATCCGATCACCTGGGGAGCCACGAACTTGCCGCCCCGAGTCCTCGGGACTTCCAACGCCCGAGCCCTGATCGCGCGAGCGGTCAGGGTTGTCTGCGCGGGGCGCGGGGGTATTCGCGGATCGGCAGCCTCGCGGGCGTCACCCTCTCAGTGTTAACTCAAGGCCGCGCGGATCCCTCTCGGAGACGCGAAAAGCAGCCCGGAACTCCCCCCCGACTCTCTCCGGAGGTAAGCGTCCAACCTGCCCAGGGCAGGACGGTCCCCAGCTCCATCGAGTAGAGGACGTGGTCGCGGGGGCCCGGTTGCCGGGCCGTCCCCCGGAGCAGCGCCGCTTGCTCGGCGGCTGTCATCGTCTCTGGGGCGCGGAGGAAACATGGGCGCTCTCCTGTCCAACATGTTCTCTCGGCGTTGCGGGAAGTCAAGGTGAATGCGCGGCGTCAAGCGGGCGCTTTGCCGATCGAGTCGAGCGCGCTGTGAAACTTGAGCATGGGGCGCTCGCGAGCGCCGCACGGTGTGCCCTGGTGACGGATCGCGGCACCACGCGAAGCCTCCGTGCAGGCCGTTCGAGCGAACCCGGAGATTCTCGCCACTCGAAGGAAAGCCCCCTGCCACTTGGGGGCAAGGACACCTCCGACTCCATCGAGCGGGGTTTAGCCGGGCTACGGGTTCATCAGGCCGTGCTCGATCGCGAAGCGGACCAGATCGGCCCGGGTGCGCAGGCCGAGCTTCTCGAGAATGTGGGCGCGGTGGGTCTCGACCGTCTTCTCGCTGATGTGGAGCCTGCTTCCGATCTCGGCGTTGGTGTGCCCGAGTGCGATCAGGCCGAGCACCTCGCGTTCCCTCTGGCTGAGGAGGCTGGGGCCCTGGCGGACATCGTCGCGCTGGAACTCCGTCGATCGGGCCTCCGAAAAGGCCTTCTCGAGCGAGGGCGGCACATGACGTTCGCCTCGGTGTACACGCTGGATGGCGCTCACGAGTTCGGTGGCCAGGGCCTTCTTCAGGACGTAGCCGGCCGCGCCGGCTCTCGCGGCCTGACGAGCGTACACCTCGTCCTCGTGCATCGTGAGGACCAGGAGCTTCGTCTTCGGGCAGGCCCTCCGGACGTCCTCCGCCGCCGCGATCCCCCCGCGGCCAGGCATCGTGAGATCCATCAGTACAACGTCGGGAAGCAGCTGGCGGCACTTTTCCTCGACGACGATCCCGTCCTCTGCCTCACCGACGACCTCAATGTCGGGTTGTGTCGACAGCAGGGCCCTCAGCCCGGATCGCACGAGGCCGTGATCATCGGCGATCAGCACCCGGATCTTGCGCATCTCTCACCTCCCGCTTGCCGGGATTTCGACGAAGAGACTTGTACCGGAGGAGGGATGCGACTCAACTCGCAGCGTCCCACCCATCAGTGCAGCACGTTCCTCGATTCCCAGCAGGCCAAGATGGCCGCCCTCGAAGCATCGCGCCCGCCAGTCCGTGGCGTCGAAGCCCCGGCCGTTGTCCTCGACGACGACCAGGAGCCCCGCCGACCGGCGCTGGAGCAGCACATGAATCGAGCGCGCCTCTCCGTGGCGCACGGCGTTCGAGATCGCCTCCTGCACGATGCGGTAGATCGCCACCTCAACCTCCGCCGGCAACCGGACCAGTCCGTCCCATCCGATGGCCTGGCAGTCCACCGCGACCGCGAACCGGTTCACCACTGTCTCGCAGTGCCTTTGCAGCGCGACGATCAGGCCGAAGTCGTCAATCGCGCTGGGCCGCAGCCTGAGCGACAGGTCGTGCACGTCACCGAGGGTTTGCTCGGCCAGTCGCCGCAGCTCGGCCAGCCGGTCCCGGAATCCAGGGGAGCCGTCAGCCGCCTCCAGGGCGCCCAGCCCGGCGATCAGCGATGCGAGCGCCTGGCCGGTTTGATCGTGCAGCTCGCGCGCGACGCGCTTGCGCTCGTCTTCCGCCACTCCGATGACCTGGCGCATCAGCTCCTGCCGCACGGACTCCTTCTTGCCGAGGGACTCCGCCATCGTGTTGAAAGCGGTCGCCAGCTCGCCGATCTCGTCGGCCGCGATCACGTGGGCCCGCGCCCCGTAGTCCCCATCTTTGACCTGGCGTGTGAGGCTGACGAGCTCGCGGATCGGCCTGGTCAGGATGACAGCGATGACCCAGGCCGCGGCCATGCCGAGGACCCCAATGATGCCAGTCACGCGCGCAAGGCGCCACGTGAGCCAGTTGACTTCGCCGGCCACGCGCCTCTCGTTCATGCCCACCCGGATGGTGCCTCCCGCCCCGCCCAGAATCGGCACGGCGACATCGCGAATCGGCCCGCGCTCCGTGTCGAGCAACGCAATCCGAGCTCCGCCTGCTGGGTCTGGGTGGTTCGCGGCCAGCAGGTCGGCGGACGGAGGAGATGGAAGCGTCTGCGCGACCACGGCGCCTCGTCCATCCAGCGCCACCACGTACTCGATGTCGGGGGAAACATGCCTCGTCGTGTCGAGCAGCCCCTGCAGCTCCAGAGACCTGCGGGAGAGCACCAGCTCCGAGCTGTGGGTCGCGAGGTCGATCCCCACCAGACGCCCGCGCTCCTCGATCTCCTTGAGGAGCATGTGGTGCCAAGTCTCGTGGATCTGCCAGAGGATCCCGGCGGCCAGAAGGACGGACACTCCCACCGGGATCCCCACGACTTTCACCAGCACGGGGAACCCGAGCAGCCCCCCGATGAATCGATCGAGGATCGCTCCAGTTTTCATGGCTGATCGAGTGCCTCCGCCATGCGGCGCACCGGAACGTAAAGGCCGAGGTCGGGACTGACGAACCGTTCGACCAGGATGCCCGAAAGCACGGCGCGGCCTTGCTCGCTGTCCTGGAGCGTGAGGAAGAACTCGCGCACGCGCCTGCGGAACTCCGCGTCGAGCGCAGGATGAACGGCCACCGGCGGATTGCCGAACGGCGCGGAGCGATCGACGATGCGAGTCCTCAGCGCGTCAGGATCCCGCTGGGACGCGAGCGAGTCGTAGAGAGGTCCCTCGACCCCCGCCGCGTCCACCAAGCCGTTTGCGACCGCATGGATCGAGCGCTCATAGTCGTAGGTGAAAACATCAGTGCCGAAGAAGCCGTCAGGTGCGCGCCCGAGCTGTTTCAGCCGGTAGCGGGGAAACAGCCACCCGGCGTTGCAAAGTGGGTCGGCGAAGGCGAATCGTCGCCCCTCGAGGTCCTCCAGTGAGTGGTATGGACTGTCGCGCGCCACGATGATGTACGCTTGGTAGTCCGTCCGTCCATCGATCACCGGTACGGCCAGCATCTCGGCGCCGAAGTCCCGCTCGGCCCTCACAAAGGCGTAGTTGCACAAGAGGCCGATCAGACAGTAACGGTTCCGCATCAGCTCGTTCATCTCGGCGTAGTTGGGACGTTGGACCATCTCCGTCGTCACACCTAGTCGCTCTCCAAGGTACTCAATCAGCCTGCGGTAATGAAGCAGCGTGGACTGCGGGGTGAGTATCGAGGCGACCCCAATCCGAACGACCCGGGGGGAGCCCGCCGGGAGAGCAGCACCCGAAGGGGCGGCCTCATCCGTCAGCCGGACCCTGGGCCGTGCCGGCTCCCGGTCGCAGCCAGTTGCAGCGAGTGTCGCCACGACACCGGCGAGGAGGAGTCCTCGACCCGTCTGCCTCGCGCGGTGGCTCCCGAGGTCGGCCGGTGGTTCGCGGTGGTGGCCGGAGCCGTGAGTGCTGTCGGCTGAGCTGGAGACATCAAGCACCGGCTCTGTCGGAGATCCCGAACATCCGGTAGCTCCCGTCGGTCGTGGCCTTAGGGGGGCGAGGGTCAAACGGCGCATATCGGACAACATGGATCCTGGTTTGTTGACGGTCTCCGCGAAACAGGCACAGGTTGTAGCAACGAGGCCGCTCTCTTCCATCGGGGAAATCCTGGAATCTTCACCCGCACCAGAAGATCAGGGTTTGCCCTGATGGCGGACCCGCGACCGTCCCGGTAGCTTGGTGCCTGAGCGAATCGACATCCTCGGATTGAAGGAGTGCACGGGAGCCAGCCTGCACCGCTGCGCCGGCGGGTCTGGGATCGAGAGAAGTTCCTCCTGGCCACGTCTTCAGGACCACGGGCGCGGGGAGCGCCGCCACGAGATGCCCGACGCGGGCGCAAGCCGAGAATGGTTGAAGAGGTTCCAGAGGCAACTGCTGCGGAACGCACCGGAATGTTCAGGACGCCGCCGGCCGTATCGCTCGGGAGAACGTTCCATGAGTCATCGATTCCCATGACTGCTGCTTCTCGCGACCGTGCTCGCCGTTCCGGTTTCGAATGCATGGCCACTACGGTGACCATGAACCCGGCTGAGGATAACACCATCTACCAGGGCGTCGACCCAGTCACCGTGGAGTACTTCGAGGACGACACCTGTGGCGCCGGTCGTGATCCCGCCGGCCATGCCGCGCGCCGCGAGACTCTCGCGCAAGCGCGCGAGGAACATCGACCATTACGAGATCGTCCTGCGTTGGTTCGATCAACAGATCTTGCCCCCCGGCATGCCGAAAACGGCAGTCTGGAGGTGAACGTCCGGCCTGGCCAGGGTAGGTCGAGGGCGGAACGGCGACCGGCGCACACCCGCTGTGGCCGGTACACCATCGGTCACTGGTGGACACGTGAGGCATTGATGTGACTGATACGGATCTTGTTATCCCACATCATGAATCAAGTGGTGATTTGCGCGCTGTGTTCCCTCGCACCCAGAAACTGCCGGTGCCCGCCGCCTCCGACGGCCGAAGAGGGGCCCGTATCGAACCTCAGGCGGGCGCATTCTCGTGGGTGGTATCGGGCCCAGCGGGTGCAGGGGACAAGGTGATGTGGAGAGGAGGTTATTCTGCGGCCAGCCGGTCGCGATTGGGGGTGTTGCCATGAGGAGAAGCAGCTTCGCCGTTGTTGCTGTGTTCGCAGGCGTGATGGTTGTTTCGGTGGGTAGAGCTCCGGCAAGCGTTTGCCCCAGTTCGAATGCGATTCAGGATCCGCCGACATTCCAGTGGGTGAACTCCGGCGGTTATTGGTCTGGGACTCTGGAGTTCGGCAAAGCGACCCTGACGATCGGCGCCGACACCCTGACGACTCGGGCCTATCGCCAACAAGGCGGAAACTTCAGCATTCCGGGTCCGACGTTGAAGATGACGCCAGGGCAAACGTATGTCCTGACCTTCAAGAACTTGCTCCCGTACGCAGCACCGAGCCCCGTGCACAACGACTTGAAGGACCCCGACATCACCAACATTCACACGCATGGCCTTCACGTCTCTGGTGAGGCGCCAGCCGATGACGTAACGCGACTGATCAATGGTGGTTTCTGCGGTGACTATGTATATCAAGTCC
>JAWPNA010000291.1:0-1978 GCA_045402695.1 Acidobacteriota bacterium
CTGCAAACCGCAGCAGATAACACTCGGTTCGTTGAAGTTGTTGAATGGGCCGGAGATGCCGTCTACGGACCCGAGGCGGAACAAGATGACGGTTCGCTCGTCAGGACGGCCACGTTGCCGATTTCAATCAGGCGGATCGAAGCGAGGTAGGCCATGCCGATACTCAGACAGCGCCAGCAGATCGCAATCAAGCAGGAAGCTACAGCAGGAACGGCCGAGACCCTGGCGGCAGCCAACGCCATCATGCACACCGGGATTGTCGAGTGGGAGCCAGATGTTGTTGAGACTCCACGCGAGGCGATGACTGCCTCGCTGTCTCCGCGCGGGTCTGTGACCGGCACTCAGGCTGCAAAGATTCGTTTCAAGATGTACCTGCGCGGCAGCTACAACCACACGACCGGAGCCGTCGCCGCACCGGTCGCCGCATCCACCGAGCCTGATTTCTCTGTGCCTTTCAAGGCGTGTGGCTTGGCTCTTGTTGTGAGTGGCGCTGGCCCAAACGAAATCTGCACATACTCGCCGTCCTCCACGACCATAAGCAATGAAATGACAGGGGCCTATAGCACCGTCGCATTGTATGAGGACGGCAAACGGTACATGATCCATGGCGCAGTCGGTAACTGCGTCCTGACGTTCACCGTCGGTATGCCGGTCCTGGCTGAGTTCGAGTTCACAGGACTCTATAACGCCCCGACCGATACCGCCCTGTTGTCTGCTCCGGTGTACCCGACCTTCGCCGAGCCTGCGTTCCTGTCCGCCTCGCTGTCCATCATCGGCAGCTACACAGCCGCCAAGATGCAGAATTTGAAGCTCGACCTCGGCAACACAATCGCCATGCGTCCGAATCCAAACGGGGCGACCGGACACTTCACAGCGCAGATCACGGCACGCAAGCCTACCGGATCATTTGATCCCGAGGAAGTTCTGGCCGCGACAAACAACTTCTTCACCCAGTGGATTGCCGGCACGGTCGGAGCGATCACCACCGGGACATTTCCGTCCGGCGGAACCAACTACAACCAGTTCAACCTGACCATCCCTAACGCGATGTATACGAAGGTGGGCCGGGCGGACAGGGACGGCGTAGGCACAGCGCCTGTGGAATTCGAGGCGATGGCCAACAGCGCCGCAGGAGAGGATGAGTACACATTCGTCCAGACATAGGGGGAGAGCATGGGGCTGGATCTTAGTTCTCTTGAAACAGGAAGAAGTAGGTGGATAGACCTTCATGATGCATTGGAAGGGTTCCGAATAGAAATCAAATACCGAACCATGAAGGAGCGGGAGCGCTTCGACAACCAAATGGTGCGCGATGGGATCTTCGCCAAGGATGGCAGCATTAATCCAGGGCGTATGTCGTCGGCCGTCGCTGCCTTCGCCAAACAGGTAATTATTGGTTGGGAAGTGCCAGAGCGATTCAGGTCAGCCGATACGAAAGACACCAATCCTCCATATAGCCCTGACGAGTTCGCCAAACTTCTCGACGCCGCACCAAAATCAATAGAACACATCGTTGAAGAGTTGAAGCTGGAGATTGAGTTTTTTTTTCAGAAAGGCAACGGCTCTTTCGTCTAATAGATCATGTCGTGCCACTGTGGATGTCCGAGCGGGATCAACTGGCCTTCGAGCACGACCGGATCGCATGCGGTGAGGATTCGCGTGATCTGTCGGACTATCAGGAGTGGCGCAAGACAACCGACCGATGCGTCCAGGAGGCGCTGATCCTGTACGGGACTTATCTGATCGGCCAGACAAATGGCATGAGCGATGCACTGTGCCTGACTTCAGTCTGCGCCATGTTTGAGATCGAGCAGATCGATCCTGATTCCAGGCCTGAGTTGACGCGCCGGTTGCTACAGATTCACTGGCGAGTGATGGAGATCCACAGGATGCGAGACAGGCAGGCCAAGCATGGCTGAGACCGCAGTCCTGGCCAACCTCTCGATTGATTCCTCTGGTGTTGTCTCTGGGATCTCCC
>JAWPNA010000374.1:0-6517 GCA_045402695.1 Acidobacteriota bacterium
GCCCGCGGCGCGTTCCAGGTGGACAGCCCGCCAGTTTCCGGATAAGATGTCACAAAGCGAGAGGGTTATCGGATGATCAACTTCACCGATCTGGCGAAGAGCAGGATTCTCGACCTCCTGAAAGCCGAGGACCAGCCAGGCTTGGCCCTCCGTATCGAGATCAAGGGACGAGGCGCCAACGGCTTCCAGTACGATCTGCAGTTCGTGGGGGAGGAGGACAAGAATCCCGACGACACCATGATTGACGCGGACGGGTTCCAGGTCCTGATCGATCCGCGGAGCGCGCCGAACCTCAAGGGCGCCACCGTGGACTTCGTGGAGGGGGCTCTTCAAAGCGGCTTCAAGGTGGAGAACCCGAATCCCATCTGGGCCGACCCGAGAGCGGCGGCCGTCCAGGAGGTGATTGACGGCAAGATCAATCCCGGCGTGGCCGGGCATGGGGGCCACATCACGCTCCTGGATGTCAAAGACGACGTCGCCTACATTGCCCTGGGGGGAGGCTGCCAAGGGTGCGGGATGGCCGACGTGACACTGAAGCAGGGGATCGAGGTGATGATCAAGGAGGCGGTCCCCGAGATCCGCCGGATCGTCGACACGACGGACCACGCCGGCGGCACCAATCCCTACTACCAGCCTTCCAAGGGCGGGGACTCTCCGCTCGCCTGATCCGTCGCCGGCCCGCGTTCCCCGCCGCCCCGCAGGGGCCGCACCGACATGATGCACGCCGTTCTGATATCCACTTACGAATTGGGCCGGCAACCGTTCGGGCTCGCCTCGCCCGCCGCCTGGCTGCGGCGGGAGGGAGCGCGGGTGACCTGCAACGACTTGGCCGTGGAGGCACTGAAGGAGGATGCGGTGCGCGCGGCCGGCCTGGTGGCGTTTTACGTGCCGATGCACACCGCGACGCGCATCGCCGCCCGAGTCGTGGACCGGGTCAAGGCGGTCAACCCCGAGGCGCACCTCTGCTTCTACGGTCTCTACGCCTCGCTGAACGAACCGTTCCTGCGCAGGCTGGGAGCGGACACCATCCTCGGCGGAGAGTTCGAGACGGGGCTGGTTGATCTCGCCCGGCGCCTGAGCGCCGCTCCGGCCACGATCGGACCGGAGGGCCCGGCGGCGCCCACGATCCGCCTGGACAAGCAGCGGTTCATCGTGCCGGATCGAAGCGGCCTCCCGCCGCTGTCGAGGTACGGGCACCTGAAACTGGCGGATGGCCGCGTCCGGACGGTCGGGTACACGGAGGCGAGCCGGGGCTGCAGGCACCTGTGCCGGCATTGTCCGGTCGTGCCCGTCTATGAGGGGACGTTCCGGATCGTGCAGCGCGACGTGGTGCTGGACGACATCCGACAGCAGGTCGGCGCGGGCGCCCAGCACATCACCTTCGGCGATCCCGACTTCTTCAACGGCGTCGGCCACGCCCTGGAGCTGGTGCGTTCCCTCCATCAGGAGCACCCCGACCTGACCTATGACGTGACCGTCAAGGTCGAGCACCTCCTGCTCCATGCGGAGCACCTCGTGACGCTGCGAGACACCGGCTGCCTGATCGTCACCACCGCCGTCGAGTCGATCGACGATCGCATCCTGGCGATCCTGGACAAGGGCCATACCCGCGGCGACTTTCTGAGGGCCACCGAGCTCTGTCATGAGGCGGGGCTGACGCTCAATCCGACATTCGTGGCTTTCACGCCATGGATCTCGATCGCGGGATACCAGGATCTCCTCTCCTTCCTGGCCGGGCATGATCTGATCGGGCATGTGGCGCCGGTTCAGCTCGCGATCCGCCTGCTCATTCCGGCCGGTTCGAAGCTCCTCGAGCTTCCGGAGGTCCGGAAGATGGTGGGGGCGTTCGACGAAGTCGGACTGGTTCACCCGTGGCGGCACAGCGACCCCGAGGTGGATCGTCTGCAGTTGGAGATAGAGGCTCTGGTCCAGACGGGGATGGCGCGAGGGAACGAGAGGCCCGAGATCTTCCAGTCGATCTGGGAGGTGGCCGGCCGATCGCCGGCGGGTGCCGGCCGTCTTTCGAACGGCCTTGCTCCGCGGCCCGCGCGTTCGACAATCCCCTACCTCACCGAGCCGTGGTACTGCTGAGCCGAGCCGACCGGGGAGCAGGTGGCTCCCTTCTAGGGTCTACGTGGTGGAAGGTGTGGTCTACGGATCGCATACCGCAGACCCTACTGCCGGGTTCATGCGGTGGTGAGCTGGCAAACGTCCACGCGCTTCATCTTACGTCATGTCGTTGCCTGCAGATCTGGGGGGGATGAGTTGACGGATACCGCTCCCCAACAGCGTCGCAAGCACGGCTACAGTCATGAGGGCCACGGACACTGGGTCGTGCGGCGGTTCCGCACCGCGGTGCGTGGCCACGGCGACGAAAACGATGGTCATCGCAAGGTTCGCGGCCAGGGACACGCGCCTGACCCCGGTGTCTTCCAGGTACCTGCCCAAGTTGAGCAGATTCACGGCACCTGTAAGGGCGATGGCCATCCCCGCTGTCGCGAACCATAGCCCGGCTTCGTCGAGCGGCCTGAACCTGATGGGTGCGACCATCGATTGAATGACCCCGACCGAGACGAGGGCCCAACACAACACGAGGTAGATCCTCGGCAATGGTGAGAGCTTGTACCAGAGCCGCCTACCAAAAGCAGTTACGAGCAAAGCGGTGGCCGCGAACCAGAGCAGAAGAAAGATCACACTGTCCATCGATCACCTCACTTGGAAACGTGTTTCTAAATCTTGTACAACACTACCACGAGCGCCCCGAGGTGCGGGCAGGCAGACTGGGGCCACCGCCCTCAGACGCCCACCACACGGAGGCCGCAAGCCCGCGCGGCGATGCCGAGCGCGGTATCGTGGGTGGCCATGACGAGCTGCTTGCGCTCCTTCTCCTGCCAAAGCAGCGCCGTGGCCAGGTGAATGGCATCAAGAGTGCCGAGTGCCGTGGGGAGCGGCTGGAAGGCACACGCGAGGATCGGTCTGGTGATGTCCACGGTCTCGAACTCCTCGACGAGCGCACTTGCGACTCCCGCGCTCAGGATCTTCCACTCTTTCAGGTGATTGGGTGGCGCAGCACCATCCGAAGGAGAACGGACGAGTCAAGGTAGGCGATCATCTCTCGCCCTGGCGCTCCGTAAGGAGCAGGTCCACGATATCGGTGTCCAGCTTGAGGGGCGGGGGAAGAGGAACATGGCGCAGAGAGGGTCTTCGGCGGAGAGGCTTGCGAATTGTCAGGGCCTCCCCGTCGGAAGAGTAGGGAATCAGTTTCGCGATCGGCGTGTCGCGATCGACCACGACGACACTGCGGCCACGGCGGACGTCGCGAAGGTGCTCGCTGGGCTTGTTCAACCTGTTCCTCATGGCGCCCCCGCCGGCTTCCGTGGTAGATTCGCCGCCGCCTCCTTCGCACTCTGGCCTCGCGGGCTTTCTCCGAAGGGGACCGATGGCCGCCAAGCCGGTTGCCGAGATAAGACTGGAACGCGGCGAGCCGCTCACCGCCGAGCAGCTCGCCGGCCTGCCGATCTTCCATGGGACACTCCCCACCACGCTCGAGAAGTATCCCGGCGCCGTGGTCCTGCGCCGGTTCAAGAAGGGCGATGTGGTCTGCCGCGAGGGGGAGTTCGGCTCCACCGCCTTCTTCATCCTCGACGGCTCGGCCACGGTCTCGATCCGGACCCCGATGGCGCACGTGAAGACGGCCGGGGGCCTCCAGGGGTTCGTGCGCCGCATCAAGAGCGCGCTGGTGGGGCAGAGCGAGGACCCGCGCCCCGATGCGGGGGGACGGTTCATCCCGATCGACGCGCCGGTTGACCTGGCCGCAGGCAAACCGGTGGCCACGCTGCCGGCGGGAAGCCTCTTCGGCGAGATGACTTGCATGTCGTTTTACCCGCGCTCGGCCACGGTGGTCGCGGCCGAGGAGTGCGTGATGCTGGAGATGCTGCGCAACATCCTGCAGATCCTCCAGAAGAACAAGGTGTTCCGCGAGAAGCTGGAGGCCGACTACCGGTCGCGGGCCATGGACGGCCACCTGCGCTCCGTCCCGCTTTTGGCCGGGCTGTCGGACGATTTCCTCGATCGGCTGAGGTCGCGCGTCTCGCTGGTGGCCTTCGAGCCCGGCCAGGTGATCTGCAAGGAGGGTGAGGCCGCCGACGCCTTCTACCTGATCCGGATCGGCTTCGTCCGCGTGTCGCGCAACTTCCCAGGCGGCGAGATGGTGCTCGCCTACCTCTCGCGCGGCAACGCCTTCGGGGAGATGGGGCTGCTGGGTGAGGGACAGCGCGAGGCCACCTGCGCCGCCATGGATCACGTCGAGGTGGTGAAGATCGGCGCGGACGACTTCGCGGCCATGGTGTCGGAGTTTCCCGAGGTCCGGTCGCGCCTGGAGGATCTGGCGGCGGCGCGGCGCGGCGCCAACCTCGCGCAGCAGCAGGCGCTGTCGGGCAGCCGGCTGGATGAGTACCTCGAGCAGGGATTGATGCAGGCGCAGAACCTGCTGGTGCTCGATCTCGATCGCTGCACCCGCTGCGATGACTGCGTGCGCGCGTGCGCCGACACGCACGACGGCGTGACACGGCTGATCCGCGACGGCCTCCGGTTCGATCATTTCCTGGTGGCCACATCCTGCCGTCAGTGCCGCGACCCGCTGTGCATGGTGGGCTGTCCGGTGGGATCGATCCGCAGGAAGGAATCGCTCGAGATCGTCATCGAGGACTGGTGCATCGGCTGCGGGCTGTGCGCGAAGCAGTGCCCCTACGGCAACATCAACATGCATCCGTTTCCCTCGGCGGAGTTGGACGAGGCGATGTCCAAGGAGTCGGCCCCGACGCAGAAGGCCGCCGTCGGGAAGCCTCGCGAGAAGGCCATCACCTGCGATCTGTGCTCGCACCTGAGCGAGCCATCGTGCGTGACCGCCTGCCCGCACGACGCGGCGTTCCGCGTCGAGCCGCGGGAGTTCTTCGCGGAGCAGATCGGCAGGCGGTCGTGATCCTCGACGCGACGCACCGCAGGTGGCTCGCGGTCACCGCCGGCCTCGGCGCCGCGGCGGGGGCCGGCTACCTGCTGGCCGATCGCGCCACTCCCGGCGGCGTCACGGGAGGAAGCGCGGCGGGCCTCACGTTCGGGATCGCGGCGGCGGGGGCCATGGCCTTCGAGGGGCTGCTCGCCATCAAGAAGAAGCGCCCGGCTTGGCGGCTCGGCCGTGCCTCGGCCTGGATGCGCGGCCACATCTGGCTGGGACTGCTGGTGGTGCCGCTGGTGTTGTTCCACGCGGGATTCCGATGGGGCGGAACCGCCTCGACCTGGCTCTGGATCCTGTTGTTCATCGTGACCGCCTCGGGGATCTTCGGGCTTGCCTTGCAGCAGTTCCTGCCCCGGTTGATGACCGTGCGCGTGGAGATGGAGACCATCTACGAGCAGATCCCGAACATCGTGGCGCAGCTCCAGGAGGAGGCTGCCGCGCGCGTTCAGAAGGCAAACCACGACACGCTGGCCCGGTTCTTCCACGAGGAGGTGGAGCCGTTCCTGGCGTCGGACGGCGGGGCGCGGCATCGGCTCGGGGATGCCGGGCGCGCGGAGGCGATGTTCGGCCAGTTGAGGACACTGCTTCCGGCGGAGCTGCACGAGACGGCCGGGGATCTGGCGCACATCTGCGAGGAGAGACGCCAGCTCGCCGTGCAGGAGCGGCTGCACCGGTGGTTGCACGGCTGGCTGCTGGTTCACGTTCCTCTTTCGTACGCTCTCCTGCTGCTGGTCGCAGCTCACGCCGTGATGACGCTGAGGTACTGAGCCGCCCATGGCCCGCGCGCGCACCACCAAGACGCTCGCCAAGCGGATTCAGCTCGACTACTTCACCAGGCCGCATCCGCTGCGCGCCTGGAAGGCGCGCGCCTCGTGGGCGGCGGTGGCCATCTGCGCTCTCGTCACCCTGTGGTGGCTGATGCCGTCTCGACGGCTTGCCTGGGCGGGAGGGGAGCTGACCGCTGCGCACGCGCTGCTCGCGTCCGACTGCGGGTCGTGTCACGGCGAGGGGAGAAGGGCCCCTGACGGCACCGCTGCTCCACTTGCGGGATCGGGCGGCGGCGCGGGAGCTGTCACCGACGGCGCCTGCCTGACCTGCCATGCGGGGCCGCTGCATCAGAAGACGCAGGCGAGCTCTCCCGCGTGCGCGTCGTGTCACGCCGAGCATCGCGGCGGGTCGCTGGCGGCGGTGGATGATGCCCACTGCGCCGCGTGCCACGCGGACCTCACGACGCGCGCGGGAGCGGTCACCGAAACGGGCCCTCCGGAGGCGACCGCGAGGAAGGTCACGTCGTTCCCCTCCGATCATCCCGAGTTCGACGCGGTGGCCAAGGGCACGGACGCGGCGCGCCTGCTCCTCAACCATCGCCTGCACCTCAAGACCGGGATCCGCGGCGCCGGCGGCCCCGTCACGCTGGGATGCGCCTCCTGCCACCATCCCGATCAGGCGGGGGATCGGATGCTCCCCGTGACGTACGAGAGAGACTGCCGGGCCTGCCATCTG
>JAWPNA010000195.1:0-2816 GCA_045402695.1 Acidobacteriota bacterium
CCCGGCCTGCAGCGGACGTATGAGGAACTTGCCCAGCACTACGGCACGGCGATCGTGCCCGCGCGCCCCGCGCACGCGCGCGACAAGCGTCAGGCTTCAGTCGCCGCGCCTCAGAACAGCGTGCAATCGCCTCCCTAAGACGCCGCTCCAATCGCGTTGAAGTTTCGGTCGGTTGCGCGTGGATCAGTGCGCCTCGGAACAGCCGTTTCCCAGGCCGCGGCGTGAGACGCCTCATGAGACGCTCGCCGCGTGGGTGAGACGCCTGACCCGTGTGAGGGAATTGCCGTTTGGAATGGGGAGGAGCGCGGCGTTAACCAGAACAGTGGTCAATAGCCCCTGGCCATCTAACGAGGATTCGTGCTGTTGCGAGATGCGACGCCGACTGGGACCGGCCGGCGCCGAGGCAGGCATCGCCGTAAAGAGCTCAGGAAGGACCTCAGGCGCCGATTCTCTGCGCGAGCACGTCTGATCCAGCGCCGCACGCGCTTAAGCTCGCGGCGCGGGACATACTCCCGCCGATACCGAATAACACCCGCCGCCGGGTCCCATTCTTCATAACGGAAATACCAGTACGGCCCGTGAAGAGTGCTCGCTATCCGACAGACGCGTTCGACCCCAGACGCGAACCTGGCCCGATCCGCTGCAACCCCGCGCCCTGGAGGACGTTCTCGTTAGCTTGCTCCTTGCTCCACTCGACCGATGCATGCTGGTCGCGGACGGGGCCGCCATGCAGTTTCTTCATAGCGAGGTGAAGGAGATCGTCCTTGAGGCGGACATCCGGCCTCGAGTAGAGTTGATCTACTGCTGCGTACACGCGGAGGAGCGGACATGATCTCTCATCGGCGAATGGTTGACGATCACCCTTCGATTCCCGGCTTGAAATCCGTGCGACGGGTCGCCGGACTGCTGGTCGGCCTCGTCTTCCTGAGCGGGCTCGGCGTCGAGGCCTTGGCGGCGCCGCCCGAGGTCGTCATCGACCACTACATTCCCGATCGCCACATCGTCGTCTTCCACGACAGCATTCCGCGGCCTCATGATGCGGCCCGGGATCTCGCCCGCCGGCACGGGCTCGCGCCGGATCATGTCTACGAGCATGCGATCAAGGGGTTCGCTGCCCCGATTCCCGCGGCGGCCCTGAGCGCCATCGCGCGGGATCCCCGGGTACAGTTCATCAGCGAAGATCGGGTCGTCGTGACGTACCAGCAGACCCTCTCCACGGGGATCAACCGCATCAACGCCGAGAACCGGCTCAACACAGGCGCCGGTGTCCAGGTGGCCGTCCTCGACACCGGCATTTACTTGGCGCACCCAGATCTTCAGCCCAACATCCTCGGGGGCAAGAACTGCTCCACGGGCAAGAGCTATTCCGATGGCAACGGGCACGGTAGCCACGTGGCGGGCACCATCGCGGCGGTGAACAACGGGGCGGGGGTCGTCGGCGTCGCCCCGGGAGCCAAGCTCTGGGCCGTGCGCGTCCTCAACAACGCGGGCTCAGGATCGTGGTCGTCGGTCATCTGCGGCATCGACTTCGTCGACTCCAAGTCACCACAGAAGGGCGGCTCCATCGTGGTGGCCAACATGAGCCTCGGGGGATCCGGCGCCGACGACGGCAATTGCGGCGTGTCGAACAACGACGCTCTGCACAAGGCGATCTGTCAGGCGGTCGCCGACGGCGTGACCTTCGTGGTCGCGGCCGGTAATAGCGGAGTGGACCTGAAGAACTTCGTGCCGGCCGCGTACAACGAGGTCATCGCCGTGACCGCGCTGGGAGACTCCGACGGTCGCGCCTGTGGCAGTGGTGTCCCGACGAGCTACAGCGCCGACGACACCTTCGCCAGCTTCTCCAACTACGCGACGCTCGCTGCCGATCGGAGCCGCCTGCTGGCCGCCCCCGGCGTGTCGATCCTTTCCACGTGGAAAGGCGGGGGATACAACACGATCAGCGGCACCAGCATGGCCTCACCGCACGTCGCCGGGGTGGCGGCGCTCTACCTGGCCACCCACCCGGGCGCGACGCCGGCGACGGTACGGGACGCCCTGCGCGTCGCGGCGGAGCCGCCCGGCGTCAACTTCAACGCCGAGTGCCCGAGCGGAGCCAGCCACACCGATCTCTCGGGCAAGCATCCTGAGCCGGTGGTGCGCGCCGACAGCTTCTAGGGCGTCTCAGGCCGCCGCGGGGCGAGCCATCGGCTTCCTGCGGCGCGGCTGCACCAACCTCGACCTCGTCTGGACGGCGGCCCTGCTCGCCAACGGGGGGCTTCTTCTCCTGTCCACCGCTCGCTCGAGCTGACAACCGTGCCAGCGACGGGAGGCGTCCACACCGATCTCTCGGGCAAGCATCCTGAGCCGGTGGTGCAAGCCCGAGGCTCAGAACAGGGCGAAATTGCCTCCCTAAGACGAGGCCCGATGCTTTTTAATTTCGGTAGCTTGCTCGTGAGCGAATGAGGCACGGCGCATCCCGAACATTGCCGTGGTTGTGAGACGCTACGCCTCGACATCCCGCGCTCGGCGCGCTCCACCGTAACCTCGACTTCTGGCGCGGTGTGGGCGGCAGACGGCCCTTTGCGGCGAGCGTGGCGATTCGGGTCCGCTCGGCGATGAAAATCGGGTCGGAAAGGACGGCCAGCGCTTCGGCTCGCTCTCGCGTCATCAACTGGAAGGCTTTGTCGATCTCTCTGGCATCGCTCGCCGCGATAGTTTGCACCTGGAGCCCCAAGCGACGGCTCGCTGCCTCCGCCTCCTTCACCATCTGAGTCTGGAAGATCGCGTTGGCCGGGTTCCAGAGAATTGCCACGCGCCGCCGCTCGGGAGCGACC
>JAWPNA010000344.1:0-23251 GCA_045402695.1 Acidobacteriota bacterium
AAAACGAACTCGTTTTTCAGAAAGCCGCGCTTAATCAGAACCCCTGAGGCCGGGTGTCGGGTAATTACCGTGCTTGTACATTCCGCCACGCACCGTCGAAGCCAAGGTTGACGGAACGACCCTCACCTGACTTGGAATCGCAGCTGCAACTTCCTCTGCCCTGCGTGGGGTTCTGGACGAACTGCACCGGGGCCCGGCTCGGACCTAGCCGGCCGAGAAACCCGGTCTAGATGACCGGCATCTCCGATCCCTTGAGGACAAGGGCCTCCTCGAGGGTGCTGATCCGCTTCGACAGCTTCTCCACGAGCTTCAGCGCCAGCGAGGGGTCCTCCTGCATGCGCCGGAGGAAGTTCGATTTCTCGACCGTGAGGATCGTGGAGACGCCCAGGGATCGCGCCGTCATCGATCGCTGCTCCTGGCGGACGATGGCACCCTCGCCGAAGAAGTCCCCCGGGCCGAACGTGGCCAGGCAGAACTCCTTCTCGCCCTGCCGGCGCAGGACCTCGACCTGTCCCTCCATGACGACGTACATGCAGTCGCCGGTCTCCCCCTGCCGGTAGATGACCTCGCCGTCCTTGTACTTCTTCCCGACCATCCCTGTTGGCATCGAGACACCCCCATTCCTTCTCTTCGCCCGCTGCTGCAATGCCCCCGCCGCCATCTCCCAGGCGAACCTGGAGACGAAGGCCGGGTTCAACGTCCGGAGGAACACCGTCCTGTAGGGCGCGCTCCCCGTGAACGTGTCCCACATCACCGTGCTCATCCGGCGGGGCGAACCCTCCGTGCGCTGCTCGCGCGACAACATGCGCCACACGCCGCGCTGGGCGAAGCGCGCCCTCTTGATCAGCCGCGTGACCACGAAGACCGCATCCCCCAGCATGTTGTCCCTGGCGATGGCCCGGCAGGCGGGGGCGTAGTGGCGCTCGAAGTCCGCCGCCGAGATTCCGTACAGCGCCGCCGCCGAGGCGGCCGCCTTGGCCGTGCGGTAGGCCGCGCCGATGCCGTCCTTGTACAGGCGGGTCGTGCCGCAGTCACCGATGAACAGGCACCGGTCCCCCGAGGGAAGCGAGGCCCCGCGCACGTTGATCCTCGGTGCGCAGCGGCAGAAGTCGCTCGGCGGCCTCCAGTGAGGCGGCATCACCTCGCGCACTTGGCGCGAGTTCAAAAACGCCTCCACGAGCGGCTTGTCGATGTCCTTGCCGAGCAGGCAGACCGTGACGTAGTCCTCCTTCGGGATCAGCGCCGCGAACTCGATGCGCGGCATGTCGAGGAGGAAGACGTGCATCGAGCTGCCGAGGTAGCGGCGTAGGAGCTCGACGCCGAGGAAGAATTCGCAGATGTAGGTCTTCGTGGTAGCGGGGGCCCGGCGCACGCCGGCGTCGGCGAACAGGCGCGTCGCCGACCCGTTCACGCCGATCGCCATCGCCACCAAGTCGTAGGTCTCTCGGAGCCCCCCTCTGGTCTCGATCCGCGGCCGCCCATCGTCCCGGTCCAGGCGCTCGACGTGATCGTGCACCCAATGCGCGCCGCGCTCGCGGGCCAGGTCCAGGAGGTAGGCGTCGAAGCTCGCGACCGACGCGGAGGGGCTACCGCGCGGCCCGCCGCCCCGGTGCACCGCCGCGATGCGCTTCTCGTGGCGCGGCGTCTCGATCCTGATGCTGCCGACGTCCATGTGCAGGTGGTACGAATCGACGCGCCGGCGGATGACGCCGGCCGGCAGGTGGATCCCCTCGGCGGCCAGGTGCTGCACCAGGGACTCGGAGACGATGCCGCCGCACATGTTGCAGCCCTGGGCCCCGAGGTTCCGGAAGTCCCGCTGCTCGTAGATGTCGACCTGGAGGCCGAGACCGAGCCGCTCGCTGTTCTGCAGGAGGAAGTAGCTGAAGAACGACCCGGCAGGGCCCCCGCCGATCACGGCGACGTGCGAGCCTGGAACCAACCTGAGGTTCCCGTGGCTCGCCGCGGAAGCGATCGGGGCGCCGGGCGCGGCGCCCGTCCCGCTCCCCGATCCGGTCACTTCGATCGGCGCTGCCATAGACATGCCAGGGCCTGGACACGCGATCCGCTAGTTTCCCTGTAAAGCTACTCTACCACGATCCCTGCCCGATGCCACCAGAAATTCACGCCTGGCGTTGGTCCTCGGCGGGACCCGGGCGCGCGGCCTCGGCCCGGGCCGCGCCCGCCAGGCCCTCGAGCATCCCGGCGAACACCATCTGGTGCAGAGGGTAGATGCCGTACCAGTAGGCGAGGCCCGACAGACCCAGCGGATCGAACAGGGCCGTCTGCCTCACGATCGCACCGCCATGCCGGCGCGCGACCTCGAACTCGAGCCAGGCCCTGCCGGGGAGGCGCATCTCGGCGTGCAGCAGCAGCCTGCGATCCGGCTCGATCGCCTCGACCCTCCAGCAGTCGACCACGTCACCGACCGCCAGGTGTTCGGGATCGCGCCGACCTCGTCGCAGGCCGGGGCCGCCGACCATCAGGTCCAGTAGGCCCCTGAGGCGCCACAGATCGTTTCCGTAATACCACCCATTGGCCCCGCCGATCCGGCGGATGCACGCGAACGCGGCGGACGGTGGGACGTCCACGACGATCTCCCGCGAGTCGACCAGGCGCGACCCGAAGCGCTCGCCGCCGAACGTCCGCGAGCTCGAGGACGACAGCGCGTCGCACCAGCGGGTCTCTGCGAACTCGCGATCCTCGTTGCGCAGCGCGTCGGCGATCGCCTGACGGAATCCGCGCGGCTCCACGGGGTAGCCCCGCGCCGGCTCCGGGTCGCGCACGACGGCCGGGATGCGCAGGCCCTCGATCAGGCGCCGGCCGACCCGGGCGCGCAGGGGCGTAACGAGGCCGAGCCAGAGCCCCGACAGGCGCGGGGTCAGGAGGGGAGCCGGAATCATCAGGCGGCGCAGACCGCGCTGGCGAGCGTATTCGCGGACCATCTGGGCGTAGGAGACCTGGTCGGGGCAGCCAATCTCGACGATGCCGCCGGCGGGCTCTGGTGTCTCGGAGGCCGACACCAGGTAGGCGAGTAGGTCGTCGATGGCGATCGGTTGGGTGGGAACCGTGACCCAGCGGGGCGTCACCATGACCGGGAGGCGCTCGCAGAGGGCCCGCACCATCTCGAAAGAGAGGCTCCCCGACCCGATCACGACCCCGGCGCGGAACTCGGTGACGCGGATCCCCGAGGCACGCAGGCACTCCCCCACCCGGTGGCGGCTCTTGAGGTGGCTGGACAGGCCCGCCTCTGCTCCCCCGAGGCCTCCGAGGTAGATAATGTGCTCCACCCCGCGGGAGCGCGCCGCGGCGGCGAAGTTGCGCGCCGCCGTCTCCTCTTCCTCCTCGAACGATCCCTCCGACGCCATCGAATGCGCCAGGTAGTATGCCGTCCGCACCCCCGCGAGCGCCCGCTCGAGGCCGTCGCGCTCCAGGAGATCGCCGCGGACGATCTCGGTCGAAGCGGCGGCCCGGGCGCACAGCCGCTCCGGGTGGCGCACCAGGCAGCGGACCGGCGTGCCGCGGCGCTCGAGGCGCCGGAGCAGGCGGCCGCCGATGTAGCCGGTCGCCCCGGTCAGGAGAATGCGCGGCACGACTGGGGCGCCGCTCACCGGCCGCCGCCTCCAGCCTTAACGGCGGCGAAGACCGCCAGGGCGCGGTCGCGCGCCGCGCGGTGATCGACGATTGGGGCCGGATAGCCGCACGCCGGGTCGCCGTCGAACGGTCTCCGCTCGGGCATTGCCTCGAGCACCTTCCCTGTCTTCTGTCCTGCCCCGGTGAGTTTGATCATGTCGCCGAGCGGTGTGACGACCAGCACCTCGATGCGCTCTGGAAGCACCGGCCTGCGGACGATGATGCCGGGCTTGAGATCGTTGAGGTTCATCGGCCGCCCACTCGCCGAGCGCCGTGCGTTACCCGCCTACCTGTCGGGGTTGTGCCAGAGGGCGCCTTGCCCTCCTCGATCCACCGATCGATATCGTCCTTCTTGAAGCGCCAGGTGGCAGCGACCTTGGAGCCGGGCAGATTTCCCTTCTCCGCGAGACAGTAGCTGGTCTTTTCGTCCGTACTGAGGTAGGCCGCGACATCCCGAACATTCATCGCCAGAGTCCTCACCTCGTTTCTCCTAGCCCACCGATTGAAGAAAGTCGAGGTAAGGTAGTCAAAGTTGGCCCTTCGCATCAAGAGTGACTGTCGCCGCCTCATGCCAGTGGAAAAAGGGCAAGGTCGGTGCCCCTGTAGTTGATGTGTTGACAAGGGCGGAGTAGTGGAGGGGAATGTGGGGCGGGAGAAGTTCGAACATTCGATCACCTGGACTACCAGTTGATCTGAGGTTTGAACCGGAGGATCGCCTCGAACCTCCGATCGTCTGGGGAGTCACCGACTCTCAGCCACGAGTGATCGTGGTGGACATAGACGAGTCCCGGTCGAACGATGGCCGGGGTTTCGTGTTTAGGCGCGTGGGGCGGACGTTCTCGCCGATCACGGCCTCCGCGGTGGCGACTCTCTCCGTGTTAACCTGATCGCCCCGGAGCCCGCGCTGGGCCCTCTGTGCCAACATGAGTGAGACAGGTTCTACCCCTGTAATTAGTGATGAGGGCGCGGAGGCAGAGAAGCATGGATTCGATGCATGAGATGGATCTCACGGGGGAAACGGAAGGAGCCCGTAGGGCGATTGGAGTTTCCCCCGCGGCAGCCGCGGGCATGGTGCCGGAGCCCGAAGTGGAGGCCCAGCCGAAACGGCGCCGCTTCACGCGTGAGTACAAGCTCCGGGTCCTCCGCGAGGGGGACCGATGCCGCCAGCCCGGCGAGAGTCGAGGGCGGCGGCAAACGACAATGTCTCAGGACTAGCGAGAGTGGACACCGCAGCGAAGCCATCGCGGCCGAAGAAACGCCCGTTGAGAGCAGCCATGATCGCGACATCGCGGCGCCTCCGAGGAAGTGTTTCTCGGACGGCCACCGCTTCCACTTTGAGGCCCGAGGTGTAGGAATAAGTTTGCCGACGGTGCAGCGGACTGATCTCGACGGCCAGGGCCGCTCGCACGGGATCGTCACTTGAGCGGTGGACCTGGCTAACCAATTGGTTAACCAACGGTGATTCGAGGCCTCGTGCGGGCTGCTTCAGCGTATGGGCGGGTCGGTGCCCGCAGCCTGGGGACGCGAGGGAGAGCAAGATCACGCAGCCAATGGCGACTGGTCGAGCATGATTGGTTACTAAACGCGGCTGCCACATTGTGACATTGTAACTTGACAGGCCGATCCGATCCGCGTATAAACGATTCTGCGCGCCGCCGCATACCGCCCTGGGCGTAGACGCTCCCCGCCTCAACCGTTGTGAGACGTTGATTCGAACCTCGTCTGCGGAGCCGATTTGAAGCTGGCCGCGGCCCATTGGTCGGGTGCACCGAACCTTGGCCGCCAGCTACGGACGGATCTGGTCGCCCGACGGCCCCTGGGTGCGCCACAAACACGAACATCGGCTGTGCATCCTGAAGATCGACGGAACCGAGCAGGAATATCGGACGCGGAGGTGGCACATCTGCTGGACGCCCGATGGTGAGAGCGCTTCCTTTTGACCGGTGTGGGCAGCGGGCGAATCGCTGGCCTGACGAGGGGGTTTCGTTGACTCCCGACGGCGAAACGAGCGCCCTTGGCCGCCATGGACGTCCCGGCTGTGGCGGAATCCTCACCATGAAGGCGGACGGAACGAACGCGAGGGTCGTCCTGTGGGCCGACCTGTCCCACAACTTGCTTCCCGCCGAGCCGGAGGAACAACGCCCGGTGACGTCGATCAAGGTGAGCGTGACATAGAGACTGGGTGGCGCGATGCCTTTCGTGTTCATTGACCGGATCACGGAGCTGGAACGCCGGACGAGGATCAAGGCGTTTCGGAATTTCACGGTGGGGGAGGAGATTTTCCGGGATCATTTTCCAGGGTATCCGACGGTGCCGGGGAGCCTGCTGCTTGAGAGCCTCACGCAGGTGGCCACAGCGCTGATTGAAGCGTCCGAGGGATTCCGGATGAAGGCCCTGCCGGCGTTGATCGAGCGGGCGAAGTACCGCCGCCGCGTCAAGCCCGGCGACCGATTGGACGTGGAGGGACGCGTCGTGGAATGGGGCGAGCGGACGGTCCGCACGGATTTCGAGGGGCGCGTTGAGGGCGATGTCGCGGTTCATGCAGAGATCACGATGGCGATGATCCCTCTCGAGAGCGTTTTCCGTGATCAAGCGGTGAGAGACGCCATGCTGATGATCTACCGCGATCTGCTCGAGGGGACGCGGCTCAGCGGCTTCGAGAAGGGAGTCCAGGGATTGCCGTGAACCGAAGGGTGGCGGTGACGGGCGTCGGTGTGGTCTCGCCGTTCGGGGTCGGTCTGGAGGCTTTCCGCTCGGGGGTGCTCGAGGGCGTCTCCACGTCGCGGCCTATCCGCGCCTTCGACGCGACCGGATTGCCGACCAGTTTCGGCTGCGAGGTGCCCACCTCTTATGATGTAACTCCTTACGTGTCGCATCCGAAGATGGTGAGGACGATGAGCCGCCCGATGCAGTACGGCGTCGGCGCGGCCAGGATGGCGTGGGACGAGACCGGGCTGAGTGAACTCGATCCGGCCGACATCGGAGTCATCGTGGGGGTCGGGGGAGTGGGCAGTTGGGACACGGAGGACACCGCGGAGCTGAGCGCTGTCGCCCTGGAGCATGCGCGGACTTTCGGCGCCTCGGAGCTTTTCGATCCGAGAAGCTGGGTCAAGCTCGCGCTCGAGCGCCTCAATCCGATCATGTGCCTGAAGGCGTTGCCCAACATGGCGGCGGCGCACATCGCGATTGTTCTGGAAGCGCGGGGCGAGTCGAGCACCATCGCGACGTCCTGCACCTCCTCGACGCAGGCCATCGGAGAAGCCTTCCGCATGATTCAGGGCGGCCGGGCGCGCGCCGTGATCGCCGGCGGATGCGACGCGGCGGTCAATGTCTTGGCGCTGGCGGGGTTCGGCGCCCTGGGCGTTCTTTCGAAACGGTCGCACGACCCCGCCCACGCCAGTCGGCCCTTTGACCGGGATCGGGACGGATTCGTGCTTGGAGCGGGAGCGGCGTTCCTGGTGCTGGAGGATTGGGACGAGGCCCTGCGTCGCGGCGCCCGGGTCCGTGCCGAGATCGCCGGCTACGCGAGCACGAACGACGGCTATCGGCTGACGGACGAGGATCCGAGGGGACAGGGGAGCATCACCGCCATCCGCAGGGCGCTGGCCGCGGCGGGCGTGCGGCCGGAGGAGGTCGATTACATCAACGCCCACGGGACGGCCACACGGATGAACGACGCGACCGAGGCGCGCGTCATCACGGAGGTCTTCGGGACGCGCGTGCCCGTCAGCTCGACGAAATCGATGATCGGCCACTCGCTGGCCGCGGCGGGGGCGTTGGAGGCGACTGCTTGCCTGGTGGCAATCGAGGCGCAAAAGGCGCCGCCGACGATCAACCTGGATCATGTTGATCCGGACTGCGCGCTGCGGCACGTAGCCCGCCGAGCGGAGGATCTCCCGATTCGCGTCGTGGTGAAGAATTCGTTTGGATTCGGCGGCCAGAACGCATGCCTGGTGCTGAGGAAGCCATGAGGGGATTGGTGATCGGTGGATCGGGAGCCGTCGGGGCGGCGATTGTGAGCAGGCTCGCGTCCGGCGGGATGCGCGTGGGAATCGGGTACGCCACAGGCAGGGACCGGGCGGAAAGGCTGGCGAACGAAACCGCAGGCACGGCGGTCCACGTTGACGTGCGCGATCCGATCCGGATGGAGCAGGCGATCGAGGAGTTCGCGAGCGACGAGCCGATCACCACCATGGCGTATGCGGCGGGGGCATCCAGAGACGGCCTGCTCCTGGGACTCGAGGAGGAGGACTGGTCGGAGGTTTTGGAGGTGAACCTGACGGGCGCGCAGCGGGCGCTAAGGGTGTGCGGAAAGCATATGATGCTGGCGCGACACGGAGTGATGGTCTTCATCAGCTCTGTGGCCGCGACGCGACCGTCACGGGGACAGAACGCATACGCGGTATCGAAAGCGGGGCTGGAGTGCCTCGTGCGCCTGGCGGCACTGGAGCTGGCTCCGTATGGCGTGCGCGTCAATGCCGTGAGCGCCGGAGGCGTCGCGGGAGGCCTTCTTAGGAATTCGCCGCAGGCGGCGGCCGGGCTGGAGCAATCGGTGCCGATGCGGAGGCTGGCGGGGCCGGAGGAAGTGGCGGCGGCAGCGGCGTGGCTCGTGTCGCCCGAGGCGTCTTACGTCACGGGCTGCTGCCTCACGGTTGACGGTGGATGGTCGTTGGGAGCTCCAGGCAAGGCGACGGCGTTGAGAGAATCGCTATGACGGAGTACGGTCTCGATCCAGAAATCCTGGATCGAGTGCGCGGGCTGGTCTCGAAAGTCTTGAGGATCCCTGTGGAACGGATCGGTCTCGAGACGCCGCTGATCGCGGAGCTGGGCGCGGAGTCGATCGATCTTCTGGAGCTGCGCTTCCTGCTGGAGAAGGAATTCCATGTGAAGATTATGGACCATGAGCTGAGAGAGTCGGCGCGGCGGTTCACGGCGGACGACATCGTGAACAAGTTCTGCACGGGGATGGTGGCCTGGGATATCCAAGAGCGATTGAAGAAGGGCGAGGAGTCATGATCGGCGTGGTCGCGGGCGGGACACGGGGGATCGGCCGGGCAGTGGCGGAACGGCTGGCTCGCATGGGTGCGAAAAAGCTGTATCTCGGGTACGTGCAGGATGACCGGGCTGCGGAATCGTGCGCCCGGGAGATCGGGGTCCCTGTGGAGTTGGTGCGGGCCAACATCGGAGACGAGGCGGGAGTGGAGGCGTTCGTGGGCCGGGTGCGGGAAGATGTGGACGTCTACGTCCATGCCGCGGCGCTGGGCGCGTTCAAGCCTCTGATGGAACTGAAGCCCAATCAATGGGACCTGACGATGAACGTCTGCGCGCGCTCCTTCCAGTTGATGCTGAGGGGGCTGCGTGATCGTCTGAGCGCGCGCCGCGGGCGGGTGGTGGCGATCTCCAGTCTGGGCGCTTCGAGGGTTCTGCCGGGCTACGGAGCAATCGGCGCGGCCAAGGCGGCTCTGGAGGCCGTCGTCCGCTATGCAGCGCACGAATTGGCGCCGAGCGGGGTGCGAGTCAACGCGATCGCGGTGGGGCTGATCGAGTCGCCGGTGCTGGAGATCCTGAAGGAGAAGGGTTTCGATTTGGACATGGCGCGCCGTCTCACGCCCATGGGGCGGCTGGGTCGGGCCGAGGACGTCGCGGGAGTTGTGGAATTCCTGGTCGGCGACCTGGCGGAGTGGGTGTGCGGGCAGATCGTGGTCGTGGATGGCGGGCTGTCCCTGATCTGAAACATCGGGAATCGACGGCTTCAGAGGGCCTCATACCTCCTTAGATCCGCTCCCGTGCCGAGCGGCCTCAGTTGACCGTCCCTCATCTCCATCACGCGGTCCGCGTCCCACGCCACGCGTGGGTTGTGAGTGACGATTACGAGCGTCGCGCCGGTCTTTCTGCGCATGGTGAGCAGCGTATCCATGATCTGCTCACCCGTCTTCGAGTCCAGGTTCCCCGTCGGCTCGTCCGCCAGGATCAACGTCGGCTCGTTCGCCAGGGCGCGCGCGATCGCAACGCGCTGGCGCTCGCCTCCGGAGAGCTTCGTAGCGATCAAGTTCTTCCGGTGCGAAAGCCCCACGAGGTCCAGGAGCGCCTCAGCGCGACGGCGGCGGTCCTTCCGCAGCCGCCGGAGCCCCATCATCGGGATCTCAACGTTCTCGACGCTCGTCAGCATCGGGAGCAGGTTGTTGAGTTGGAAGATGAAGCCGACCTGGCGGGCACGCACCGCATCCAGGTTGCGCTCCCCCGTAAGCGACCGGCCGTTCAGCCACACGTCGCCACCGGTCGGCACGTCCAGGGCGCCCACGCAGTGCAGGAACGACGACTTGCCGGACCCGCTCGGCCCCATGATGCACAGAACCTCGCCGCGCGGTACGTCAATCGTCACTCCGTTGAGCGCTCGGATCTGTCCGCCCTCGTAGTGCTTGACAAGGTCGAGAGTCCGAACGGCCATCTCACTCATTCGATCCTACTTCTACCCGCCAGCTCCGACTACTCAAACCTCAGCGCTTCCATCGGCGAGAGCCGCGATGCCCGCCACGCCGGATACAGCGCGCCGATGAATCCGAGCCCGACGGCCACGAGCAGCGCCATGCCGAATAGCTCCGGCGAATAGCGCGCGGAGAGGAAGTCGCGCGGCGCCCAGTGGATCAGGACCTCCGCGCCCGTCCAGCCTGCGAGCAGCCCCACGAGCCCGCCCCCCACGCTGATCGTCGTCCCCTCCGAGAGGATGAGCCCGAGCACGCGGCGCCGGCTCCAGCCCACCGCGCGGAGCATCCCGATCTCGCGCGTCCGCTCCGAGACACTCATGAGCATCGTGTTGAGCACGCCCAGCCCTCCCACCATCACGCTCACGAGCGAGATGATCCAGACGAACCAGTCGATGTAGTCAAGTTGGTTGTAGAAGACGGTGAACTCGTCGCTGCGGAAGGCCGCCAGGTGCGAGTATCGCTCCTCCACGGCGCGCTTGATGTCTTTCCAGTCGGTGCCGGTCCGGAGGTAGACGAAGACGACCGACGAGGCGTCCGCCATCCCCAACTGCTGCTGGATCACCGAGTTCGCCACGATCGCGCCAATCCGCTCGAACGACACGCCGCTGTCGTACACGCCAACGACCCTGAACGTGCGGTTGAAGAATTCCATCAAGTCGCCGGGCACGAGCTTCAGGTTCTCCGCCGTGATCGACCCGAGCATGATCTCGTCGTCCCTCTCGAGGACCCGACCCTTGACGCGTGCCTTGAACTTGTCGAGCATCCGGTCGCCGGGCGTGCGCCCGTACACCGGCATGGCGGGCATGCTGAACGACGTCACCTTGAGCCCTCGCGGCGAGGCGAGCGAGAACGTCGTGAGCGAGACGTGGGTGACGCCGCGCTGCGCCTGCACGAACTCGTACTCCTCCTTCTTCACCCGGCTGAACGAGGGGTCCTGCACGGTCTTGTTGACGACGAGCATCTGCGCACCGCTCTCGTTGAGGTACTGGTCGAGCGCGTACTTGAACCCCTGGCTGATTGCGTTGAACGCGACGATCGCTGCCACGCCGATGGCGATCCCCATGAGCGAGAGGAACGAGCGGAGTTTGCGTCGCAGGAGGTTCTTGAGGGCCAGCATCGGGCGCTACGGGCTATGAGTCTCGAGCCATGGCCAGTCTTCTTGCGTGCGAAGGGGCGCCGTTGTCCGACGATTCTCTTGCTCGCGGCGCACGGCGGGCTTCCGCATCTCAGGGCTGCATGGTTGCGCGAGCATCGCGATCAGTTTCACCTGCGACAGGATGTGCACGTGCAGACCGTAGCGATGCCGCACCTCGGGCAGCAAATGCTGAGCGCTCACAATAATAACACCCCGGCGCCACTCTCAATTCGCCGCGCTCAAAGCGGATGGGAATTCGCACGTTGAGCATCAGCGGATCAGGCCCTCTTGCACCGCCTTGCGTACCGCATCGGTCCTGCTTCGTGCGCCAAGCTTCGAGATAATGCTGCTTACGTGCGTTTCGACCGTACGCGTGGAAATATCCAGACGGGACGCGATGTCGGCGTTTCGCAAGCCTTCATGAACGGACTCCAGGATTTCGATCTCCCGAACGGTCAGGTCCCATCTAGGGTTCCGACCTTCGTTCGCCGAATCTGAGGCATAGCTGCGCATGACCTTTGACGCGATGCGAGGCGGAAGCACCACCCCGCCACGGGCGATCTCGTCGAGGGCTTCGACGAGCGCTTCCTGGGGGCAGTCCTTCAGGAGATACCCGTGGATGCCGATCCGGGCGAAGGCGCGGACGTACTGGTCGAAGTCGTAGCCGCTGAGGACGAGGATCTTGACATCTGGCCACTCGCGACGCAGACGCCGGGCGAGGTCGATGCCGGAGGGTCCCGGCATCCGAATGTCGAGGATCACGATGGAGGGAGCGGCCTGCTGCATGATCTTGATCGCCTCGTCGGCGTTGGCGGCTTCCCCGATGACTCTGAACCGGGTATGTCGGGCCAGCCTGCTCCGGATGCCCTCACGGAACATGCGGTGGTCATCGACGATAAGGACTTTGACGGGCGAATTCATTGCTCTGTGTGAACGGGGTGCGGGATGCGGGCCGTAACCATGGTCCCGGTTCTTCCGTTCGACGCAACAGCGACGCTCCCGCCGAGCTGGCGCAGGCGCTCGCGCATGCCCGGAATGCCGAGGCCGCGCCTCAGACCCCCGGCGCTCGCGAGGCCTCTGCCGTCATCGGTAACGGAGAGTTGGACACCGTCGATCGTCCTGGCCAACGAGACGTGGATAGACGTGGCGTGACCGTGCTTGAGTGTGTTGCTCACAGCCTCTTGGGTGACGCGGAACAGCACCAGCTCGGTGTTGGGTGCCAGGCGGTCGTCTTCCGTCATCCCGTGCAGGGTCAGGTGTGGCGTCACCGTGAACCCTTGGGCGGTCTGTTCCAACAGCCACTCGAGGGCCGGGACGAGCCCCAGGTCGTCGAGGATGGCCGGCCGGAGGCGGGCGCAAACCTCGCGGAGTTCCGCGGCAAGCTCGCGGGCCACGCCGTCCCTGTCTCGGAGCGCTGCATCAGGGGCGCCGCCGAGAAGGATCGCCTTCTGAAGCGGCCCGTCATGGAGGTCACGGGCGAGTCGCGCGCGCTCGGCTTCCTGAGCGTTCGTAAGCCGCTCGCTCACCTCGCGCAATTCAGCAAGAAGGGTCGTTTCGCGGATCGCGAGCGCGAGGATCGGTGTAACGGTCTCAACCAAGCGCCGCTCTTCGCGGAGAAAGACCTCGCCTTTCTCCTTCGGCCCGAGCACGAGGAAGCCAAGCGTGTCGCTCCCCGTCTCCAGTCGGGCGATGAGAAGAACATCGGAGTTCCACCGCGTCTCGGACAAGCCATCCTCGCCGAAGCCTGACTCGAGAAGTCGCGGCCGTACAAAAGCGATGCTCTCATCGGCGCGCAACCCGGCAGAGGCAGCCACGCGCATCGTCTCGGGGGTCGTTCCCAGGAACAACGTGATGGCCTCAAGCCGCAGCGAGTCCCGCAGCCTCTTCACCATGGCAGCGACCACTTCCTCTGCGCGCTCGCTGCAGAGAAGGTCGTAGCGCATCCCTGCGAACAACGTCCCCGAGTCGACCTCATCTTGATAGAAGAAGCGATCGACCAGGCTTCGCATGCCACGACGCAAGAAGTGAAAGAGAGCGGCCCCAAGGGTCAGGAGTATCGCACTAACGAAGGCGGGATGCATCGCGCCAAAAAACCCATTGAAAAGGGAGTCGGATGCGACGACAAGGAGGAACATGAGAACAAGAAGGGCCACCGTTGTGATGCCGTAGACCATGCCGCGGTGAACGAGACGACGGATGCCGAAGACCTCGTGGCGGAGGATCGCATAGGCGAAGGCGACGGGAATGACGCTCCACAGGGCCGCGGTAACGTGCGCAGGCACGAGGTCGCCGTGTACAGCGATTTGCGGGATCAGTGTGAGACCAACGAACGGCAGCGTGCCGCAGGCAATGCCGCTAAGTGCGAGCCGGGCGTCGCGGACAGAGCGTTGAGGGCGTCGGACCCGCGCCTTCCGTGCGAGCACGACCAGGGCAGCGAGGATGCCGGCTACAAGGTAAAGGATGAATCCGACCCGCACACTGCTGTAGAAGGACGGATTGATGAAAAGACAGGCCAGGTAGCCGGTCAGAAGGATCCCGCCGGCCAGCCAGAAGAACCGGAGGACGGTCCGGGGTCCGCGCCAACCTCCCACGAAGGCGGTCGCGAACGCGGGTAGGGATGCAGCCAGAGCCAGGAGACTCAGGAACTGGACGACGAGCGACCACGCGAGGTGGCGGCCGCCGGCCGCAGGCGACACGCCGAGGGCGACACCCGTGAGCCCGGTGAAGAGGCCGAACAGACGGGCTACGGGTGCATCCGGGCGGCGCACCAGGACGGCGGCGCCGAGAAGAGCGAAGACGGCTCCTGTAAGCCAGAGCGAGAGCCTGGCCCAGGGTCGAGTCATGGGCCCACCTCGGACGCGTATCACGAAGGCCTTACGATCCGGGGAAATCAGTTCAGCCTCCACCAACGGATGGAGGTTGATGGCCGCACGTGCCTCCCCGCCGTTCAGCGAGACGACGCGCATGCCTGGGCGGGCGCCACCGTGCCAGGAATGGCCAGCCGGCATGACCCAAGCGACGCAGACGTCATCCCCGCACTGTCCGAGTTTGAGACCGAGTTCCCCCGGACCATGGATCGCGAAGCTCGCCAGCACCACAACCGCAGCATACGTGAGAAGGATTGCCGACGCTCCCAGCCGTGGTCCGTTACGCGACCAAACTGCCCCGTGCGGCGCTGAGAGTTTCTCCAGCGCCCGAATCCACGCTCTTGAGAAAACGTCCGAGCCCCCCGACCGCATAGCCGTTCCGCGCCAACAGTGACAGATCCTCTTCGGCCCGGCTCATGTACGCATGCGCGAGAATCGCCACGTACAGCGGGGCACCCGAGGACTCGTAAGTCCGGCGAATGGCAGAGGAGAGCATACCATTGGCTGGGGCCAGGGAGTCAATGCCTTGGCTGTAGAAGACCACAGGCAGGGTGGCCTTTCGCTCCGCCAGGTCAGAAGCTTGGTCGGGATCACATGCGTCGCGCAGGTCGTCAACGAGCTGTGCGAACGTGAACGTGTGAAAGCCAAGCCGCTCAAAGAGAGCGACTCCATCCCCATCCGCCCCGGCGACGCGAGCCGCAAAGCCGGCGACGAACTTCCCCAGCCCCCCGGACTTCAGGCATGTTGTCTGGAGCGCCTCCTCAAGGGTCGCATCCCCGCGTCTTTGGAGCATCGCGTCGAGGAACTGGCCCGCGCATGCCTCGCCGTACGATGTACAGAAGTGACGCAACGTGGCCGATGAGCCCTCAGAGTGGGCTGCCGCCTCCACGGCCGCCGCAACTCCCGCCGTGAGCAGAGCGATAGCGAGAGCAAGGTCTTCGCTCCGCTTCCCATCAGGAGCGGCGTCGGCTACCTCGTCAAATACGTACGCAGCCTCCATTTGGAGTTCCACCGCCGCGGCGGCGAGGAGCGCAGCCCTTCCGGCGGGCTCCCCGATGACTGCTTCGTGGACCTCGAGCGCAAGCACGCCGGCTCGGCACGATCCGTCGGGGTGCAGCGCGTAACCCGGCCGGCCGAGCAACCTCACCAGATCCATACGAATCGTCGGGGCGACGCAAGTCGCGATGACCTCGTGCATCTGCTCACGCAGTGGTTTCAACACGGCGTTAGATCCAGGGGTCACCGGGATCGTCTGGCGGGTCCTGTGGCGGGCCCTGCGTTGCGAGACTCACGCGTCGGGCCAGCGAACCAACGGCGCGAGCAAGCTCTTCGACCCCGGCGCGGGAAAGCCAGATCTGAAGGTCGCGAAGAGAGATCGCGCCATCGGGACGTCGTGAGCCAGCGAGCGCTTCGGCGAGTGCTGTTACTTGCATGTCGTTTCCTCCATGGTTGTCGAGGTGATTGTGTCGATGCCCGCCTGGGAGCGCATCGGGGACGATCGTTGCACACCGTCCGTGGTTCCACGGATGGGTCGTCTCGTGAAGTGACGTTCGAAGCCTTGCGGCTATCAGGCGTGGCGCATGCCAGCGCCGTCAGCCTGCGCGCGCCTGTCAATCGTGTCTCTTGGGGGCGCCACCGGGAGGTAGTCCCTCCGGGTTTTAACGTACGTGGATGAATACAGTCCACTGATGACTTCCCGGTAGGCCGGCCGTCAATCTAGAACGGTACCGACGGCAAAGGACGAGGATCAGGGGTGAGCATGAGTCGAAGGCTTTTTGGCGATCCTGATGTCGCACAGCGCATCGGCCTGCCTCCAGCACGGCCCCGCGTGTTGGTCGTCAACGATGATCCAAACATCATCCAGACCGGGACAGAGGCCTTGCGGCGCGAGGGGTTCCTGGTCGAGGTGGCTCAATCGACTGAGGAGGCACTTCGCAAGATACGAAGAATCCCCTTCGATGTCGTCGTCACCGACCTTGACATGCCGGCGATGGATCGATTGGTGGAGCGTGTGAGAGCCATCGATCCCTCCCTGCCCGTGCTCATCTGTGCGAGGAGTTCCGATCTTGTCGGCGCGGCCGAGGCGGTCAGACAAGGAGCGTACGACTACATGAGGAAGCCACTCGAGATCCCCACGTTGCTCATCCGCGTCGGGAATGCGCTCGAATGGCGGCGTCTCGCGCGAACGGCAAAGGATGCGGACAAGCAGGTCCAGGAGCGTGATCGGTGCGGGCAGCTCGTTGGAGCGAGCGCGGCGATGCGATCGATCTACCGGAAGATCGAGCAGATCGCTCCCTCTCTCGGTGCAATCCTGATTCTCGGAGAGCCCGGCACCGGCAAAGATCTCGTGGCCAGGGAGATCCATCGCCTCAGCCCGCTACGAAACGAGCCGTTCGAAATCGTCTCCTGCGCGGACGTTCGTCCTGCTCAGCGGGACCCGGAATCGCTCGTGAAGGATGATGACCGACAGCCGGAGGCTTCCGGCTGGCCGATGTTGCTCGATCCACGGCGCCGAGGCACCCTGTTCCTGGATCAGGTTGACAGGCTGTCACTCCGGCAGCAGGCACTGGTCGCGAACATATTGGACAGACGCGAGCTGGAATGCCGTGTCACAGATTCCGATGCCACTTACAGCCTGCGACTCATCTCCGGCACGGCGGCCGACCTGGATCGGGCCCTCGCGGAGGGGACGTTTCTCGGGGATCTCTATTGTCACCTGAGCGCCTTCGTGGTGAGAGTACCGGCGTTGCGCGACAGAGTGGATGATACGCAACTGCTCTCTGCCGCCATTCTCGAGGCGGAGTGCGGCAGGCTCGGAAGGCCTCCCGTGCGGCTGTCGCCCCGAAGCCTTGAACTCCTGACCAGCTACGACTGGCCTGGAAACGTCACGGAGCTGCGTGCCGTGGTCCAGGCCGGACTCGCGTCGGCAGCGAGCCGTGTCATCCGTCCGGTCGATCTCTCTGGGTTCGCTTCGCTCCGTGCAGGGGCCGGCATGACATCCACGCTGGAGAAGCTGGAGAGAGACCAGATCGAGGAGGCCCTGAAGAAAACCTCGGGCAACAAGACCCGCGCCGCCCGGCTGCTGGGAATCGGGAGGGGGACGATCTATCGGAAACTCGGTAGGATGGAAGCTTCTCGTCGGCGGTCTTGACCTGCCATACGCATCCTTCTCCACCCGGGAGTGTTCATCCGTCGCCGACGTCGCCGCCCACCCAGGAAACAGGAAGCGCAGGTGATCGTTCAGGCGACCCCCACGCTGATACCGCCGCGCGAGAGGAGTGTCTTGAACTCGGCTCTTGCGATTGCCTTGGCGTAAGCCTCCATCGGATCCACGAGACCGCGCTGAACGAGGTCATGAAGCGCATCGTTCAGGCAAACCATTCCGATGCCTTTGCCCGTCTGCATGATTGATTGTATCTGAAAGGTCTTTCCCTCCCGTATCAGGTTGCTGACCGCCGGGTTGACCATGAGGACTTCCTGCGCGGCGACCCGTCCTCCTCCCTTCTTCTTGCACAGCACCTGCGCGATGACCCCGCGGAGCGACTCCGAGAGCATGGTGCGCACCTGCGCCTGTCGGTCCGAAGGGAATTGATCGATGATGCGGTCCACCGCCGACGGAGCGGTGTTGGTGTGCAATGTGCCGAACACCAGATGACCGGTTTCGGCGGTCTCGATGGCTATGGCCACCGTTTCAAGGTCACGCATCTCGCCCACCATGACGAAGTCGGGATCCTCCCGAAGCGCCGCGCGCAGGGCGGCCTTGAAGTCCCGCGTGTGGTCACCCACCTCCCGCTGGTTGATGAGACACTTGCGATTCTCGTGCACGAACTCTATGGGGTCTTCAATCGTGATCAGGTGCCCGCTGACGTTGTGGTTGATGTAGTCGATCATGGCCGCGAGCGTCGTTGATTTACCCGAGCCGGTCGGTCCTGTCACCACGATCAGCCCCTTGTTCAGATGACAGAGATCCAGGATGTGCCTGGAAAGGCCGAGCTCTTTCGCCGTGGGGATCCTCGTCGAAATCGCCCGGAACACGCCGCCCATGCCCCTGCGGTCCATGAAGAGGTTGCAGCGGAATCGCGCGAGACCCGGGACTTCGTAGGGAAAGTCCGCGTCACCCAGCTCCTCGAACCGAGCCCCGTCGAGCGCGGGGGTGATCGACAGCAGGAGTTCACGAGCCTGCTCCGGAGTCAGAGGGGCGCTGCTTCCGAGGGCCACCATGTCTCCGTCCTTGCGAAAGAGCGGGGGATTGCCGGTGCTGATGTGAAGGTCCGAGCACCCTTCCGAGATCATCTTCCGGAAAAGCGCGATCATCGCATGAGGCGCTTCGGAGCGACCTGGCGCGGGTGCTTCGGGCTCGTGGGGAGGCGTCTCTGCTTCCGCAATGATGGTGGAGGCGGTGGATGTCGCGGTCATTGGAGCCGAATCGCCGGGCTCCATGAGCTGCAGCACGAGTTGCGTGCTGCCTTGCGCAAGTCCGGCATTGACACGAACATGACCATGGGGCGAGACGTAGGGGAAATCAAGGCGCTGCCGGGTTACCAAGGATCCTTGGAGGTCCATGGGGAGGATCTCCTTGAGAAACGCCAGGATCTGTGCTTCCGTGATCACCTCCTTGGTCAGCGGCCACTCACCGCTGTCCGTCACGAGCGTGGCCTTCGCGTCGGTCGCGAGCACCAGGCGTCCGGCTCCAACCTTTCGGAGTTGATGGATGAAACGATCGATCATGGCCATGAAGATCCACCTCTTCGAGCTACACCGTCGAGATTCGCGAGATACGTCTCTTGTTGACGAGATGCATGACGGCGCCCTCTCGCAGTGCCAGGAATCGCTCGGCGGTGTTCAGGAAATCCTGAAGCCGCCGCCTCGACTCGGGCATCAAGTAGCTCACTTCTCCGCGAACCGTGGTGCCGTCCTGCATGATCAATTCGACCATCACGACCGTCATGTTCCCGGGATCCTGCTCACCGAGCCGCATGTCGTCATTGGCGGACTCGTCGCCGGTTGCCAGCGACACGACCATCAGATTGTCGCGATGGAGGAGGACAACCTCACCATCCTGACTCATCGCTGGAATGAACGCCTGCGACCCGTTCAGGAGGTCGATCGGCCTCTCATGGCCTTCATGTGTTTCCGCGCACTCGTTCAAAAAGAGCTTCACATCCGCAGGGGGTTGTCCCGTCAGGATCACCCGCGCGCGAACCTGACGCTTGGGTACGCAGTACTCCCGGCTCATCGGACATCCATCTCGGGAATTGTCGGGCCGCTGGCTACGGACCAGTCCTCATCGGTGTCGTGCAGGCATCCCTGGTGCCTCCCGCAAGATAGGTGCAAATCGATCCGGGGGCAAACCACTCACGCGCGCGATCACTGTATCGATCTGGAACAACTTCGGCGCCGACGCGCGCCTCAAGGAGTTGACGACCATGCGCGTGAGCGCAGGGCGAGTGGGTCCCCGGAATGGTCCAGGCGATTGTGGGGCGCCACTCCCGCGCAGGGCACCTGCCTTACTTGTAGGCGATGGCTGCGCTTGATGCCCCAGCGAGGTGGATGACGTCAAACCGTGTGAACCCGACGTCTCCGCACCATCTGCGGAAGTCCGCGCCGGAGTAATCAAAGGCGTCGCCGAACTCGATGAGCATGTTCAGCGACATGAGTAGGCCAAAGAGGTTTTCGCGGCGGGCGTCGTCAATGAGCGCCTCGATGGCCACCAACGCGCCGCCGGGGGGCAAGGCATCATAGGCGGCACGGATGATGTGCATCTTCTTCTCCAGGTTCCAGTCGTGGAGGATCATGCCCATCGTGATGAGATCCGCTCTGGGTAGCGGGTCTTTGAAGAAATCACCGGAGGCCGTGCCCACCCGGTCGGAAAACCCGGCGGCGGCGATGTGTTTGCGAGCGATTGGCTCCACGGGTGGCAGGTCGAAGGACGTGCACTTGAGGTGAGAGTGTTTCTTCGCGACCTCGATGCAGAGCAGTCCGGTCGCGCCGCCGATATCGCACAGGGTCTTGAAGGGTCTGAAATCGAACTTGGAGGCAAATGCCTCGAAGTTGATCCGGGAAAGGCCGGTCATTGCACCCATGAACTGTTCGAGCTTGGGCAGTTCCTCGTATAGCATCTCGAACATTCCCTTCTGGCCATGCTTGATTTCGTTCTGCGGTCTGCCGGTTCGCAGGGCCTCGGGCAAATCGTGCCAGAACTTGAAGAGCCGCGCGTTGAGCATTTCGAGGATGCCGCCGACATAGCGTGGGCTATGGCGATCGAGAAAAAGCGCGCCGGCGGGCGTGTTGCCGTATTTCGCGGATGGGCCATCGCCTTCGCGGTCGAGGAACCTCATGGCCACGAGTGAATCCAAAAAGTCGCTGATGGCACGCGGGTGCAAACCGATTTCGGTGCCAAGCTCCGAGCCAGTCAGGCGGCGGTTGCCCAGTGTCGTGAACACGCCGAACTCAACAGCGGTGAGGAGGACCTTCGACGACCAGAAAGCAAACGCAGTCTGGAGGATAGGGGAGACATCCTGTGGTTCGCTCATGGGGTCGGAGACTAGCAGGTGCGCCAGGTGACCCGCAAGTGGCCAGATGAAAACGGATCGGGATTCGAAGAGGAGGCGCTGGGGTGGACACACGGACACGGGAGGCCGAGAAGGCTTCCTCTGCGCGGAAGGATCACGCGGCCGTGTGGACGGGAAACCTCATGATCGTGTGGGGAGCCAGATACCGCCCGTGCCGAGTCAGCGGGGCTTGAGATACCCGGGCCCTGCCTGCGCGAGCGGTCAGGGCTCTAGTGTTCTGGGCGCGGCGCGGGGGTTTTCGCAAATGGGGAGTCCGCGGCCGCCACCCTTCGTCGTAGGACAGCAAGGACATGGTCTGCGATGGAGATCGAGGTCCTGATGTCCAAAGCCGCTCGGGTCACGAGCATCTCACAAAGCCCTCAACTCTGGCTCAGGTCTTTCCCCGAGCGACCGTGTACCGTTTCGCCATGCATCGTGTGGATGCGCGAAGGCTTCGAAGCGAATGCCTGGAGACGCCCTCTTGAACGTACAGGCGTGGTTGACCTACTTCAGTCTCAACGTGACTGCATCGCGCAACATTCCCTGGGACGTTGGCGCCGATCTGCCCGCCGCCGACCGGGTTCGTTGTGCCGTCACTCCAGGAGTTCCAGATCGGCAAATGCTCGGACGGCGCTCATTTGAGGGCAGCGGCGGCCGCGTGGGTCACGCGCCACGACGACGAGGACCTCACGCGCGCAATGGACCTCTTCATCGCCGAAGAGCAACGTCACGCGGCGGAACTAGCCCGGTTCCTGTCGCTCAATGGACACGGCGTACGCGCGACCAGCGCAGGTGATTCGGCTTTCCGCCTGCTGCGGCATCTCACCGGTGGGTTCGAGGTGTCGCAGTCGGTCCTGCTGACCGCCGAGATCATCGGCTACGGCTACTATGGAGCACTGCGCGCGGGGACGCGCTCAGCGCTGCTGCGTGCCACCTGCAACACCTTCCTCCGTGACGAGGCGCTCCACCTGATCTTTCACTTCGAGCGGCTTGCGCGCATGCACCGGGGTCGTTCGCACCTTGGCATGTGGATCACTCGGGCGATTTCCCGGCTGCTCATGGGAGGCGCGTGCGGGGTGGTATGGGCGCGTCATCGCCGCGTCCTGCAGCTTGGGTGGCCCACCTTCGGGAGCTTCGCGGCGCGCTGTTTGTCGCGGTTGGCCTTGGCCACACCGGCACGGTGCCGAGTGGCTCGCTCTGCATGTGGTCGGCCCCAGCAGGGAGGACCCTGATTTGAGCGGAATCAACCCGATAGGCGACATACGCCCTATGTGGCATTATGTGCGCCGGTCCGGAGATCTGAGTGCTCCCACGTCCTGCGGGAACGCCGGGAGTCGCCGGACTTCACAGGAGTTCGTGCGCGTCACGTGGGCAAGCATCGTAGAATCTGGGTCGTCGCTCTCATGATCTCCGCACTCGTCGTCGGATTGCTGGCCACGAGCGGTCCGCCGCCTCCGACACCCAATCTCCCGGGGACCTTCTCCTTCGCTGTTCTGGGCGACGCGCCGTACTACGTCTGGGAGGAGATGAAGTACCGGCTCGTGCTGAGAGACCTCGATGCCCACGATCTCGCCTGGGTGATCCACGTGGGTGACATCTTCTGGCGGCCCTGCACCGACGCGCACTACAGACGGAGTCTCGAATGGTTCAACGGGCTGCGGCATCCGGTCACCTACACTCCCGGCGACAACGAGTGGTCGGATTGCTGGGAGCCCGGATCCGGCGCGTTCGCGCCGCAGGACCGACTGGATCGGATACGCAAGATCTTCTTCGACGAGCCGACCCGGAGCCTGGGAGGCCGGCACGTTCCGCTGGTGAGCCAGGCAGGCCATCAGCCGTTTCCCGAGTTCGTCGAGAATGTCCGCTGGGCGCACGAGGATATCCTCTTCGCGACCGTCCATTTGGTGGGAAGCACGAACGGCATGGAGAGTTTTCCCGGCCGCACTGCGGCCGACGACGAGGCCGCGAAGCGGAGGACGGAGTCGGCGGCGGCCTGGGTGCGCGAGCTGTTTACCGAGGCCAGATTGGTGAATGCCTCCGCCATCGTCATTGGTTTCCATGCGAACCCGTCCTTCGAGGAGCCCGCCGGCGACGCCGAGCGCCAGGCCTACGAGCCGTTCATCACGGCGCTCGAAGAAGAGGCCGAGCTGATCGCCAGACCGGTGCTGGCCGTGCATGGCGACGGCCATGAATACACGGTGGATCATCCGCTCGTCCGGCGCACGACGGGCCGGCGCCTGGAACAGTTCACGCGGCTGCAGGTTCCCGGCTCGCCCGAGGTCGGCTGGGTGCGGGTCATCGTGACGCCGGGCGCCGCTGTTCCGTTTTCTTTCGAGGAGCGCGTCGTCCCGAGCTGGAAGTACTGGTAGCCAGCCGATGTCGACTCTTGCAAGTTCTCGATCAACGGCCTCCGGAACTGCGGCAACGTCTTGCTTCTGGCTCCACGCAGATCCCGAGGGGCGGGGGCTGTTTACGGTGCCTGTTTCAGGCTCGCGAGTTTCTCCACGATGTCCGCGCTGGCCGGGTCCCTCTGCAGCGATGCTTCGTAGGCCCGGACTGCGGCCGGGCGGTCGCCGATGGCGG
>JAWPNA010000430.1:0-2820 GCA_045402695.1 Acidobacteriota bacterium
TCCGCCCCGGCCTCCTCCGCGTACGCCGCGAGTCTGGCGCTCACCGGGTGGATCCCCCGTGAGACGTTCCAGGGAAGCACTCCGCGATGCGCTCTCTCATCTCCGTGAGGGTCCAGAGGTGGAAGTCAATGGCCTCGAGGCGGTGGCGGACCGTTTCGTGATCCGGCCCCCAGCCTTCGAGCCACGACGAGAAATCATCCGATCGCACCGGAGATCGCCTGCGTGCCTCGACGAAATGGTAGAAAATGCAGCCGGTGGACAGACGCGGGATCATGGCGGCCAGATCCTCCGGGGTCTCGGCCCTGCGTCCCGTGTTGAAGACGACGACCTGAGAACGCAGGAAGTGCATCTCGTGGTTCGGCGCGGCCGATGGGACGGCGTGGCACTCGAAGAGCCGTGTCTCGATCACCTCGAGCAGGTGATGCCGCAGATGCTCGAGGTCCTCGTGATCGATCGGGTCAATAATCCCGAGTCTCTCCGCCAGGACCGAGTCGTGCAGGTGCCGTCGCGCCCAGAGGGCGAAGTCATTGCGGTACTCGGGATCGTCGAAGGTGGGTCGCAGCAGCGTGTGATAGAAGTGGTGATAGATGCTCTCGGCGGGCAGCTCGGTGACGCGATCGCGCAGCTCCCTGAGGTCCTGCGCGGTTCTTCCCAGAGCCAAGGTGATGAGAGCGCAGTCTCTGATCTCGAGCGGCTTCGGTCGCCCCGGCGTCATGAGATCCTCCTCCGAGATGGCGGCCGGCAGGCCTCTGCCATGAGGGGCATGAGGCAACCGGCCATCGCGGGGCGGATCGAGCACTTATCTTCTTCGGGGCGATCGCATCCACCACGGCGCCTGACGGGGCCCCGCGGCGCCGTACGAACTGGAAGCGATTCCTCCTATCCTTGTTCACGAGAGATGCGGTGTCAAGGTAGCCTGGCACTATTGGTGCGGATCAGGACACGAACCGGTCGGTGATGCGGATTGGTCTTCAATGGGGCATGCCGCGCGTCACTTTCTTTCGATGTTCTGGACGAACTGCCAGCCGAAGCGCCCCTTGATGCAGAGGTGGCCGCGGCCCACATCGTGGTCGAGCGGCGAGGTGGCCTTCACGATCCGGTTGTCCTGCACGTGCAGCGTGAGGGTGCAGCCCACCCCGCAGTAGGGGCAGATGGTGTCGGTATATGTCTGGCGCGACTCGTCCCACGTTTGAGCCTTCCTCATGTCGTGCTCGCTCTTGAACATCAGGGCGCCGGTGGGGCAGACGCCGATGCAGTTGCCGCAGTAGACGCAGGCCGAGTCGGGCAGCGGGACGTCGAACTCCGTGGAGATCCCCGCGTGGAATCCCCTGCCGGACACCGCGATGGCGAACGTGTTCTGTGCGTCGGTACCGCAGGCCTCCACGCACTTGTAGCACAGCACGCACCGCGAGTAGTCGCGCACGTACAGCTCGTTGTCCTCCTTGACGGGCTGGGCCACGGTCGAGGCCCGGGGGCCGAACCTCTCCGGCCGCGCCCCGTACTGCTTCATCGCCGGCCCCAGCCCCGAGGCCAGCGATAAGTCCACCGACGATCCGAGCAGCTCCAGCACCAGGCGGCGGCTGGCGCGCACGCGTTCGCTGTCGGTGGAGACCACCATGCCGGGCTCTGCCTTGCGGGAGCAGGCCGGCACCAGGGCGCGCGAGCCCTCCACCTCCACGACGCACACGCGGCAGACGTTCACCGGCGTGAGGTTCTCCAGGTAACACAGCGTGGGAGTCTCGATCCCCAGATCGCGGCAGGCGTCCAGCAGCGTGGTCCCTTCGGGCACACGGGTCTTGCGGCCGTCGATCGTGATCTCCAGCTCATGTATCATCGCCTCGAACCTCCATCGAACAGCCCGAATCGCGCGATGGCGGAGGAGACCGCCGAGGCCGCGGTCTGGCCCAGGCCGCAGATCGAGGCGTCGCGCATCACCTGACCCAGGTCGGCCAGCAGCTTCAGCTCCTGCTCGCGCGAACCCAGCGGCCGGCGCTGGGCGAGCCTTCCGAGCGCCTCCTTCTGCCTGATGGTCCCCACGCGGCACGGCACGCACTGGCCGCACGACTCTTCGCGGAAGAACTCCGCGATCCGCACGACGATCCCCTCGAGCTCCACCGTGTCGTCGAAGACCATCACGACACCAGAGCCCAGGGACGCCCCCGCGGCGCGCGTGTCCTCGAACGTGAGGCGCAGGCCGAGGCTGTCTTTCCCCACGAACGTCCCGGCCGCGCCCCCCAGCAGGATCGCCTGGAGCTTGCGATCCTTTGCCATCCCTCCCGCGAGCTCGAGCAGATCCCCCAGCGTCGTCCCGAGCGGCACCTCGTAGAGGCCGGGTCGCGCGGCGTGGCCCGAGAGGCAGAACAGCCGGGAGCCCGTGGACTCGGCCGTGCCGGTGGAGGCGAACGCCGCGCCTCCCTCCAGAACGATGGCGGGCACATTGGCCAGCGTCTCGACGTTGTTCACCAGCGTCGGCTTGCCGAACAGCCCCTGCTGTGTGGGAAACGGGGGCTTGTTGCGCGGCTCGCCGCGCTTTCCTTCGATCGAGTTGAACAGTGCCGTCTCTTCCCCGCAGATGTAGGCGCCCGCGCCGCGTCTCATCTCGATGTCGAAAGAGAATCGTCCCATGATCCCGTCTCCGAGGAGGCCGCGCGCGCGGGCCTGCTCGATCGCGCCCGAGAGCCTGCCGGCCGCCAGCGGGTACTCGCCGCGCACGTAGATGTAGCCGCGCTCGCACCCGGTCGTGAAGCCGGCGATCGCCATCGCCTCGATCAGCGCGAACGGGTCCTCCTCCATCAGGACACGGTCCTTGAAGGTGCCCGG
>JAWPNA010000452.1:0-6759 GCA_045402695.1 Acidobacteriota bacterium
CGCCGTCCCGCGTGCGTACCTCCGCCGAGCCCAGTCCCGAGAGGCCGGCCAGGCCATTGGCCATGCAGTTGACGGACAGCTTCGACCAGCGTTCGCCCCAGAGGTTGGTGGTGACCTTGGTCGGGGCCACGTCGCACATGATCTTGGCCAGCCGCTCGGCGCGCTCGGTCACCTTGCCGTCGTGCTCGCCGATCTTGAAGCCGATCTGTCCGCGGTCGGTGCGGATGGCGTGGCCGGGCTCGTACATGCCCGCGCCGATCGTGATCACGCAGCCGAGGCACCGCTCGCGGCCGGCCACCGCGGCCACTCGATCGTCAGACGCCTGCGAATGGACCCCCTGTGAACGCGCATCAGTAGTATGCCATCGCTCAGATCAGCATGAGAAAGAGGGGCACCACGGTAATGGCTCCCACGAAGATCAGGAACGTCCTGCGGCTAAGCGTGATCCACTCGAGGCACCATTCGATCCCGTCGCGGTAGTTGGCGTAGAAACCGAAGAGGACCAGGAGTGAAAACAGGGACACGCCGAGCATCTCCGCCATGACGATCGTGAACGCGTGCGGCTCTCCCACGAGCATCGACGCCACCAGCGTGTCAATGAAGGTGGAGATGTTGGCCCCCATGATGTACGGGATGATGTTCTCGCGGCGGACGTATCCTTTCGCGGACAGAGGAATCAGAAGCCCGAGGGAGACGGACACCGACAGCGTCGCGCAGGTCACGGCGATGCCCAGGATGAACATGACGTTGGTGCGGTAGACCACATTCGCGATCTGCTTGAATCGCGAGTGCTCCGGGTCGATGTCCGGGAGCGCGCGGTCGAAGAGAGTAAACGCGGAGAGGAGCGTCACCACTCCCATCACGAACAGCACGGCCCGATGAAGGTACGCGGCCATGACCCCGAGGATCGGATCATAGACAAGCTCGATGAGTCCGGTGACCGCCGCGGGAAGCGGCAGCCGCGCCCCCTCCAGGACGTCGGTCCTGAGAAGCACGTAGCCGATGACAGTGGCAGGCGTGTAGATGGTCCACGTCACCAGCAGGCACAGCACGCCCGTCGCCACCGTGACCATCGCGCGCCTGCCTCGGAAGTAATGGACAGCGCCCAGAAGAAGGACCACGAAGGAGGCGCCGAAGCGCGAGCCGGCAATCATACCCAGCGACTCGACGTCGGTGATGGAGTGCGCGCCGAACAGCCCAAGCGAAACCGCCGCGATGGGCGAGCCGGACAAGACGCAGTAGGCCATCACCCAGCCCAGGCCGAAGAGATTGATGATCCCTTCCAGGTGAAGCCCTTTCAGCACCGGTATGATGCCGCCGGCGCCGGTCTTGAGCATCTGCAGGCCGAGGATGAAGAGGAACAGCGCGAAGACGACCAGCAGCGTCTTGTAGATGAGCTTCAACCGATCGGCCCCGCTGCGAAGACTGGAGAGAAACGAAGAGGATACGAATCGGCCGGTGAGTGTATCACAAGGGTCCGAGGCGACACGCTCCGGAGGCGCTAGATCGATCCGGTCTCGAGCAGTCGGCGTCCCATGGCGAGGAACGTCTCGTCCACCTTCACGACGCGCTCCACACCGGGGCGGATGAAGAAGAAGACGACGCGGGAGACGGGCAGGCCTGCGATCTGATGGAGGGCCCGGGCGTAAATGAGGGCCTGGGGCTGGTAGGCCTCCATGCGGGAGGTGATCTCCGCCTCGGTCCTCACATCGTCGGTCTTGAAGTCCACGATCGTGAGCGAGCCTCGCGACTCGAAAACGAGGTCGATGCGCCCCTCGGTGAGATAGGCATCTCCGGCGGCGGCGAACGGTATTTCGCGGAAGTAGCGCGGCGCCGCCAGGGCCTCCTTCACGATCGGCCCTTCGATCGCCTGCCTGACCAGCGCGTGTACTTCGCCGGCTGCCTCGGGAAAGCCTGATTCCGCAGCCTCCTCCTCGGACATCACGCAGGCGTCGCGCCCCGTGGCGAGATCGATCCGCTCGAGCACGGCGTGCACCGCGATGCCGACTGCACGCGCTCTCCCCGCGTCGCCGCCGCCCCGCCCCATAGCTCCGGAAACCGCACTGGCCGCGGTCTTCATCCCCGAGGCGGAACGAAATTGACGCCCCGTCGCGGGGGCGGCGAGCAACCCCTGGAGGTTCCTGCGCCAGGCATCCTTCTCCAGCACCAGCATCGGGTCATGGGCGGCCGGGTCGTGCGCGAGAAACCTCAGCGGTGGCGCCTCGGTCAGCGCGGTGTCGAGCACTCCGCCGTCCACGATTGCGGCCCCGCGGTGGAGCGCGAGCCGCCCAGTTCCCGACGCACCCGGCGCGCCCGCGGCAGGCAGGAAGCCCGCGTCCATCAGCGAGGCATGGATCCCCGAGGCGCGCTTGCCGCAGAACGCGGGGATGATCAGGTAATCGCGGGCGCGCGTGGCGGCGACATAGAACAGCCGCTGCCTCTCGGCGGTCAGGCGGCGCGTCTCACGCTCGGCCGCCTCGGCATATCCGGAGGACTCGAAGCGGGCCTGCGCCGGTCCGAAGCGGAACTCCATCCGGGGTTCCGCACCGTGGCCCGCCTCCCGCGCCGAGCGATCCACCACGCAGGCCGGCGCCTCATCTTTCGACTGTCCCGCCGTGTCGCACAGGATCACCATCGGGAACTCGAGCCCCTTGGCCTTGTGGACAGTGTAGATCCTGACAGCGTCGGCGGCGCCGTCGGCGCCGTCGCCGGCGACTGATTGGGGGCCACCCTCGGCTTCCTCAACCAGCGGGGCCTCGCCTTCCTCGCGTTCCTCGGCGGCCATCCCGGCCAGCCAGCGCGCGAACGAGCCGAAGGTGGCCATGCCTGACGTCTCGTGCGTCCGTGCCAGATCGATCGCCTTGAGGAGGTTGGCTGCACGCTGATCGCCGTCGGCCTTCAGGTAGAACAGCGACAGCGCCCCGGTCTCCTCGAACAGTTCCTCGAGGCTGGCCGCGGCGGGACGCAGGTTGCGCCGGGCGTGCAGCCGTCGCAGCAGCTCGAAGCTCTTCTCGAAGGGCGTTGCTCGCGCCTCTCCCTCGCGGGTGTAGATCCAATCTCCTCCTCCAGCCTTGTACGACAGCAGCTCCTCGTCGGAGTGGCCGAAGATGGGGCACCGCATCGCCGACACGACGGCCAGCGGATCGTGCGGACATTCGATCGCCGAAACCACCGCCTGCAGCGCCCGCATCTCCGAGCGCAGATAGAAACGCTTGCCCGAGACGAGCCGGTACGGGACCTGGGCCGCCCGCAAGGTCTCCTCGTACGCCTCGTACGCCGTGCTCGCGCGGAACAACAGCGCAATGTCGCTGTACTGGATCGGCCGCGCCGGCGCCGAGTCTTTCGGGCAGACAGGCCAGGCCTCGCGCACCGCCGTCTTGGCCAGCGCGATCACGTGGCGGGCCTCCTCCAGGCGCACCTGCCGGGCGTTCATCTCCACCATGCCGCCGGCTCCAGGCGGCATCAAGAGGATCACGCGGGAGGTGATCTTCCCTCCCATGGCACGGGTCCGGTCCGGCTCGGCCCTGGAGGGTTCGATGCGGGCGTAGGCGGGCTGGTACGGGTCCTCGTGCGTGGCGCCGATGAGCTTGCCGAACACCTCGTTCACCCAGGCGACGACCGTGGGAACGGTCCTGAAGTTCTCGGTGAGGCCTGTCCGGGTGACTCCTCCGGAGCGCTCAATCAGGGCCAACGTCTCGTTGTAGATCTCGATGTCGGCGCGACGGAACCGGTAGATCGACTGCTTCGGGTCGCCCACCACGAACAGCTTGCCTGGTTTCACGCTGACGCAGCGCCAGTCTCTCTGTTGAGGATCATCGGCCGCCAGCAGAAACGCGATCTCGGCTTGCAGAGGATCGGTGTCCTGGAACTCGTCTAAGAGGAGCGACTTGAAACGCTCCTGGAAGGCCGCGCGCGCGGCGGAGTTGTCGCGCAGCATGTTGCGGCAGATCACCAGCAGGTCGGTGAAGTCCAGCAGCCGCTGATCCTCTTTCGCGCGGCGGTAGGCTTGCGAGAATCCGTCCCTGATCCAAAGGGCCAGCTCGTGCGCGAGGATGGTGCGCGCCCGCCGGCAGGCCTTCTCGCGGCCGGCGGCCAGTTCCGCCACCATCGACTTGACGTTCGCGAGGATCGAGGAGGGCTGCCAGTTCTTCTGGCTGCCCGCCGTGCTCTTCAGCGGCAGCCTCTGGAGCAGCGTGAGCAGGCGGTCTCCTTTCGCTGCCGCGAGCGCGGGGGCGCGCAATTCCAGCTCCGCGATCTGCATCCTTCCCGCGTCGTCCTCATCGACGCAGGAGGCCGAGAGCCGGCGGAGCTGCTCGATGCCCGCGAGGATCACATCCCGCGCCCGCACCAACCCGGCATCACCCTCCGGTGCGGCGGCCAGCTCCACGTCGCGGTTCTCGGTGATCGCGAAGCCGAGCGCGCGTGTCTGGGCCAGCGTGACGCCCAGGCGCAGCGCCCGCGCCGGAGGACTGTCGCCGCCGGCCATCTCCTGCTCGAGCCATCTCTCCCACGTCTGGTCCATCAGCATGGAGGCGGTCAGGTCGTCCGCCACGGTGAAACGCGGATCCACCCCCGCTTCCACCGGCCGCTCCCTCAGCAGCGACGCGGCGAACGAGTGGATGGTGCCGACGCTGGCGCGATCGAGCGACTCGAGGGACCGGCGCAGGTGGGCGCCCCACTTCGTGGTCGGGCCGCTGGTCGCGAGCATCCCCTCGATCTTCTTCCTGAGGCGCAGCTTCAACTCGCCGGCGGCCTTCTCGGTGAAGGTGATCACGGCGATGTCCTCGAGCGGCACCTCGGTCTTGAGGATCTCCGCGACGCGATCCAGCAGCACGCTGGTCTTTCCGGTTCCGGCGCCCGCCTCCAGAAGGTATGACTTGCCGAGATCCTTGATCGCGCGATCGCGCGATGGCTGATCGGACGGCGCATCCTTCCTCGGCGGGCTCAAGGGACCTCCTTCATTGACAGGAAGTCGGACGCGGTGGCGTCCTTCCGCTTGCGCTCGAAGCGCGCCTCGCGCCCCTCACCGCACGCCAGGCGATAGTCGCAATGCCCGCAGACGGCGGGATCGGGATACGCGAAGAAAACTCCATGCGCGATCCCGTTGGTCACGGTCGCCAGAACGCGCGCCAGCTCGGCTCGGTGAGACTCGAGCGCCTCCGCGCTGAACGACACCGACTTGAAGCGACCGCGCCGATCCACCGAGAGGTACCGGGCCTGAGCCGCGCGGATGGCCGGGTACTTCGATCGCAGCAGTTTCTCGGCCGCCAGCATGTAAAGCGGAAGCTGCACGGAGGTCCCCTCCTGCAGGCTGTCGTCGCGGTATCGCTTCATCTCACCGGTCTTGTAGTCGGTGACCCGGGCCGCCGAGCCGTCGGGCGCTATCTCGATCCGATCGATCCGCCCCTTCAGCCTGACGTGGCGGCCCGGGTGGATCTCGAACAGGACCGGCTCCTGAGTCGAGGCGGGATCCTCGGATTGATCCGGCCCATCCGGCCGATCGGACGCGACGCCCTTCATCCCGTAGCGGATCTCGAAGTGCGACGGGACGTAGTGCCCGGAGCCGGCCGTCTCCATCGAGATCAGGGTTCCGAGGTCCTCGCGGATCCGCTCCTTGTCGATCTCCCACAGGAGCGGATAGCCGGTGACGCCGCCGGCCTCGAATCGTCCGAAGCACCGCTGCGCCGCCTCGTCCAGCAAAGCCAGCGCTTCAGCCTCGTGCTCGCGCGTGAGCGGCAGGAGGCCGCGGCCGCGCAGCATCGTGAACACATCGAAGAGGATCCGGTGCACGAGTATGCCCCGGTCCCGTGCGTCGGCGCGTTCGGATTCCTCCGGATCCACGAGCGCTTCCAGATCGAGCACTTCGCTCAGGAAGTACCGCAGAGGGCAGGTCGCGTACGACTCGATCCGGCCCGCGGAGATCGGCTGGTCCTGGATCGGATGCAACCGGGAGAGCGACTCTCTCACGTTGGGCCGCAGGATCACGCCGTCGTGCGCCGTGAAGCGCGCCTCGCCCCACCGTGCCCGTTCGGCCAGCATCGCGCGCTTCAGGAGGGGATTCGCTTCGAGAAACGAGGTCACGCGCCGGCGCGCGGATGGGTCCGAAGCTGCCGCCTGCAGCGCGCAGAGATCGAACTCGCGCGGCAGGAGGGCCGCGCGCGTTTCCTTCGGCGCCAGGGCGGCGAGGCTCACGCGCCGCATGCGGGGGAGCCTGTCCAGCGCCTCGTAGTCCACCAGCCTGCCGGCGAGGTCGGAGGCGGCGCGCAGCAGGAACGGAGAGGGGTTGCGCGGCCTGGCCGTCGCCGGATCAAGGCGTGGATACGACAGCAGAAGGCTTTCGCCCGCGCAGGCCTTCGCCAGGTGAAACAGCAGGCGCTCCTCCTCCTGGCGGCGCCTCTTGAGCGACAGCCGCTCCTCGGGGCCCAGCAGCCGATTGATCGCCTCGCGCTCGGTGTCCAGCAGGATCGGATCCTGCCGCGGGGGGAGGGGGAAGCACTTCTCCACCAGCCCCACGACGGCCGCCGCGTGAAACGACAGGAGCCGGGCCTCCATCACGTTTCCCACGAAGATGCCCGAACGCTGGAATTCGCCCTCCTCCTCCGTCCGGGCCCGCCGCTGCTCCAGAGCGCGGCGCGTGAGGACGACGAACCGGTCCCGGTCCACCGGTGTCGAGACGTCATCAAGCGCGCCGAGCGAGGAGACGCGCCCCTCGACCAAGCCGGAGCAGGCATCCGCGAGGACGAACCGGCGTATGAGCCC
>JAWPNA010000175.1:0-4191 GCA_045402695.1 Acidobacteriota bacterium
AACTCGTAGAAATTGTTGTACCGCGCGGCCACCTTCTCGTCTGTGAGGGCTCGATCGAGCTTGTATCTGTCGATCCGCTTGGCCGGGTAGAGGGGTTTCCACGCATCGGGTATATGGAACCGGTCCTCCGGTGCCGACCCCGCCCCGGCATTGTTCACCGCCGTCCCCGCGCAGGCCGAGGCCAGGGCGATCGTGCCCAGCCCCCCCAGCCCCACGACGCCCGCCGCCCGCAGGAAACGGCGCCTGTCGAGATAGACAGCCTCTGGTGTTGCCAGCGACTCGGGAATCTCCCAAGCTTTCGGGATCTTGAAGTACGGCATTCGTGTCTGGCCTCCGTCGCCGGGTATCTTAGCGCGGATCACCGCGCGTGGCCGTTGGATGCCTCACGGCCGGCGGGAGTTTCATGAGAATCCGCACTGCGGAGCCCTCGTCCGCTCAAACCATGTCGAACAACAGCAGCTCGGAGTCGCCGCCGGATTCGACGCGGATCTCGGGCTCCCACGTGATCTTGGCTGCGTCTCCCGCCGCGAGCGGCGTCCCGTTGAGGAGGGCCGTGCCCTCGATGAGGAACAGGTAGCCTCGCCGCCCCGGGGCGAACGTGTGGCCCGCGGCGGAGCCGGCGCCCAGGCGTGCGATGTAGGCGGTTACATCCTGGTGAATCGTCACCGCCCCCTCGATCGGGGCGCCGGAAAGCACCGGCAGCAGCCGACCCTGCCTCTGCTCGCGAGTGAAGACCTTCTGCTCGTACGAAGGCGCGAGGCCCGGCCTCTCGGGAAGGAACCAGACCTGCAGCAGGTGCAACGGCTCCGTCTCCGAGGGGTTGCGCTCGGAGTGACGCACTCCCGTGCCCGCCGACATCCGCTGCACCTCGCCCGCCCGTATGGTCGTGCGGTTGCCCAGGCTGTCCTGGTGCTCCACCGCACCACCGAGCACGAACGTGACGATCTCCATCTCCCGATGAGGATGCAGGGGAAAGCCGGTGCCCGGCTGCACGACGTCGTCGTTGAAGACCCGCAGCGGACCGAACGACATGTGCCGGGGGTCATGGTAATTGTCGAACGAGAAGCTCCAGCGTGTGTCGAGCCAGCCGAGGTTCTCGTGATGGCGGTCCTCGCTCTTGCGGATCTCGATCATGGCGTCAACTCCACGGCTACATCGCCCGGGGGCCCAGGGGCCCGGGTCCGGCACCCACCCCACCAGGTGGAAACGGCGGCCGGCACCCGGGGCGCCCGCAGGTTGCTCAGCTCCCCTGCTCCTTCTTCTGCACCAGCTCGACATCGATCGTGATCGCCACGTCGTCGCTCACGACGAGGCCGCCGCCATCGAGTGTCTTGCTCCAACTCACTCCGAAGTCCTTGCGGTTGATCTTGGTCGTGGCCGAGGCGCCGCTCTTCGTGTTGCCCCATGGATCCTTGATCGGCGCGGCGGGACCGTCCACGTCCAGCACCACTTCCTTGCTCACCCCGCGGATCGTGAGGTCGCCGGTGACCTTGAGCCTCCCTTCGCCTGACTTTTCCACCTTCTTCGACTTGAACGTGAGGGTGGGGTGGGTGGCGACGTCGAAGAAGTCCGGGCTCTTGAGGTGGTTGTCTCGGTCGGCCACGCCCGTGTCGATGGAGGTGGCGTCAATGGTGGCCTCAATCGTAGCCTTCGTCGGGTCGGCCGGGTCGAAGTTGACCACTCCGGAGACTTTCCCGAACCCGCCGGTCACGTTGGAGACCATCAGGTGCTTGACCTTGAACTGCGCTGTCGAGTGCACGGGGTCGATGTCCCAGGTGGTGGCCCCCGCGACGGACACGAACGCCAGCGCGAGTATTGCCGAGATGACTATGTGACGGCGCATATTCTCCTCCTGTCTTTCAGTGAAGGGACGGCGGTCATCGCCGCCCGGTTCTCTGCTTCAACCCCAGGTTCTTGCACAGCCGGCCCAGGGTCTCGATTTCCGCATGGGGCAGGGTGCTCATCTCCTCCACGATGGCCCGCACGTGGCGGGGGAAGAACCCCGCGATGAGCCGCCGCCCCTCCTTCGTGAGGTGGACAGTCACGAACCGGCGATCTCCGCCGGTCCGCTCCCGCCTCACCAGTCTCCTTTTCTCGAGGTTGTCCACGACCGTGGTGATGTTGCCACCGCTCTTGAGGAGCTTGCGGGCCAGCTCGCACTGCACCATCGGGCCCAGGTGGTGCAGCGCCTCCATCGCCCCGAACTGGCTCACGGTAAGGCCCACCCTGGCCATCGACTCGCCGAGGCGCGCGGTCACTGACTCGGCCGCGCGAATCAGCTTGATGTAGGCATCCAGCGCCCGGACCTCCTGCTTCGTTCCCTTGTAGTGCGTGCCCATGGCGCTTTGACCTCGAATTATTCGATGTCAAAGTATCATCGGAGGATTCACCTGTCAAGAGAGGCGCTACGTGGCGAGCGTGAGTTGCTCGAGCCGGCCCGTATGGGGGTCTCCCCGCAGGATCCTGTGATTGTTGGTGTCGGCGATCAGCAGCTTGCCGTCCGCCACGGCGATGCCGCCAGGCTCGTGCATCGTCTCGGGCCGTCCGTCACCGAGGACCGTGCGGGTCTGCATGTTCCCGAAGGAGATGGCCTTGATCTTGTTGTTGTACGTGTCAGCCACGTACAGCACGTTCGCGTCCACGGCGACGTCGAGCGGGTGCTGCAGCAGCACCTCGTCCGGCGATCCTTCGCGATCGCCGAAGTCGAACAGCCCGCGCCCCACGATGGTGCGGACCGCCATGTCCTCCAGATCGATGGCCCGCACGCTGCTGATCTCGCTGTCGGCCACCAGGATGAACCGGCCGGCCCCCGCCAGCCCGCTGGGCTGCGCGAAGGCCGCCTCCTTCAGCTTCCCGTCCACGTGATCTTCCCGGCCGCTTCCCGCCCACGGGGCGATGATCGACCTGGTGGGATCGAACAGCCAGATCTGGTGGCTGCCCGCCATCGCCACCAGGATCCGATCGCCAATCGACAGCAGGGCCCACGGCGACCGGAGAGGGACGCGGAGCGGATCGAGCAGGTCGTTCTTTCTCTGGCTCCGGCCCAGTTTCGCCGTGCCGGCCACGGTGGTGACCTCGAGAGTGGTGAGGTCCACCGAGCGGATCAGATGGTTGCCGGCGTCGGCAACGTACAGCGTGCCGTCGATAACGGCCATCCCCTGCGGGCTCACGAACGATGCCTCCGGGGCTGGCCCATCGTGGCCTCCAGCGCCTCCTTCTCCCACGATGTCACGCAGGCGCCCGTCCAGGTCCGCGATCACAATCCGGTTGTGGCCGCTGTCGGCGACGAAGAGACGCTCACCCGAGACGTGGACTTTGCCGGGAAAGCGCAGGAATGTCCGATCAGTCTCCGGGTCGGGCGCGATCTCGAGGGGCCCGGGAGCGAGGATCCCCTTGGCCCGCCCCTCGACCAGGAGCGATTCGATCTTCTCGCCCAGGGAGTCCTCGTCGGCTTCTCCCGGCATGACCTCCCTGATATACCCAGCGGCGTCCACCAGGACCAGCGTGGGCCAGGCGCGCACCGCGAACTGCTCCCAGATGTCGTGCTCCGAATCCACGACCACCGGATGCGTGACCCCGTACCGCTCGATGGCCCGGCGGATGTTGGCGGGGTCCTTCTCGGAGATGAACTTGGCCGAGTGCACCCCGATCACCACCACCGGATCGCGCGCGAACCGCTCCTCGATGCTCTTGAGCACCGGAAGCACGTGCATGCAGTTGATGCAGCAGTAAGTCCAGAAGTCGAGCACGGTCACCCGGCCGCGCAGATCCTCCCCCACCGAGAGAGGTCGGATGACGTTGAGCCATGTGAAGCCCGGCAGGAACTCGGGGCAGCGCACGGACTGCTGCTTCATGGGAGTCTCCCTCCGCCTGGTCGTCCAGGCGCCCGCCGCATGATAGGATCTTCCGTCATTGACCGCCCGCGTATGCGTTCATCATGTCGAGGGCACGTTTCCAGCCGCGCTGGAGATGGCATGAGGCGCCGCCCGCCATGAAGGATCCTGTCTGCTCGATGGAGGTCGACCCCTCAAGCGCCGCCGGCTCGCACCTGCACGCGGGGCGGAGCTACTACTTCTGCAGCACCTGGTGCCGCGACAAGTTCATCGAGAATCCCGCCGGTTTTCTCGGAGAGGTTCCCGCCGTGCACGCTCCGTCGTCTCCCGCAACCGCGTCGCTCGTCGGGTACACCTG
>JAWPNA010000498.1:0-5159 GCA_045402695.1 Acidobacteriota bacterium
GTCCACGTCTCCGGAATGCAGCTTGCCCAGCGCGAGGAGGTAGCCGTCCACGGCGGCGGACGAGGGGGACAGCGACGATTCCAACGGCACGGGAGCGCCGCCGCACGCGGCTCGAGGACTCGCTGCCCGCCAGCCGGCCACGAGGCTCGTGGCGAGCTGGTCCATGGCGCGCGTCATCTCGTCGCGGCTGGCGAAGGAGACCTTCTCCGTGATGCGGGCCGCTCCTCTCGCCTGCCCGGCCGGCTCGGAGCGCGCGGTGAGGCGCCACGGCCCCTTTCCCGAGACCGCCAGCGTCAGGCGCCATGAGGCCTGGGACTCCTGGGTTGTGACGCGGTACCCCTCTCCCGAGGCGAGCGCCGATTCCAGCAGCCCGTGAAGAGCGGCCACCATGCCGGAGTCAAGCGAGCCTTTCTCCACGCGGCCCAGCGCGACGACACAGGCCGGGTCGTCCTGAAGTTGCGGAGTGGAAGCCATAGTCTGCTGCGCCGCGGCCGTGCGCGCGTCGGTGGCCAGCGAGAGACTCCCCAGGTTGAGGACGACGAGGGCGACGAGGGCTCGGACCATGAGTGAATCATCCCCCGATGACTAATGTCGCGCGGTGTCGCGCGGAAAGCGCGGTTATTATAGACGAGGCGAGACAGCCTCGCCCGGATCAGGAGGGGCATTCATGACGGCGCTCGACGGGGGACTGGAGATCGATCTGAGAGGGCACATCGCCCTGGTGACAGGCGGATCGCGCGGAATCGGACGCGCCTGCTGCCTTATGCTGGGGCGCGCGGGCGCCGCGGTGGCGGTGCACTACCGGGCCCGGGAGAAAGAGGCGGTGGAAGTGGTCGAGACGTTGCGGGCCTCGGGAGCGCGGGCGGCCGCGATCCCCGCGGACCTCGCTTCCGAGCAAGCCGCCTCGCGGCTGGCGGCGCGCACCGTGTCTGTCCTGGGGGCGCCGACCATCCTGGTCAACAATGCTGGAATCTGGGAAGGGCGCGCGGTGGATCTGCTGGCCGCCGCGGAGTGGGATCGCACCTTCGCCGTCAACATGCGATCGATGTTTCTCTGCACCCGGGCCGTGGTGCCGCTCATGAAGGAGGCGCGCGGCGGCCGCATCATCAACGTCGCCTCCACCGCCGGCCAGCGAGGCGAGGCGTTCCACTCCGACTACGCGGCGAGCAAGGGAGCGGCCATCGCTTTCACGCGATCGCTCGCGACCGAGCTGGCCCCACACGGCATCCGCGTCAACTGCGTGTCCCCCGGCTGGGTGGACACCGATATGTGCGCCGAGGTGTTCGCATCGGGCGGGCGCGCGGCTATCGAGAAAACGATACCCATGGGCCGCGTCGGCCGGCCCGAGGAGATCGCCGGCGCAATCGTCTTCGCGGCCTCGGACCTCTCCAGCTTCATGACCGGTGCGGTACTCTCGGTCAACGGCGGCGCGGTGATGGCGTAGCGCCGCGACTCGCTGCGTCTTCTGCCTCGGAGAGAGGGTGAAGCCACCCAGCCTCCCGGGTGGAGGCGTCACCATCGAGTGGGATCACGCAGATTCTGATGTATGACGCTCCCGCTCGACGGGCATCCCTCTTGCTATATGGAATCAGAGAAAGCTGACCGGCGCTGTCGGTCTGGAATCCGGTCCAAGGGGGACATATGGGCACGCGAATTCGCGCACACGCTGTCGTTCTCTCACTCATTCTCATCTTCCTTCCGGCGCCGGCCATTCTGGCCGACACCGTCACGCTGACACCCGTCAAGGACAACACGCTCTACGAGCCGGTCGCAAAGGACGCGTTCGCCGACGTGAGCGACGGGGCAGGCCCAACCATGTTCGCGGGGAAGGTCAAGGATGCCGACGCCGACCCGGGGCCGGGCACACGGGTGGCTATACGCCGCGCCGTGGTGGCGTTCGATATCGCTGGGAACATCCCGGCCGGCTCCACCATCGACAGCGTGCAGCTCACGCTTTACTGCGACAAGGTCGCCGTCACGACCACCAGGAGCTTCGTGCTGCGGCGTCTGACATCCGACTGGGGGGAAGGAACCTCCAACACCGGCAACTCGAGTCAGGGCCGGGGGGAGCTCGCCACCACGAATGATGCCACCTGGCGCCACACCTTCTATCCCACTCAGTTCTGGACCACTCAAGGGGGCGATTACGTCGGCACGATCAGCGCGACCCGGTCGGTGGGCAACACGGGATTCTATGCGTGGGGCTCGACGTCCGGCATGGTGGCCGACGTGCAAGCCTGGCTGAATACGCCCTCCCAGAACTTCGGCTGGATCTTGATCGGTGATGAATCGACCATACAGACGGTCAAGCGGTTCGGCACCCGCGAGAACACGGGCAGCACCAGCGGGCAGACCTGGAAGCCTCAGCTGCTCGTCAACTACACCCCTGCCACCGTGGTGGGAGGCTGCTGCCAGGGAACGGTCTGCAGCGTCGTGACGAGCGCCACCTGCGCGGCGGCCGGCGGCGTTTATCAGGGAAACGGCTCCTCCTGTTCGCCGAATCCCTGCATCGTGGTCTCGGGAGCCTGCTGCGCCGACAGCGGCACCTGCACCGAGGGGACGCAGACCGCGTGCGTCACGGCAGGCGGAACGTACCAGGGGGATGGCACCACCTGCGCCACGGCGACCTGTCCGATCGTCCTGACACCGTATATGGATGCCCTGCCGATCCCGGCCGTCGCCACTCCCACCTCGGGCACGCCGGGCGGCACGGCCACCTACAACATCTCGATGGTCGAGATCAATCAGCGCATGCACCACGACCTGCCGCTCACGCGTGTATGGGCCTACAGCGACGGTGTGAACCCCCCGGGGACCCCTGGTCCTGTCATCGTGGCGCGCACTGGCATGCCGGTGACGGTGAACTATTTCAATGACATCCGCGACCTGAACACCGGCATCCTTCGCACGGACAATCACTACCTGGACGTCGACACGGAGACCGACCCCAACGGGATGGTCTGTATCCACGGTGCGGAGAACCGCGCAAAGACCGTCGTGCACCTGCATGGCGGGAAGGTCCCAGCGGAGTATGACGGATATCCCGAGTGGACGATGCTGCCGGGGGACGCAGCCCAGACGTTCGTCTATCCGAACGATCAGCAGGCCGGCCCCATCTGGTTCCACGACCATGCCCTTGGAATCACGCGCCTGAACGTCTACATGGGCCTGGCAGGCCTGTATCTTATCAAGGACGCGGTGGAGGACGCCCTCAATCTGCCCAGCGACCTGGTCCCGCTTGCGATCCAGGACCGCAAGTTCAACCTTGACGGGAGTCTGCAATACCCGGCCATGTGGATGGACATGTTCTTCGGCGACAAGATCATCGTCAACGGCAAGGTCTGGCCCTACCTGGACGTGAAGCGGGGCAAGTATCGGTTCATCGTCCTGAACGGCTCCACCTCCCGGACCTACACGCTGTCGCTCAACCCGCCCACAGGCATACTCTCGTTCACCGTGATCGGGACCGATCAGGGGCTGCTCGAGGCACCCGTCCCCGGCGTCGGCCTGCTCACCCTCGGGCCGGGAGAGCGTTACGACCTCGTGGTGGACTTCGCCGGATACGCGGCCGGCACCGAGATCCTCCTGCAGAACAGCGCGCCGGTGCCGTTCCCCAACGGAACCGTCGACGAGACGCGCGTGATGAAATTCCGCGTCCTGGCTCAGATGGGAGACACCGATCCGTTGCCTGCGACGCTGCGCACGATCCAGCGTCTGGATCCCGCCTCCGCGGCGGTCGTCCGCGACTTCCGGCTCAAGAAGTCGGGCTCCGACGGGTGCGGGCGCTCCACCTGGCTGATCAACGACCTCGGCTGGGATGACATCTCGGAGTACCCCCAGCTGGGGAGCACCGAGATCTGGCGATTCGTGAACGACTCGGGCGTGTCACACCCGATGCACATGCACCTGGTCGGCTTCCAGGTTCTGGACCGTGACGGATTCACGAAGGACCCCAACGGCGTCGTCATCCCCAACGGGAACCCGCAGCCGCCGCCGGAGGAGGAGGATGGCTGGAAAGACACGGTGATGGTCGCTCCCAACGAGATCGCGCGGATCATTACGAGGTTCGAGGGATACAAGGGCAGATATCCCTACCACTGCCACATCCTCGAGCATGAGGAACACGAGATGATGCGGCAGTTCCAGACCGTGAAGTGCGGCGACGCCGAGCTCGACCCGACGGAGACGTGCGATGACGGCGCCGCCAACGGCACGGCCGCCTCGTGCTGCTCCACCGCGTGCACGATGCTCGCCGCGGGGACGACCTGCGATGACGGCAACGCCTGCACGCTGAATGACCAGTGCCAGACCGGGGCCTGCGTGGCCGGCACCACGGTGCCTCCTCCGGCCGAGGTGTCGAACGTGCAGCTCGCGGCTGACGGCATGACGATCTCCTGGGATCCCATCCCGGGCGCTCCTGCCGGGACCGTCTACGACGTCGCTCGAGGGATGACGGGCCAGCTTCCCGTGGGCTCCGGCGCCTCGGAGATGTGCGTCGAGAGCGGCATGGCCGGCGCCTCAACGACCGACAGCTCCACGCCGGTTGCGGGGCAGGCATTCTGGTACCTGCTGCGGGGGCGACACTCCTGCGGCGCTGGAACGTATGGCTACGGAGGCCAGCCGCCGGCGGAGCGGTATACGGAGGCCTGTCCGTATCCGTAGGGCCGGGTGGGCGAGCCGTCAGTCCTGAGACGGCTCGCCCGGCACGTGATAGGTGATCTCGAGGACGGGGCGTAGCGACGGGTCGGGGTTTTCCCGGCTGGCAAAGCTTTTCACCGTCTGGGACGTAGACTCGTCCCCGATCAGGATCCATCCGAAGTTCCGTTCGGGGGCCGCGCTCCACATCTGGACGTCCTGCACCAGATGCACGGTGCTGTCCCACGTGTAGAAGTCCGATGGGCCGACCTCCAGCTCGGCGCTGGCTCTCCCGAGGAACTGGCCGCCGCTGCGGACCCAGAAATCGATGTCCCAGAAGGTGTGGATCCAGGTGACGTCGCCGGGCCCGGCCGGGGCCCCGCCGCCGCCGGAGCTCGAGGACGAACCCTCCCCCCAGTCGGCCAGAACGCGGTACAGCCGGATCACTCGTGGTTGGGGATTGCTTGGATTCATGAAGAGCCTCAGCGAGACGCTCTCGATGATGGCACGATCGGGCAGCGCAC
>JAWPNA010000079.1:0-14018 GCA_045402695.1 Acidobacteriota bacterium
GGCGGAAAGCATCTTCATGCCATGGTATGACTAACTGTTGTCTTCAAAAGGTTTAGTAGTCTAAACGGGGTGTACCGCCGGGCCCGGTTACGGATTTATCGCTTGACCGCTTCCATGAGATTTGCTTATCATCACGGCACCTTTAACAGGGAGGTGAACCGTGGTGAAGCGCGACAGTATCTGGCAGAGGGTGGCTCGCAAGCTGAGCCCGAAACTGCGGATGAGCGGTCACCTCGCTCTGATCAGCCTTACAGCCCTGGTTTCGACCCTGCTGTCCACTCCGACGTGGGCGCCCGAGAATCCGTGGCGGTTCGTGGCCGAGGTGCCAGTGGTGCGTGGGCCCGAGTCATCGATCCCCGGGCTGCTCGCCGACTTTCTGGATCTGCATCACCTGCGGCTGGCTCCCAGCGAGGTATACGACATCGCCCAGTCGGTCACCACGGAGAGCGCCAGGCACGGCATCGATCCGGGCCTGCTCCTGTCGATCATCCTGTCCGAAAGCCGGTTCCGCGTGGACGCCGTCTCCGAGAAGGGGGCCGTGGGGCTGATGCAGCTCCTGCCCTCCACAGCCGAGGCCGCGGCCCGGGAGCTGGACCTGGAATGGGGCGGTGACGCCCGGCTTCTCGACCCGCGGACCAATATCGCCCTCGGTACCTACTACTTCAGGAAGCTGATGGACGTATTCAACGACGATGTGAGCCTCGCCCTGACGGCCTACAACAAGGGCCCCGGCTATGTCCTGCGCATGCAGGCCAGCGGGGTGATGGAGGCCTCCGCCGCCGATTTTCCCTCCGCCTACGCCGAGGAGGTCATGCATGGGGTGACGGCCCTTCGCGCTGGCCGCGGCAGATCCTCTGACAAGGGCGAGCTGTCGTCTCACGGTTCTCTGTAATCCGCCTGACGCCCCGAACCTGAAGTCCAGGAACCAATAATGCAGACCGGCCCGGCGAGGTAACGCTCCCTCGGGCGACGCGCCCCCCTGCCTCTCCCTCGCTCTGCCGCCCAAAGGAAGGCAAACGGGCTCGGTCCGAGAGCCCCCTCAGAAGCGTCACCGTCGCCGGCCCGATGCCTGGCATTGCCCGCAGACCATCAAACGCACGACACTGCCGCAACGCGCTCGTTTCTTGACGCTCCCATCACCCTATGGTAGTTTTCCCGCCCGGTCCGTGACGAGCGCGGGCCGGGCTCTCACACTTCCCCAGAACACGGCGCCGAGACGAACACGTCATCTCTGTGCGCGGCGTAGGCAGGGCCCGCGCCGTCCGCCGGCCCGACCGACGGCCGAGAAAGTGGCGACATGGCAGGCTACATCCCCATCCTCATCTTCATCCTGGTGGCGGTCGCGTTCCCGCTGGTGACGCTGCTGCTGTCCCGCGTGGTGAGGCCCGCCAACTACGGCAAGGTCAAGATGGCCGCATACGAGTGCGGCGTGGAGGCGGCGGGGGAGGCGCGCGGGCGCTACTCCGTCAAGTACTACATCATCGCCGTCCTGTTCGTCGTGTTCGATGTCGAGGTGATCTTCCTCTTCCCATGGGCGGTGCGCTTCAACTTGCTTGGGCTCTTCGGCTTCATCGAGATGCTGGTGTTCATCGCGATCCTGGTGCTGGGCTACTTCTATGCCTGGAAGAAGGGCGCTCTCGAGTGGGTTTGAGACGGTAGGCCATGGCGGACACGCCCGACACGCCTGACACGCCCGACGACGCCAGGAAGCCCCCAGCGCCGCCGCCGGCCGCCCCTGCCAAGCCGCGCATGGACCCCGTCGAAGAGGCGCTGCGCCGGGAGGTTCCCTCGGTGCCGCTCGACGCCCTCAAGAGGAGGTTCCCCGAGGCGGTCCTCGAGGTCGTCTTCCACGCGGGAGAGGTGACCGTCGTGATCCCGCGTGAGCGGGTCGTCGAGGTCCTCCGGTTCCTGCACGATGACGACCTCACCGCGATGAACCTGCTGTGCGACCTGACGGCCGTGGACTGGCCCAAACGCGACAAGAGGTTCGACGTCGTCTACCACCTCTACTCGATCCCGAGAAACCACAGGCTGAGGCTGAAGGTCCGCGTGGGGGAAGGCGAGCCGTTGCCATCGGCCACGCCCGTTCACCACGCAGCGGAGTGGCACGAGAGGGAGGTGTTTGATCTGTTCGGGGTGGCGTTCGACGGGCACCCCGACCTGCGCCGCATCCTGCTGCCGGACGAGTGGAAGGGGCACCCTCTGCGCAAGGAGTATCCGCTGGAGGGGTTCCCCGAGCAGCACATGCGCCTGAGATGAGCAAGGCCCGATAGTTCGAGGCAGATCGGCCGGCGGCGCCGGCCGGAGGAACACGATGTTTCGGACCGAGATGATGGAGATCAACATGGGGCCGCAGCACCCCTCCACGCACGGAGTGCTGCGCCTGATGCTGACGCTCGACGGCGAGACCATCATTGACGTGAAGCCGGTCATCGGCTACCTGCACCGCGGCGTGGAGAAGCTGGCCGAGCACAAGATCTACGTGATGGTGCCGCCTCTGTGCGACCGGCTCGACTACGTCGGCTCCGCGTCGCAGAACCTCGGTTACATCCAGGCGGTGGAGAAGCTCGCGGGCATCGAGGTGCCCGAGCGCGCTCGATACATCCGCACCATCATCACCGAGCTCAACCGCATCTCCAGCCACCTTGTCTGGCTCGGGACGCACGCCCTGGACATCGGGGCGATGACGGTCTTCTTCTACTGCTTCCGCGAGCGGGAGATGATCCTCGACCTGTTCGAGGCATTCTGCGGCGCGCGCCTCACCACCAACATGTTCAGGGTGGGAGGCATCCTGGAGGACCTGCCCCCCGGCTGGATCGAGGGGTGCCGCAAGTTCGTGGACCTGTTTCCCTCGCGCATCAAGGAGTACGAAGGGCTCCTCTCGGCCAACCGGATCTGGCTGGGGCGCACCAAGGGGGTCGGATACCTGTCGGCCGAGGACGCCGTCAACTGGGGCGTCACGGGGCCGCTGCTGCGCGCCTCCGGTGTGGCCTACGACATCCGCAAGACCGAGCCGTACGCCGCGTACGACAAGGTGGAGTTCGACATCCCGACTCAGCCTGAAGGGGACACCTACGCGCGGTACCTCGTGCGCAACGAGGAGATGCGGCAGAGCACGCGCATCATCCGCCAGGCCCTCGACAAGCTGCCGGGCGGCGACATCCGCGCCCCCAAGCTCAAGACCCGCATGAAGCCGCCGGCCGGAGAGGTGTATCACGAGATCGAGGGACCGCGCGGCGTGCAGGGCTTCTACATCGTCAGCGACGGGGGAGAGACACCGTACCGCTGCCACTTCCGCGCCCCCTCGTTCGTGAACCTGGCCGCCATCGGCGTGATGTCCAGAGGGGGTTTGGTGGCCGACATCGTCGCTGTGATCGGCACCATAGACATCGTGCTGGGGGACTGCGACCGATGAACGGCGGCGATCTCATCTCTCTGGTGCTGATACCGTTCGTGAAGATCGCCGTCGTGCTGGGCGTCGTGGCGCTGGTCGTGGCCTACATGACGCTCCTGGAGCGCAAGGTGCTGGGCTTCATGCAGCTTCGGCTGGCGCCGCGTCGTGTGGGTCCCAGAGGGTTACTGCAGCCGATCGCCGACGGCATCAAGCTGTTCATCAAGGAAGATCCGACCCCCGACGGAGCCGACCGCGCTCTCTTTCTGCTGGCGCCGGTGATGGCCATCATCCCGGCGTTCGCGGCGCTGGCCGTCCTGCCGTTCGCGATCGCGCCTTTCGAGATCTTCGGCTACAAGATCACCCCCTTCATCACGGACGTGAACATCGGCGTGCTGTACATCCTTTCGATCACCTCGCTGGGCGTGTACGGCATCATCCTCGGCGGGTGGGCGTCCAACAGCAAGTACTCGATGATGGGATCGCTGCGCAGCGCCGCGCAGATGATCTCGTACGAAGTGCCGCTCGGCCTTTCCATCGTCGGCGTGTTGATGATGGCCGGCACGGCCAGCATGGTCGGCATCGTGCAGTCGCAGCGGGTCTCGGGATGGTGGTTCATCGTTCCCCAGTGCGTGGGGCTGTTCTGCTACTTCGTGTCGGCCGTGGCGGAAACCAACCGCATCCCGTTCGATCTTCCCGAGGCGGAGGCCGAGCTGGTGGCGGGATACCAGACGGAGTACGCGGGCATGAAGTTCGCCTTCTACATGCTGGCCGAGTACACCAACATGGTGGTGGTGGCGTCGCTGGCCACCACGCTCTGGCTCGGTGGATGGCTGCGCCCGTTCCCCAACGTGGAAGCGCTGGAGTTCCTCAACTGGCTGAACTGGGCGCACCCGGCGCTGTCGGGGATTTTCTGGTTCTCGTTCAAGGCCTTTCTGATCCTGTTCATCTACATCTGGCTGCGCGGGACGTTTCCGCGATACCGTTATGACCAGCTCATGCGGCTCGGCTGGAAGTGGCTGCTGCCGCTGTCGCTGGCCAACGTCGTGGCCACCGGGCTGTTTCTCGTGATGCGGCACTAGCCCACATGATTCATGAACCTCCTGCTGCGACCGTGGATCTGCCAGCTCTGGCGGGCGTCCTCGCGGCTCGCCCGCTCAACGTATCGCAGTGGATACGGCTCGCGGGCTCGCCGCTGCGGTTGCCCGCCATGGCAGACATCTCCGCGGTCTCGCGACGGACGTTCATGAATCATGCGGGCTGGGCGGCGGGCTGAGATGAGGAGACTCCGATGAGCCGGGCCCTGGCGATCGTCAAAAACGTTTTCCCCTACGAGCTGATCCAGGGGATGATGATCACGCTGAAGAACTTCTTCAAGCCTCACATCACCTTGGAGTACCCGAAGGAGACACCCGAGCTGCACCCGCGCTTCCGGGGCGTGCCCAGATTGCGGCGCGAGCCGGACAGTGGCGAGGAGCTGTGCGTGGGATGCCTGCTGTGCGAGCAGATCTGCCCGGACGACTGCATCAGCCTCGTGGTGGACAAGCGGCCCTCGGGCAAGGGGAAGTATCCCACGTCGTTTATCATCGATTACGAGCGGTGCTGCTTCTGCGGGCTGTGCGTGGACCCGTGCCCGACCAAGCCGATCACGGCCATCTACATGAGCCATGACTACGAGCTGTCGGACTACTCGCGCGTCGAGTTCATCACGGGCAAGCAGAAGCTGTACGAGGGACACCCGCTCAAGAAGTACGAGAAGTAGGAGCGCGTCCGGATGACGGCCTCGGCCATGGTGTTCTACCTGTTCGCGTCCGTGGCCGTGGTGTCGGCGGCGATGGTGGTGACGCGCCGCAACGTCGTGCACGCGGCGCTGTTTCTCGTGCTCACGTTCTTCTGCGTGGCGGGCATCTACGTGCTGCAGTCGGCGGAGTTCCTGGCCGCGGTGCAGGTGCTGGTGTACGCGGGCGGCATCATGGTGCTGTATCTGTTCGTGATCATGCTGGTGCCGATGCAGGGCGCCATCCTGCCTCCGCCGGCCAGGCACGTGGCCGGCTCGCTCGTGGCGGCGCTGCTGCTGGGAGGGGCGCTGATCAGCTTCTTCTGGGGGTCGGGGCTCGTGACCGAGCCGGCGGCTCAGGCAGCGAGCTTGAGCAGCGCCGGCGGCAACATCGAGACGGTGGGAATGGAGCTGTACACGCGATACCTCCTGCCGTTTGAGATCGCCTCGGTGCTGCTTCTGGTGGCGATGATTGGGGCCGTCGTGATGGCCAGGAAGAAGGTCTGACCATGGTGCCGATCCCGCACGTTCTCGTCTTCAGCATGCTGCTGTTCATCATCGGACTGGCCGGCGTCCTGACGCGACGCAACGCCATCATCGTGCTGATGGGCATCGAGCTGATGATGAACTCGGCCAACATCAATTTCGTGGCCTTTTCGCGGCAGCTTGGCGACCTGGCGGGGCAGATCTTCAGCGTGTTCAACATCGTGGTCGCGGCGGGGGAGGTGGCGGTGGGTCTCGCCATCATCATCGCCCTGTTCCACAACAAGGACACGATCAGCATCGATGAAGTCAACATCATGAAAGGCTAGACGTGACCGACCTGCTCTGGCTGATCCCGATACTCCCGGCGCTGGGCTTCCTGATCATCGGCTTGTCCGCCGGCCGCCTGCCGAAGAAAACCGTCTCGGTGGTGGCGTGCGGCGTGGTGTTGATCGCGTTCGTGCTCTCGTGCGCCGCGGTGGTCGATCTCGCCGGAATGGAGCAAAGCTCCCGCCGCATGGAGAACCGTCTGGCTACGTGGATCCCGGCGGTGGGATCGGGAGGCGGCGCGGCGGGTCTGGCGCTGGACTGGCTGTTCGTGCTGGATCCACTGTCGGCGGTGATGATCCTGGTGGTCACCGGCGTGGGGTTCCTTATCCACGTCTACTCGATCGGCTACATGTGGGAGGAAGAGGGCTACTGGCGCTACTTCACCTACCTCAACCTCTTCATGGCCATGATGCTGACTCTCGTGCTGGCGGGCTCCTTCGCGGTGATGTTCGTCGGGTGGGAGGGAGTGGGGCTCTGCTCCTATCTGCTGATCGGCTACTTCTACTGGAAGACCGACTGCGCCGACGCAGGCCGCAAGGCGTTCATCACGAACCGGCTGGGTGACTTCGCGTTCGCCATCGGCGCTCTCACCCTCTTCGCCACGTTCGGGACGCTCGAGTTCCGCCCCATCCTCGAGGGTGTCGCCGCCGGCAAGGGCTCGGAAGTGCTGCTCACCGTGGTGGCGTTGTGCCTGTTCGGCGGTGCCTGCGGCAAGTCGGCGCAGATCCCTCTGCACGTCTGGCTGCCCGACGCCATGGCAGGTCCCACGCCGGTATCGGCTCTCATCCACGCGGCCACGATGGTGACCGCGGGCGTGTACATGGTCTGCCGTCTTTCGCCCCTGTACCTGGCGGCGCCCATCGCCCTGACAGTGGTCGCGTGCGGGGGGGCGGCCACGGCGCTGTTCGCCGCGACCCTCGGCCTGGCGCAGAACGACATCAAGAAGGTGCTGGCGTACTCCACGGTGTCGCAGCTCGGCTACATGTTTCTGGCCGCGGGAGTGGGCGCCTTCGGCGCCGCGATTTTCCACCTGACCACTCACGCCTTCTTCAAGGCGCTGCTATTCCTGGGGTCGGGCGCCGTCATCCACGCCCTGAATCACGAGCAGGACATGATGAAGATGGGTGGCCTCAGAAGGTACCTGCCCGTCACGTACAAGGTCTTCCTGTGCGGGTGGATGGCGATCGCGGGGGTGCCGCTGTTCTCCGGCTTCTTCAGCAAGGACGAAATCCTGTGGCGGGCGTTCCTGTGGCACCCGGCCCTCTGGGCCGTGGCGGCGATGACGGCGGTTCTCACGGCGTTCTACATGACGCGCCTGATGGGTCTGACCTTCTGGGGCAAGTCGAGGATGGACCGCCACACCGAGCAGCACGTCCACGAGGTGGGGCCCTCCATGAAGTGGCCCCTCGCGACCCTGGCGGCGCTGGCGGTGGCCGGAGGCCTCCTCAGCGTTCCCGCGGCGCTGGGGGGCCACATGATGCCCTTCACGATGGAAGCCTGGCTGGCGCCGGTCTTCGATCCGGCCACGTACGCCGCGGCGGGCCATGGGGGAGCGCGCCTCGCCGGTCACGGGGGCCCGGGTCACGAGGCGGCCAGGCTGGCCGAGCATGGCGGGGCCGCCGAGTACGGGTTGATGCTCCTGGCAGCGGGCCTGGCCATCGCCACGATGCGCTACGGCTACCTCCTGTATGATCGGGCGCCCGAGAGGGCGGCCGCGATCAGGGACCGGTTCTCACGGGTCTACGATCTGCTCAAGAACAAGTACTGGGTGGATGAGATCTACGATGCGGCCCTCATCCAGAGTTTCTACCGCCTCTGCCGCGCCGCGCTCGCGTTCGACACGCGCGTCGTGGATGGCGCGGTCCACCTCGTGCGCAACTTCACGGTCGGCACCTCCTACCTCTCCGTGTTCAGCGATACGTGGTTGGTGGACGGCCTGGTGAACCTCACCGGCCGCACGGTGCGCGGCGCCTCCCGGCAGCTCCGCAAGCTGCAGACGGGCCTGGCGCAGTCCTACGCCACGGCGATGGTTCTCGGTCTGTTCGTACTGATCTGCATCTACCTCTACCTGCACATGCAGGGGTCTCAAGGAGCAAGCTGATGTTTCAGGGTCTCCTGTCATTGATCGCCTACGTGCCCCTTGCCGGGGCGCTCGTGATCCTGTTCTTCCCGAAGCAAGCCCTGAAGGGCATCGCCTACTTCGCCACGGCGGTGGCGGCGCTCGACTTCGTGATCTCACTGCCGCTCTTCCTCCAGTGGGACACCAGCCTCGCCGGATTCGATCCGAGGACGATGGAGCGGTTCGCGTGGATCCCCTCCCTCGGCGCTCAGTACATCTTCGCCGTGGACGGGATCTCGGTGCTGTTCGTCCTGCTCACCACGCTCCTGGGGCTCATCGCGGTGCTCTCCTCATGGTCGGCCATCACCGAACGGGTGAAGGAGTACTACGTCTTCCTGCTCGTGCTGCAGACGGGGATGCTCGGGGTCTTCATGGCCATGGATTTCTTCCTCTTCTACGTCTTCTGGGAGGTCATGCTGGTGCCGATGTACTTCCTGATCGGCATCTGGGGTGGCGCCAACAAGCTGTACGCGGCCATCAAGTTCTTCCTGTACACGCTCTTCGGCTCGGTGCTGATGTTGCTGGGAATCCTGGCCGTCTACTTCTACTTCGGCAACAAGACGGGCATCTACACCTTCGACATCATGCAGCTCCACTCGCTGGGAGCCGACCCGGCCTTCTTCGAGCTGAGCAAGTGGGTCTTCTGGGCGTTCTTCATCGGGTTCGCCATCAAGGTGCCCATGTTCCCATTCCACACGTGGCTCCCGGACGCGCACACCGAAGCTCCCACTGCGGGCTCGGTGATCCTCGCCGGTGTGCTGCTGAAGATGGGGACATACGGTTTCGTGAGATTCAACCTGCCGATGCTCCCCGAGGCCACGCGACTCTACGCGCCGTACGTCCTGGCGCTCGCCGTCGTCGGGATCATCTACGGGGCGCTGGTGGCGATGGTGCAGCGGGACTGGAAGAAGCTCGTCGCCTACTCGTCGGTCAGCCACCTGGGCTTCTGCATGCTGGGCGTGTTCGCGCTGAACGTGAACGGGCTCAACGGAGGCATCCTGCAGATGATCAACCACGGGCTGTCCACCGGCGCGCTGTTCCTCATCGTCGGCATCGTCTACGAAAGGCGCCACACGCGCATGATCTCCGAGTTCGGCGGGCTGTCCAAGAGGATGCCGGTGTTCGCCACCATCTTCATGATCATCACGATGTCCTCCATCGGGCTGCCCGCGCTGAACGGCTTCGTCGGAGAGTTCACGATCCTCGCGGGCGCGTTTCAGATCCCGCATGAAATCGGGCTCACCCTGCCTCTGCTGGGCTGGTATCTGGGCGGCAAGTTCTGGGCGGTGTGCGGCGTGACGGGGATCGTCCTGGGCGCCGCCTACATGCTGTGGCTGTACCAGCGCACCATGTTCGGCGGTCTCGACAACCCGGAGAACCAGAAGCTCGCCGACTGCAACACGCGCGAGGTGCTGTACCTGGCGCCGCTGATCGCCATGTGCATCTGGATCGGGCTGTATCCCAAGCCCTTCTTCAGCATACTCGACAAACCGGTGGCGCACTTAGTCGAGCAGCTCAGCCCGGAGGAGGGGTTCGCGAGAACGACCAGCCCAGATCCCGCGCGGGCCACAGAGACCTCAACCGTGGTGAGATGATGCCTATCGATCCGGCGCTCTTGCTCGAGGACTGCCGCTCGATCCTGCCCGAGCTGCTGCTGTTCACGTTTGCGTTCCTCATCCTGATCGTGTCGGCCATCATGCCGCGGCAGGATCGCCGGCTCATCGCCTGGCTGTCTCTGTTCGGCACCGTCCTCGTGATCCCCACCGTGGTGAGGTTCGGCATGCGGCTTGAGGGCGCGGCCGACGCTCCCTCGTTTTTCGGCGACGTCGCGGTGGACGCGCTGGGGTTCTTCTTCAAGCTGGTGTTCCTGCTGGGCGCGACCCTCACCATCATGATCTCCATCAAGTACCTCGACGTGGAGCGGGCGCAGGCAGGGGAGTACTACGCACTGATCATGATCGCCACCGCCTCGATGATGTTCATGGCCACGTCGCTGAGCCTGCTGATGATCTTCGTCTCCCTCGAGACGATGGCGCTGTCGAGCTACATCCTGGTGGGCTTCCTGAAGGAGAACCGCAAGTCGAATGAGGCGGCGCTGAAGTACTTCGTCCTGGGGGCCTTCTCCTCGGCCATCTTCCTTTACGGCTGCTCGCTCGTGTACGGCTCCACCGGCTCCATCCAGCTCTCGCGAATCGCGGCCGCCGCCCTGCCGGGGGCCGCCGGGGCTCCCCTGATGACGCTGGGCCTCATCCTGATCACGGTGGCGCTGGGCTTCAAGGTGGCCGCCGTGCCGTTCCACATGTACATACCGGCCGTCTACGAGGGCGCCCCGACGGCGATCACCGCCTTCATCTCGACGGCGTCGAAGGCGGCTGCCTTCGCCGTGGCGCTGCGGGTGCTGGTGGCGGGATTCCCCGGACTGTTCGACTACTGGGGGCCGCTGGTGGCACTGCTGGCCGCGGCCAGCATGACGCTGGGCAACATCACGGCGATCCTTCAGGACAACATGAAGAGGATGCTGGCCTACTCCAGCATCGCGCACGCCGGCTACACCCTCATCGGCGTGCTGGTGGCCGGCATGCCGGGCTCGACGGGGCAGTTCGGACTGAAGGCCGTGGCGATCTACCTGATGGTCTACACCTTCATGAACATCGGCGCCTTCGCGATGGTGATCCTCCTGCGCCGGAGGAACCTCGTGGGCGATCTGGTAGTGGACTTCTCGGGGCTGGCGCGGCGTTCGCCGCTGGCCGCCTTCACGATGCTCCTGTTCATGCTCTCTCTGGCGGGGATTCCGCCTCTGGCCGGGTTCGTCGGGAAGTGGTACCTGTTCGGCGCCGCGATCAAGGGGGGCTACGCGTGGCTGGCGGTGCTGGCCGTGATCAACAGCGCCATCTCGCTTTACTACTACCTGCGCGTCGTGGTCTGCATGTACGTGCACGAGCCTCTGTCGGATGAGCCGTACGCCAGCTCGCCCGCGCTGACGGCCGCTCTGGCGATCGCCGCCGGCATGACCCTCACGCTCGGCATCTGGCCGGAGGCGATCGTGAGGGCCGCGACCTTCGCGCACACGATGGCGCTTGCTGCTCTGCCGGGCTGACGCGCCGGGACGGCGCATGGATGACAAGAACAGCCGCAGCGAGATACTCAGGCGCGCCGGCCCCTACATGGGGCTGGGCACGATGTTCGCCGCGGCGATAGGGCTGGGGATCTGGGCGGGGTACTGGGCCGACGGAAAGCTGGGGACGAAGCCGTGGCTGACTCTGGCCGGGGCGCTGGCCGGGCTCGGGATCGGCTTCTACAACTTCGTGGCCGTGGTCGCGCGCCGGCCGCCCGAGTGAGATGACCCGCGTGCCGTTCGCGGCGCTGGTGATCGGCTTCACGGCCGTGGCCGCGGCGCTCGGTGCGCTCGCGGCGCCGGGCCGGCTGGACGTGGCCGGCGGGGCCGCGCTGGGCACGGCCGTGGCGGGCGCGTTCGCGGCCGTCGCGCTGGCGATCCTGAAGAAGCACCGCGCGGCGGACGGCATCCGGGATCCCGCCAAGCTGGTCAACGCATTCGTTGGCCTGATGCTGGTTCGCATGCTAGGCTACCTGGCCTTTTTGGGGGCCGTGGTGGCGTTGAAGGTCGCCGAGCCGATCAGTGTGTGTCTCGGCCTTGCGGGCGGGACCGTGGTGTTCCAGGCGATCGAGGTCCTTCACCTGAGGAAGATGACGTGATGCAGGAAGCAGGACATGCCGCCCGGCAGGCGTCCGAGCAAGTGGCCGGCCAGGTGGCGGAGCACGGCGGGGAACACTCCAACGACCTCGGCGCCACAATCATGCACCACATCACCGATGCCGATGTTCTCGACCTCGGGTTCACGCAGATCAAGCTCCCTCACTTCCAGGTGGCGGGGCTCGATCTTTCCATCACGAAACACGTCGTGATGATGTGGGTCGCCGCGGCCATCCTGGTGATCCTGTTCACCCTGGTCTTCAGGGGAAAGAAGATGGTCCCGAGGGGGGTCGCGAACCTGCTGGAGATGCTGGTGGTCTTCGTGCGCGACGACATCTGCATCAAGAATCTGGGCGAGCGTCACGGCAGGAAGCTCGCGCCCTATATCCTGACCCTCTTCTTCTTCATCCTGACGTGCAATCTCCTGGGGCTCGTGCCCCTCGGGGCCTCGGCGACCGGCAACGTCAACGTCACGGCGGGCCTGGCGATTCTGTCGTTTCTCATGATCCAGCTCGAGGGGATCCGCGAGCACGGCTTCTTCAAGCACTGGAAGAACCTGGTGCCGCACGGCCTGCCCTTGTTCGTCCTGCCGATCATGATCGTGGTGGAGGTGCTGGGGATGTTCGTCAAGCCGTTCGCACTCACCATGCGACTCTTCGCCAACATGACGGCCGGACACGTCGCCATCCTGGCGTTCTTGGGGATGATCTTCATCTTCAAGAGCGCGCTGGCCTCGCTCGTCGCGGTGCCGCTGGCGATCGGCATCATGCTCCTGGAGGTGTTCGTGGCATTTCTCCAGGCGTACATCTTCACCATGCTGACGTCTCTTTTCATCGGACTTTCCTTGCACCCCGCTCACTGAGCTCACAATCCAAGGAGGAATCGAGTCATGGACCAGCATCTACCATACGTCGCGGCGGCCATCGGCATGGGCATGGCCGTGATCGGCGGCGGCTACGGAATCGGCCGGCTGGCCGGGGCCGCGATGGATGGGATCGCGCGCCAGCCCCAGGCCGGCGGCGCCATCGGCACGAACATGCTGATCGCCGCGGGTCTCATCGAAGGGGCGACCCTGGTCGCGGAGATCCTCTGCTTCATGATCGTCATTCTGAAATAAGAGGACGAGAGCATGGGGCTGTTGGATATCCATCCCGGGTTGATCGTCTGGACCATCCTCACGTTCATCGCCCTGCTGGTGGTGCTGCGCCTGGTGGCCTGGAAGCCCCTGCTGGGCATGCTGGAGGAGCGCGAGCGCCTGATCCGCGAGTCGCTCGAGCAGGCCCGCAAGGCGAAGGAGGAAGCCGACCACCTCATGGCGGAGCACAGGGAGATGCTGGCGAAGGCCCGGCAGGAGATGGCGGCCATCATCGAGAAGGCGCAGCGCGACGCCGAGCAGCGCAGGTCCGACATCCTGGCGCGCGCCCACCGCGAGGTCGAGGAGAAGAACAAGCGGTTCGGCGAGGATCTCGAGCGGCAGAAAAGGGCGGCGATCGCCGACATCCGCAAGGAGACCGTGGACCTCGTAGTCGCCGCGGCCTCGCGCCTGATCCAGGCGGAGCTGAACGAAGAGAGGCACAGGGAGCTGGTGCGTGGCTATCTGGCCGATCTCGAGTCGGCGGCGCCGAAGTCACAGTCATAGGGATCCGGCTGGGGATGCTATCTTGACGTCATGACCCAGCCGGATCTGCACTGCATCCCGGTTGAGACGGATCCTCCCTACAACCTCCACATCGGCCCAGGTGCTTCCCGCAGGCTCGTCGCCTGGCTCACCGTATCGAAGCTCGGCGCGCGCTACGCCCTGGTGACCGATACCAACGTGGAGGCGCTGCACGCGCGGACCCTCCGCGCCCTCGTCGCCGGGGCCGGGCTGCGCCTTGACAGCGTGGTCATCGAGGCGGGCGAGACCGGCAAGACCCGGGCCACCAAGGAGAAGATTGAGGACTTTCTCATCGAGGCCGGATGCGGCCGCGACGCGGCCCTCCTCGCGCTGGGGGGTGGAGTGGTGGCCGACGTGACGGGGTTCGTGGCCGCCACCTACCACCGCGGGATCCCCTACGTGCAGGTCCCCACGACGCTGCTCGCGATGGTGGATGCCTCCGTGGGGGGCAAGACGGGTGTGGACCATCCGAAGGGGAAAAACCTGATCGGGGCCTTCCATCAGCCCGCGGCCGTCTTCATGGACATGGACTTTCTCTTGACGCTGCCC
>JAWPNA010000470.1:0-10767 GCA_045402695.1 Acidobacteriota bacterium
CGTGCACTCCGGACGGCGAGAAAGGACTGGTTTGATGCAGCACCCACACCATGCCCCCAGAACCAAGAGGGGCTCGGTGACGATGAGAGCTGTGGTAGCTCTCGGTGTTGCAGTGCTTCTCACCGGTCCCGTGTCAGCAGGTTCTTTCGCGCTCTACCCCACGTTGTAGAACTCCCATGAACGAGATTCAGTGGCCTGAGAGGCTGAAGGAGAAGGTATGCAGGTAGCGAGCAGGAATACAGCGGAAATGTACGGTGTTGTCTCGGCATCAAGAATCATCGGCGAGGCGGTGGTCAATCGCCAGAATGAGAATCTGGGCAAGATTCACGAACTGGTGATCGACGCCAAAGAGGGTCGCCTGGCCTACGCGGTTCTCTCCTTCGGCGGCTTCATGGGTATGGGGAACAAGCTGTTCGCCTTGCCTTGGAAGGCATTCGAGTTCGCCAGCACCGAGAACAAGCTCATCCTGAACGTGGACAAGGAAAAGCTGAAGGCCGCTCCCGGGTTTGACCAGGACGCCAAGTGGCCGGATTTCGCGGACAGGACTTGGGGAAGCACGATTCACAACTACTACGGCTACGACCCTTACTGGAAGCCGTAGGCTAGACAATCCGAGCGCTCGCTGATCTGAATGACCGGGATTGGCGAGCGCCTTTCCAAGCGTGATGGGATCGACGGTTCATCGTCAATTATGAAAGGGAGAACACGATGGGGCTGATAATTCTGTTGCTGGTGTTGCTGCTTCTGTTCGGCGGGGGCGGCGGCTATTATTGGTCGAGGAGCAGGCGGTAGGGAGTCGTTCCTCGTCCGGAGCGCAAAGCTAGTTCTCGAGATTTCCGGAAGGAGTTTCAGCGGCCACGGTGCGACCGGACGTCAAGCACGCTGAGGACACCGATGGTGGGCGCGGCGCTAGCCGACGCTGCCGCCTTGCCCATCGACGGGTGCCACGCGTACAGCAGCGTGTGGTCCTTGACCTCGTCGATGAGAGTCCGGGCGATCGCGGGGCGGACGGCCGGAGAGCCGTGACAGCGCCAGAGTCGCCCCAGCCTATGCGCGACCTCTTCACAGACGTAGGGGGCGCCGTGGATCACGATGGTGCGCGCTTCGGTCCGATCGTCCACACCCGGCTCCATCCCACGCAGGCGCAGCGAGTAGCCGTTCCGGCCGTTGTAGGTCGTGCCGGTCACGCACGCCCCGAGCGACGTCATGAGGCTGCCCTCCTCATTCGAGAACGATCGGGCCAGGTCCTCGCCCGAGTTCCGCCCGTGCGCCACCAGTTCGTGGAACAGCAGCTGGCGCGAGGCCAGGTCGAACACCCACATCCGCTTGATCATAGAGGGTAGGCCGTAATCAATCACCGTGAGGAGTGGACGGAAGATCTCCCACCTGGAATACAGTGCGTCCCAGGCGGAACGCGCCGCCCGGAGACCCTCGGGCCGCATCGTCGGGGCAGGGCCGTCTCGATGGTGTGTGTCCGTGCCAGACGGCTGCGGAGACAATTGAGGGGCCGGCGATCCCTGAAGCACCATGGCGGCCTCGTCATGAGGGGTGGCCCTTTTCGGGCTCATCGAGCGGGGGGGGACGAGTAGGTTCTTTCGCGCCCGACGCCGGCCCCCCTGAAACCCGAGACGCCACGCGATCGAGCGCGGTTCGTTGGGAGCCGTCGAACTCATAGAGGCTCCAGTGCGCTCCAGCCTATCGGCTGATGCGGAGGATGGACACTGGTGCCTCCCCGTGGATAAGCTGGCTAACAGGTCGGAATAACGTGGGGAGAGGGACACCTACATGAGCGGCGGGCGACGAGTCGTCGTCACGGGCATGGGGGCGATCACCGCAGCTGGCGTGGGCGTGGAGACGTTCTGGCGCGCTTGCATCGAGGGTCGATCGGCCCTGCGACCGCTGACAGGCCCGGACTTCACGTACTTCGGAGACCCCCCTGCGGGTGATGTCGCAGAACCTCTCCCGGCCGGCGAGGATCGTGCGGCGGGTCTGGCGGTCGCGGCCGCCGCCGAGGCGATCGATGCGGCGGGGTACACAGAGCCGGGACTGCCGCCGGCCTCGGGGATCGCCTTGGGTACCTGTCTGGGAGGAGCGCGGGCGGTCTTCTCCTGGCTGGACGTGGGGCGGCACGGCGACGATCAGGCCCGTGCGCCCGCCCCATCGCCTGGTTGGCTGGCGTGTCCGGCCCTGCGCCTGGCCTCGGAGTATCGGCTGAGGGGGCCGGTCGTCTCGCTATCCTCGGCCTGCTCCTCCGGGGCCGCCGCCATCGCCCATGCCTCCGACTGCATCCGCCGCGGCGAGGCGGATTTGATGCTGGCCGGAGGCACCGACGCGCTGTCAGCCTTCGTCGTCTCTGGCTTCTGGATCCTGCGTGCGCTGACCTCGACGTGCGTGCGCCCTTTCGATCGACGGCGCGATGGCCTGGCCCTCGGGGAAGGAGCCGGCTTCGTCGTGCTGGAGGAGCGCGCGCACGCCGAGGCGCGAGGCGCCCCTTCGCAGGCGGAGATCCTGGGCAGCGGCAGCGCCGGCGACGCCCACCACATGACCGGTCCATCTCCGACCGGGGACGGCGCCCTGCGGGCGATGTCGGCGGCGCTGCAAGACGCACGCCGGACCCCGGAGTGCGTCGAGTTCATCAGCGCCCATGGAACCGGCACGCCGCAGAACGACCGCATGGAGGCCCTCGCGATCAAGCGCCTTTTCGGGGACCGGGCGGCGCGCATCCCGGTCAATTCCATCAAGCCGATCATAGGACACACCCTCGGGGCCGCCGGAGCACTCGATGCGATCCTCTGCATCAAGGTCCTGCAGGAGGGTGTTCTGCCGCCGACGATCAACAGCGATGAGCCCGATCCTGACTGCGATCTCGATGACATCCCTCGCTCAGCGCGCCGGCAGCGCGTGCGCTGCGCCCTGTCCACGTCGTCCGCGTTCGCCGGCCACAACGTGTCGCTGCTCCTGGGTCTGCCATGAGATTCGTCCGCCTCGACCCCGCCCCGGGGTTCATGGGCTTCGGGGTACTGACGCCGGCCGGGATGGGGGTGGCCGGCCTCCTGGACGCCGGCGCGTCCGACGCGCCCGTGGGTGTCGCGGTGCCGGCCGACCTTGCGGTCCTGGACGGCGAGCCCGCCCAGCGCCTCCACCGCCTCGATCGCTATGGGGCACTCGGCTGCGCGGCTGCGCTCGCGGCACTGGCCAATGCCGGCGTCGCCCCCGCGGAGCAAGTCGATCCGGATTGGGGTGTCACGATTGGCTCCGGTCTCGGGTGCGGAACCAGCAGCCTCCGGTACCACCTCGATCGGTGCGACAAACCCTCCGCGGAGCTGAGCCCGGCCCTCTTCGTGCGCACCGTCTCCAACGCCGTCAGCGGCGACATCTCCATGGCCTGTCGCCTGGGAGGGGCGAGCGAGACCTTGGTGTCGGGGTGGGCCGCCGGCGCCGAGGCGATGGGGTCAGCCGGCGCCGCGCTCGCCGAAGGGCGGGCGCGCTTCATGCTCGCAGGCGGGGTCGAGGCGCCGGACGCGCGCATCGAGGAGATGCACTCCGCCTTCCGGCGTGACGCGGACCTGCCGTGGCTTCCCCAGCGACTGTCCGAAGGCGCGGCGATCGCGGTGATGGGCCTCGATGGCCGCGTCGCTTGGCCGGACGCGCTGCGGCTGCGCGCTTATGGGCGAAACCACGATCCCTCGGGGCGGTTTTCTCTTGCGGGGGCCCTGGACGCGCTCCGGCCGCTCCGCTTCCGGTCGACCCTCATCGCCAATAGAATACCGCCCGACCTCCTGGCGCGCTGGCGGAGCGAGGCGGGCTCCATGGAGATCCTTTCCTTGCCGCAACGCGCCGGCGAGCTCGGTGCCGCTGGGGCGCCGGTCGCGGTGGCGGTCGCGGCCGCGCGTCGCCTCGAGAGCGTCCTGGTGATCGCCCGCGGGGTCGAGGGAGGCACCGTGGCCCTCGCCCTGGGAGTGTGAACGTACCGATGACGAGCCGCCGGCCTGCCATGAGGCCCCTCGCGCGGATCCCGGCCTACCAGGCGGCCGGCACGCTACCGGCGGTCATCGCGGCGACCGCCTCGATTGTCCCGGAGGTGATCGTGGTCGATGATGGCTCGACCGACGGACAACGCGATCCGGGAGAAGTTCCGCGGCTGCTCGAATGCTGGCGGCGGACCGGGGCCGCCATGGTCATCGGCTCGCGCGCGCACCTTGAGGAGGGAATGACCCCGGCGCGGCGCTTCGGCAATCGCTTCGCCTGTCGGGCGGTGTCCTACTTCGCGGGCGTCACCGTTGCGGACACCCAGAGCGGCTTCCGGCTGTACGAAGCGTCGCTCCTACGGGCCCTGCCGCTGCGTGGCGTGCGTTACGAGATGGAAAGCGAGGTCACCGTCAAGGCGGCACGCGCCGGCGTCAGAGTGGAAAGCACGCCCGTTCGCCTGGCGCGAGTGGGCGGTGCCGACACGAGTCATTTCCGGCCCTGGCGCGACACGGCGCGCATCTGCCTCGCCGTCCTCAGGAGCCGCTACTGGGACTGAGGATGTTCATCCACCTTGGCCACGAGGAGCACGTTGCCAGGATGAAACCGACCCGCCACCTCGTCCTCGTCGACGCGAAAGCCGAGCTCGACGAGAGCGGTGTGCAGTTCCGAAACGGGCCGAAAACGCACCGCTGGTCCCCGGTTCCACCCCATCCGCGTGGCCCACGTCTCGACGATTCGTGTCCAGCGCGCGCCGCCACGGCGGGCCCCGTCACCCTCCCGGATGAGCAGGCGACCGCCCGGCCTGAGTGCCACTCGGCACCGTTTGAGAAGCGCCTCTTGTCTGTCGGCCTCGTAGTAGTGGAGCACGTCGACCAAGGTGATGACATCGCAGACGGGCAGCGGGGAGGCATGCAGGTCGCCTTCGACCATCTTCACACCCGGAAGACCACGGGCCGCGTGAAGCCCGCAGCGTAGCTTCTCCGGATCCCATTCAACGCCGAGCGCGTGACGTCGCTCGCCGAGCTCCCCGAGCAGCACCGGCAGCATCCCGAGGCCAGTACCCAGATCCACTGTGAACGAGTCCCTGCCAATATGCTGGGCTATCGCGCGGTAGCACGGATCCATTCGGTACTTCAGGTGTGCGTACCAGCGGAATCGCGGGTGAAGCCCGACATAGCGCGCCGCCGCAGCCTTGAGCGCCCGCTCGATGGGATCACGCCGCGTCCTGAAGGTGCCGATCAAGCCTCCTCCCTTTCATGACCCATGCCCCTGGAAGCGCAGGAAATTCTATCATGGCCCCCCTCGGGCGCGTCCACCGACTGCCAGGGAGCGAATCTGTCCGGGATTCGGTAGAATCCAGGCTTATGCCCGTCCCCGACGCGCCCCGCTCGCCCCTCGAGCCCGAGTCGGCTCCGCTGATCTTCGAGGCGTCGCGGCTCCGCAAGACCTACCGACTTGGTGCGGTCACCATCGAGGCTCTCCGCGGGATCGATCTTGTCGTCACCCGGGGCGAGTTCCTGGTGATCGCGGGGCCTTCGGGATGCGGGAAGACATCACTCTTCAACCTGCTCGGCGGCCTCGACGGGCCCGACTCCGGGATCGTGCTCTTCGAGGGGCGCGATCTCGGCCGGCTGACGCCCGCCGAGAAGACGCTGTTTCTTCGGCGCAAGGTCGGATTTGTCTTTCAGTCGTTCAACCTCGTCCCTGTGCTCACCGCCTACGAGAACGTCGAGTACCCGCTCTGGATCGACGGCCTGGGCCGGGCCGATCGGCAGCGCCGGACGAAGGAGGCGCTCGCCTCCGTGGGTCTTGCCGGCCGCATGAACCAGCGGCCCGATCAGCTCTCGGGCGGGGAGCGGCAGCGTGTCGCGCTCGCGCGCGGGCTCGTACACGACCCGCACGTCATCCTCGCCGACGAGCCCACGGCGAACCTCGACTCGAAAACGGGAGCGGAGATCGTCGACCTGCTGGCACGGATGAACTCCGAGCGGGGCACAACGTTCCTCATCGCCACCCACGACCCGGCCATCATCGAGAGGTCGCCGCGGAGAGTCCGCCTCCTCGACGGGCGCGTCGTCGCCGACGAGTTCGCGGGCCCTCGCCGTCCGGGAGGCGCTTGATGAAGTTCGCCGTGATCGCTCTGAGGAACCTCGCGCGGAACCGCAGACGGACGCTCCTCTCACTCCTGATCGTCGCCGCGGGGACAATCATGATTCTCCTCACAACGGGCTTCGTCCGGTTCTCCTTCGAGGGGCTGCGGGAGGCGATCATCCACGGCGGGCTCGGCCAGATCGAGGTCACGCCTCGAAGCGACATCGAGGAGAGCGGGCCATCTCCGGAGCGGCCGGGGCTGCCCGGCATGCAGGGCTGGGAGGCGCTGCGGATCGAGATCGAGGCGATGCACCACGTTCTCGCTGCCGGCGCGGTCGTGCAGTTCACGGGCATGCTCTCAAAGGGGGAGCGGACTACCGCGGTCCTCGCGGTGGCCAACGAGCCCGAGCGTGAGCGCCGCATGCGGTTCGACGTGAAGCTTCGCGGGGGGGTGGGCCTGCCCGACGCGCCGCCCTCCGAAGGCGAAGACGCGGTCCTCCTCGGGACGATCCTGGCGCGCAACCTCGGAGCGGAGACGGGGGACGCGCTCACGCTTCTCGGCATCACAACCGACGGGACGTTGAACGCGCTGGATCTCCGTGTGGCCGGCCTGATCACGACGGGACTTCAGGACGTGGACTCCCGGATCGTCAAGATGCACCTCACGAGCGCGCAGCGGCTCCTTGGCACACAGAACATCTCGTCTCTCGTCGTCGGGCTCGACGACACATCGCGGACTCCGGAGATCCAGGCCGCCCTCGAGCGCCGCCTCGGCGGGTGGGAGCCGTCCCTCGCGGTCGTGAACTGGAAGACGCGCGCGCCGTTCTACGGACAGGTGGAGTCCCTTTACCTCGGAATCTTCTGGTTCCTCGGGTCGGTCATCTTCGTCCTCGTCTGTCTCTCGACCTCGAACACTCTCATGATGTCCATCATGGAGCGCGTCCGCGAAATCGGGATGTTGCTGGCCGTTGGGACGAGCCGCACGCAGGTGGCCGCGATCGTTCTGCTCGAGGCCCTGTGGCTCGGTCTTCTGGGCGCGCTCGCGGGAGACCTGCTCGGGATTGCCCTCGTCACCGGAATCAACGGGCTCGGAATCCAGATGCCGGCCCCGCCCGGGGCCACGGGTGGCATCGAGCTCCAGCTCGCGACGGCGCCGGGTGACTTCGCGGCCACCGTCCTCCTCATGCTCGTGATCCTCGGCATCGCAGCCGCCGTGCCGGTGGGGATTTCGGTGCGGCTTCGGATCGCGGACGCACTTCGGCATGTGTAGGCTCTGGGTGGCCTATCTCATGGTCCTCGCTCTCATGCTTGCGTTCACTTCGGGAGCGGCCGACCCCTGCGCGCGCGCGGCGGCTGCGATGATCGTGCCCACAGCCGCGGCGGACATCCTCAAGAAGAGCGACGTCGCGACGCTCGCGCCGGAGTCCTTCCGCGCGCGCTTCCGGATCACCGCCCTCCGTGAGCAGCCAGACCCGATGGACATCGAGGTCTGGCGCTCGGGTGAGTCGAAGAGCCTCGTGCGCTTCCTGGGACCGAAAGAGAAAGGGAAGTACCTTCTTCGGCTCGAGCGTGGGGTCTGGTTCCTGGCGCCTGGCGCCAGAAAGCCCGTGAAGCTGAGCCCGGCCCATCGGCTTCGCGGGGGCGCTTCGCTCGATGACATCCTCGGGATCCATTATGGGCGCGACTACGTGATCGAGGGCGCCACCGAGACAGAGGAGGCGGGAGGTCCTCTCGTCATCCTGGACCTGGTGGCCAAGACCCCGCACGCCCCCTACTCGAGGATCCGCTACTTCGTGCGACGAGCGACGGACAGGCCCGTCCGCGCCGAGTATCTCCTGAAGAGCGGGAAGACGTCGTCCGTCGTGGAATTTCTCGAGTGGGAAGAGGGGAGCCGGCCCGTGGTCCGCAAGCTCGTCCTCACCGACCGTCTCGGCTCAGGACTAAGGACCGAGGTCACGCTCCTCGAGATGGAGGAGCGGACGATCCCCGACGGCCTCTTCGATCTCGGGGACTCGACGGAGCGGAAGAAGCTCGAGGAACGGCCGTCAAGCGCATCGCTCATGCGTGGTGCCTGCGGCAAACCAGGATCACCTCGTCCACGCGGGTGGTGTCGATCATTCCCGGCACCAGCCGCAAGCGACTCTCGAAAAACAGTCCGAGCGGCATGAACACGCGATTGTACCAACGCATCGCCTGCTCCCTTCGCCTCGTGAGCCACCACGCTCCCATGCGGCTTAGCATCTGACTGCGCGGCTGCATGCCATAGATTGCGCTGCGTTCCAGCGTCAGACCGTGGCGGGCCAGCTGCGCCAACAACTCTTGAGGGTGGTAGCGGCGAAGGTGCCCGACCACGTCGTCAAAGCTGGTCCAGCTCTCCGGGTGCAGCGGCGAGGACAGCACCAGCGTCCCTCCGGGCCGGAGCACTCGCGCCAACTCGCGGAGCACCAGCTCGTCGTCGTCCACATGCTCGATGATGTCCATCGCCATGACCAGATTGAAGGCTGCATCGGGAAACGGCAGGGCCTCGGCTGTGGCTTGCGCGGCAATCCCACCGTGCTGGACCAGCCGGGACAGCGCGGCGCGGCTGATCTCGATGAAGTGGGTGCCGGCGAGGGGCAGGCGCGGCCGGAGGCCCGGCCCGATCTCCAGGCGGCGCGGATGGGCGGCGTTCAGCTCGCAGACCAGCGGCCAGGTGTTGAAGCGCTCGGGCTGGATCAGGTAGGTGTCGGCCCACAGCGCATCGTAAAAGCGCCGGTTGATACCAGCGGCGTCCTGACTGGCGGCATTCCTGATCATCGGGTTCATTCTAACAGCTCGTGGAGTGACAGAATCCGCCTTCTCGAGCTTCCGGCATCTGAAGGCCCTGCGTGCGCGTGACTCCTACAACGACCCCCTGCGCGTCTACGAGAGCTGCCGAGAGATCGGCTGCGACGATGTCGCCATCACCGACTACGACACCATCGAAGCCGCCCTCGACCTCCTGTCCCGCCGCCCCGACCTCGAGCCGACTGTCATCATCGGTGAGGAGGTCGAGACTTGCTTCCCGGAGACCAGGCAGTGGGCCCATGTGAACGTCCTTGGCGTCGCCGAGACGATCCGCGAAGACCTGAAATGGGTGAAGGGGAACATCTACGAGCTCGTCCCGTACTTGCGCTCGCGAGGTCTGGTTCATTTCCTCAATCATCCGCTCCAGAGCTATCGCATGCAGGAGAAGCCGATGTGATTCGTGGAGCACGTCCTCGAACTGTTCACCCACGTGGAGATGGGAAACGGAACGTTGCCCCCGGATCAGAACCGGGCTGCGGCCGATATTCTGGACCATGGCCAGCGGATGGGGCTTACCCGCTTCGGGGTCGGGGGCAGCGACGCGCACGGCCTTCGGCCGATCGGTACCTTCGTGACCCTCGCTCCCGGCGACGACAGGCGAGCCAGGCTCGCCTCCGTGGCGGAGGGGAAGTGCGTCGTGGCCGGGCGCGAGATCGGCCTGGTGGAGCAGGTGTACGGGATCGTCGGCCAGTACTATCGGCACCTCGGCATCCCCGAAGATCGGTGCCAGATGACGCCGATCAACTATCTGGCGGTGGCGACCTTCGCGCCGATCTGCCTTGCGGGGGTGCCGCTCCTGATGAGCCTTCTGAGCTACTTCGGGACGAGCGGCCTCAACAAGGTGGTCTCCCGGAGTCTGACCCCCTCCGATCCCCGGACCGCCGCGCGGTCCTGCGTCCCTCCCACACCTCAGGAAGAGCCCGGAGCGTAGGAAAGGGAAGAATCCCCCATCCCAGCACCCTGCCGGGACGCTCGTCGTGCACTACACTCCGCCCATGACCGAGCCTTTCACCACTCCCGCCGCGGCGAGACCGCCCCACGCGCCGGAGCGCGGATGGTCCTGGCGGCTCCTCGGCCCTTTCCACGTGACTGGTGTCTTCTGGTACCGCTTCCATCGCTTCATACTCCGGGCGGTCCCGTCGCCGTTCCTGTGGATTCTCGCCGCGATCTTCACGACGTTCTTCTTCATCTGCCTCCGGAAGCTCCGCGCGGCCATCGCGTCGAACCTCGAGGCGGTCCTCGGGCCCTGCGGGTGGTGGGAGCGCCAGCGCCGCATCTACCGGACGATGTGGTCATTCGGGTGGTGCCTGAGCGAGCGCTACGAACGGTTGATCACGGACCGGTCGTTCCACATGGAGCCGGAGGCGATCGAGCACTGGAACGAGGTCGCGCGAGCGGACCGGGGCCTCCTGCTCGTCACGGCGCACCTGGGGAACTTCGAGGTCGGTTCCATGCTGCCGGCGCAGTTGGAGCGCCGCCGCGTTCATCTCGTCCGCGAGCCCGAGGCCGATGAGAAAGCGCAGGCGTTTCTCCAGAACGTCCTGGCCGAGTTCACGCAGGCCCAGTACACGATGCACTTCCAGAGCGACGACCCGCTGCAAGTCCTGGAGCTGCTCGACGCGCTCCGGCGCGGAGAAATTGTCGCCGCGCAGGGAGACCGTCCGCGGGCGGGCGGGAGATCAATCGCCGCGACGCTGTTCGGAAGGCCGTACTCGCTGCCGCCGGGTCCGGCCGCCCTCGCCCGGACCGCCGATGTGCCACTCCTGCCCGTGTTCGTCCTCCGTGAGGGGCGCCGGCGCTACCGGGTGGTCTTCCGGCCGCCGATCCACGTCCCGATCACCGGCGATTCCGCAGCGGATCGGGCCGCGGCCATGCGACGCG
>JAWPNA010000335.1:0-11181 GCA_045402695.1 Acidobacteriota bacterium
CGGGTGGAGCGGGTGGGGACGCGGCCGGCGGCCCGGCCGCGGGCGGCTTCGCGACTGCGGGCGCCTTCGCAGGATGCACGAGACCTCTCAAGAAAGGATGGTTCCAGTCGATCTTGCTCTGCAACCGGTAGCCGCCGGTGACCTCGGAGGTGAAGTCCAGCTCGACAAGCTGTTGCTTGCCGCTCATCGGATCGTGGTGGTAGATGAACTTGACGGTCTTGGTCGGCTCGCTCCGAGTTTCACCGCCTGCTGAACCCCCGTATCCTCCGGCCGCCCCCGTCGCGCTCTGAATATCCGAGGGAGGCCGGACGTCACCGCCCAGACTGCTCGTGCCGGTCACGGTCTCATCGGGCTTCCCCAGCAAGATGAAGACGTGGCCGCGCTCATCCTGCCACCCCCGGCCCCCTTCGTCCGTGAAGAGCGAGGCAGCCTCGCGGGCCCTGCGGTAGAACTCGACTCGGTACTCGTTCTCGGGGGTTTCCGATGAGGGGTCGCGCTTGGCCCAGAACGCCTCCACGAACTTCGTGCGGTCCTCGTCGACCTTGAGCTTCTTGTAGGTCTGATCCTCCTCCTTGGTGAGGAGGTACTTCACTGGCCCCTGGCGCCACTTGGTGTCCGCCGTGTCCCACGTATCCTGCTCGGCCGCGAGGGCGCCGAATGTCACGCTGAATCCCGCGACCACCGCCAGCATGTATCGCATCTCTCGGAATCTCCCGCTCGCCACACGAATTCTCATGAAAACAAGAAGGGGGCCAGCTCGCTGGCCCCCTTCATTATAGCCGGTGTTGTCGGGCGTGTTAGAAAGTGAAGGTCGCTCCCAGCTCGAAGCGACGACCGACGTCCCGAACGGGGTCCAGACCGATGCCGTCGAATGCCTCGGTGTTGTACGAGCGGATTCTGAGGAAATCGTTGTTGGTGATGTTCTGCACGTTCAGGAAGCCTGATGCCTGAACTTTGCCGATCACGAAGTTCTTCTCGATACGCGTATCGATCTGCCAGTAGCCGGTATTGCGCTGGTCGTTGCGCTGACTGGTGGGGTAGAAGGTGCGGAAGTTCTGGTTCCCCACATCATCCTGATCGACGACGACGCGGATGACGGAGAATGGCGTCCCCGAGGCCCACTGGATGATCGTGCCCAGCCTGATCTCGTGAGGGAGCTGAGTCACGCCCTGGAACCTCAGCAGGTGGCGCTGGTCGAAGTCGAGGTATCCGGCCTCGTCATCCTTGGTCTGCGGATCGTTGCCGAGCTGTGAGCCGAAATCCTCGGCCTGTCCGAAAGCCTTCGACCATGCGTAGCTGGCCTGCATCTGCCAGTTTCGATGAAGGCGCTTGGTGACTCTCAACTCGTACGCCTTGTAGTCGGACGAGTTGTAGTTGCCGATGCGAAGCACCTGGTTGAATCCGTTGTTCACCACGTACAGGTCGGGCGCGAGGTTCGGGCCGCTGAAACCCCGATCGAAACCAAAGTCGCCTCCCGTGACGTTTCCGGTAGCGAAGCCAGTTTGGCCGAAGCGGTCAGTCTCGAGCACTCCCGCGTCTCCGCAGAGGATCTCCGGCTTGACTCCGATCACCTGCCCGGACTGCTCGCAGGTGTGATGGTTGATGTCCTGATCCTGCAACAAGTCGTATCCCTTCCTCCTGATGTAGGTGACGCCCACCGACCACTCCGGCGCCAGCTCCCGCTCGAAGCCGAGGCTCAACTCATCCGTGTAGGGAGTGCGGAGGTTACGCTCCACCTGGTTGACCGAGACGGTGGACGTGGCGCGGGAGATGTTCCTTCCGGGAACGATCGTGTGGTCCACCGGGTCGGGCTCGAAGGTGAAGTTCAGTGTATCGGGCCCGATTTCAGTGGAAACCGTGTCCAGGAAGAGGCGGTCGTAGTAACGGCTCCAGTTGCCGAACGCCCTGGTCTTGCCGTCGGCCCACGGATCCCAGGCAATGCTGATGCGGGGGGCGAGGTTGTTGTTGACGATCGTGAAATTCTCCGTCTCGCGCTGGGCAAAGGTCGTGAAATGCTGGAAGAGAGCATTGCGGTCCGGGAAGGTCTCGACGTTGATGATTCCATTGCCATCCAGGTCAAGTGCCGCCACATCGGGCGGGGTGCCGGCGGCCATGAGGCCCGCTCCGAGGCCTGTCGGGGGCTTGCCGTCGAATGTGTTCTGGTTGCGGCAGTTGGAGTTCGCGAGATTGAGGTCTCCTTGAACCCGGGCCGCCTCGCACACAGCCGACCAGAGAGCTATGGACTTCTTGCGGTCGGTGCGCGGATCGAAGAAGTTGAAGCCGGATGTGTCGATGTCTTCCCGGTCGATGCGCGCCCCGAGGTTGATCGTGAGGTTGGGGCGCGGCTTCCAAGCGTCCAGCAGGTAGACGCTGCTGTTGAAGCTGGCGGCGTTCTTTGGCGTGATCAGCGGATTGCTCACAAGGAGGACCTGGAAACCCATGACCTGATCGGGACTGCCCAAACCCGGCATCGACGGATCGGGCTCGAACGGCTGCGTGACGTCGATCAGGAACGGATTGATGGTTTGAGTGTCCGTGAAACCCTCGTCCTGGAACTCGATGCCGGACTTGATGTTGTGCTGCCCCCAGGCGTCCTCGATGTTGTACGAGAGGTCGGTTTTGATCTGATTCCTGCGGCGGCTGTCGCCGTTCTCGAAAAAATAGGGGCCGTTCACGCGGCCGGTGTAGATGTCGAACTGATAGGTCCTCCTCTCCCCCAGGAGAGGGTCGCAGTTGACGACCTCGCACGGATAGTCCGCCTGAATCGTGCCGTTCGTCTTGTTGCTGTCCTGGATGAGCGTGGTGGTTGTTGGCTCGAAAAACTTCGACACCGACTGCAGGGAGATCCCTGAATCGTAGTGGGTGATGTTCGATTCCAGGAGGAGCTGCGGCGAGATGGTGGAGGTCCATTTCACCTGCGGCGTGAGCCCACCCTGGGCGAACGTGTAGTCGGAGTCTGGCGAGACTCCCAACCTCAGGTTGAAGCCGCGGAAGGTGCGTGGGTCGCCCACGACCTGAAACGCCAGCTTGTTGTAAGAGTTGACCTGCCACGTCACCTTGCCGAACGAGTAGTTGCCCCGCGAGGTCACCAGGGCGGTCGAGCCGACCTGATTGATCGGGATCTCGGTGTCGAGGAGCTCCACCGAGGCGAAGTACCACACCTTGTCCTTCAGGATGGCCCCGCCGGCGCTGAAGGTGGGGCGGATGTCGGTGTAGTTCGGGAGTTCGTAGTCGAACTTGTTCACGTCATTATTATTGGCGCCGTTGCCGTTGAGGAACTTTCCCTGCCAGTAGAGGGAGAACTTCCCTTCGAAGTCGTTGCCCCCCGATTTGGTGATGATGTTGGCGAATCCGCCATCGGCCCGCCCGTACTCGGCGGAGGCCCCCGAAGTGATGACTTCCACCTCCTCGATGATGTCCGAGTTGAGGTTCTGGCCGAACGTCCCCGAGACAGGGTCCGTGATGTTGCCGCCGTCGAGGCGGTACTGCAGGCCGGTCGAGCGCGCTCCGTGGACGTTGGGGTTGCCGTCGCCGTCGGTGTCAGTGACGCCGGGGGCCAGGGTCAGGATGTCTTGATAGTTGTGCCCGATGATCGGCAGCCCTTCGATGAACTCGGCGTTGTACGACGTGGAGGTCTTGGTGCTCTCGGTGTCCACGACGTTTCCACGGGACTCGACCTTGATCGTCTCGGTCATCTCCTCCGTGGTGCGCAGGGTCAGATCGGCGACGGTGGTCTTGCCTGCGTCGAGGTCGAGCGGCCCGTACTCAAGCCGCGCGAACCCCGGATAGTCAACGGTGACGATGTAGTCATTGGCTGGCGGCAGCAGAGGGATGCGATAGTTCCCCTCGATGTCGGTGATCACCTGCTTGCTGCCGCTGGGCTGGGACTTGCTCTTGATGACGATGACCACGCCCGGGAGTCCGGCCCCGTCGGTATCCACCACCCGACCCTTCACCGTCGCGGTGACGGCTTGGGCGCGGGGAAGCGTCAGGCTGATTCCCTGGGCCAGCAACAGGGCCACGATGAGCGCTGCAAAACGTCTTGCTGACATGAATGACCTCCGTCGATGCCTGTGAATCCAGGGCCCCCCGGGAGCCCCACGCGGTTCACTGGTCGGGAGCTTCAGGTGAGGAAACCCGTTGAGCCGGCCGACGAGATTCCGAGTGGATGAGCCTCCGACTGTAGCACGAGTGGACAGTTTCTAATATCACGCAGGCCAGGATCTGTCAAGGAATCGTTGCGTCCCGCGCGACCGACGGCTGACTGCCGCCGGCCTCAGGTCACCGGTGGCGCCTCGGCCCCCGATCCCTCCCGCGGGCCGGTTGGAGGGCCGCAACATTCGCTTCCCGCCCCGCCCGAACCAGCCCCATAGACCCGGGCGCCGTGTCATTTGTTTACTTGGGTCTCTCCTGAGGCGTCGGAATGATGCTGCCGCGCGCCGGACACATGACTGCAGGGTCCGTCCGTTCCACTAGCGGAGGCCATGCTATCCGAGGTTGGAGGTGACGGCGATCCGGTAGGTGACTGGCCGGAAACCCGGCGCAGCTTCAGGAGATCCAGGCGGGAGGGTGACGGTCACCTCGAAGGTGGCTCCGGAGCTCACCGTTCGGACGTCGTCGTATCGTAGAGGCTCGAGGCGGGTCCGCTGCTCGTCCACGTAATCGGCACCGGACAGCTCCAGCCTGACCGTGACGAGATCTCCCGAGGCACGCTCAGCCGTCAGCACGACCGTGAGTCCCACCGTGACGGTCCTCCCGCCGGACGCGCCGCTTTCCTGAGCCTTGCCGGGCAGGATCACGCCGGAGCTGTAGGTGACGGGCCGGCCGATGATCGTGGCCAAGACCTGATGGTCCGGCTGATCGGCGGCGCTGCCCTGTTGCCGGGAGATCTCCAGAAGGAATTGAACACGGCCGGCCGTATCGGCAGGCGGCAAGGGAGGCATCTCCTCGTTCTCGCCGATAGGGCGCGCGGTGATGCTCAGCATGACCCGGCGGTCCGTCGCTTCGTCATGCTCAACTTCGAGGAGGTAGGAACCCTGCGGTGAGACAACCGTGGCTTCCTCCCGGTGGTCCATGCGATCGAGAGGCGGCAGGGGGGAAGCCTCGCCCGTCCAGACATCCGTGGAGAAGCTCAGAGGAATGCCTGCTTCCTGCGGCGGCCCGGCCGTCACCGCGAGACGGTAGGAGAGCGGCGGCCCCGCGTACGCCACCTTCTTGGTGAGGATTCCCTTGTGGCCGAAGGGAACCCGCGCGGTATCGGTGTCCACCGTGCGAGTTCCCATGCCGTCTATCACCAGAGTCCGGACGGTGATGAGCGCGCGCGACGGCGCCTGCTGGCCCGCCGGCGGTGTCCCAACGGCGAGGGCCAGGCCGATGAGCGCGACCGGCAGGAGCTGCGAGTGCTCCAACATGGATCGCATCCTACGGGTCGACTCCACGAGTGTCAAACTGTTGAAAGGCCCCGGGCACTGGACTAATATGGACCCGCCTCGCGGTCGGAGCTCACATCGTCATGAAGATCACCCTGGACGAAGCCAGGCGCATCGCCCGCCTCGCCCACCTGCAGTACGCGGATCAGGAGCTTGAGGTGCTGCGGGGCCAGCTCGACCAGATCCTCCGGTTCGTGGACAAGCTCAAGGAGCTGGATACGGAGGGGGTGGAGCCGGCCGTGGGGATTACCGGGTCGACCGAAAGTCAGCCGCAGACCCTGCGTGACGATGCGCTTGCGCCGACTCTGAGTCGGGATGATGCGCTCGAAGGCGCCCCCGACAGCGGCGAGGGCCACTTCAGGGTCCCGAGAATCCTCACATGAGGGATAGGGCGTGAGGGTGGAACTGCCGCAGTTGGATGCGACCGAGCTGCACGGTCTGTTCGTCCGGGGCGAGGCTTCCGCGTCGGAGATCCTCGCGGCACATGAAACCCGCATCTGCAAGGTCGAGCCCTCGGTCGAGGCCTTCCTCACCCTGACCCTCGATCGCGCCCGCAAGGACGCAGCGGCGCAGGACGAGCGCAGGAGTCGAGGCGAGGTCGCTGGACCGCTTGCGGGAGTGCCGATCGCCATCAAGGACGTCCTGTGCGTGGCAGGTTCACCGACGACCTGCGGCTCGCGCATCCTCGACCGGTTCATGCCTCCGTTCGAAGCCACCTGCGTCACCAAACTGAGGGAAGCAGGCGCCTTGATCCTGGGAAAGACCAACATGGACGAGTTCGCCATGGGATCTTCCACGGAGCACTCGGCGTACAAGAAGACCCGCAACCCTTGGGACCTGTCTCGCGTACCCGGGGGGTCCAGCGGTGGATCGGCCGCAGCCGTGGCCGCGCGCGAGGTTCCGCTGGCCGTCGGGACGGACACGGGCGGCTCGATCCGTCAGCCGGCCGCGCTCACGGGTACCGTCGGGTTGAAGCCGACCTACGGACGCGTGTCGCGCTACGGGCTGGTGGCCTTCGCCTCCTCACTGGATCAGGCGGGTCCGATCACTCGCACGGTTCGCGACGCGGCGCTGGCGCTCCAGGTGATGGCCGGGGCGGATGGAAAGGACATGACTTCGGCACCTGTCCCGGTCCCGGACTACGTGGCGGCATCCAGAAGGGGAGGGGAGGAGTCGGATTTACGCGGCGCGAGAATCGGGGTCCCTGCCGAGTTCTTCGGCGAGGGGCTCGATCCCGAGATTCGCAGCTCACTCCGGCGCTGCCACGAGTTGCTCGCGGAGCGGGGGGCGGAGATCGTGAGTGTGTGCCTGCCCACGACGGAATATGCCATCGCCACCTATTACATCGTGGCCACGGCGGAGGCATCCTCCAACCTCGCGCGGTACGATGGGGTCCGTTACGGCTTCAGGCACGCGGATTCTGGCGGCATCAGAGAGATGTACGAACGGACCCGTGCCGCCGGCTTCGGGCCGGAAGTCAAGCGGCGCATCATGTTGGGTACCTACGCGCTTTCTGCCGGTTACTACGACGCCTATTACCTCAAGGCCATGAAGGTCCGCAGTCTCATCCAGCGCGATTTCGATCGGGCGTTCGAAAAGGCGGACTTGCTGGTCGGCCCCACCACCCCCAGCCCGGCATTCAAGTTCGGCGAGAAAGTGGAGGATCCTCTCGCGATGTATCTGTCGGATATCTACACCGTGACGGCAAACCTGGCCGGCGTGCCCGGGCTGTCGCTCCCCTGCGGATTCACGCGTGACGGCCTCCCGATCGGCTGCCAGCTCCTGGGCCGGCGTTTCGACGAGTCGACGATGTTCTCCGTGGCGGCTACGCTGGAGTCCGCGCTCGACCTCATGAAAGACTCGCCGCCTCTCGCGGTGGCTGCCTGAGACCCCTTGCAACACATCTCCTTGCGTTGCTCGTCGCGGTGTTGGCGTCCGCCGAGGCGAAGTCCGCGCGGCGTGCTGCCGTGGATGAGAGCAGCCTGGCCACCCTGGAGTCCGCCAACGAGGTGTTCCTGGAAGTGCGGGCCCGGCCTTCGGACAGCTACATCTCCCTGGCGCAGAAGTACGCCGGGACCGAGCGGGAGTGGGCGGCGCTCGAAGCGACAAACAGCGGCCGTCGCGTCACACCGGGTCTGTTCTACGCGATTCCGTTCAGGACGCTGACCGCCGAGCACCGGGCGCGGGCCCTGAGGGCCCTGTTCCCCGGGGACGGCCCGGGAGAAGCTGGGTGGGTCCATCGGGTCCCCGAGGGGGACGATGGTCAGACGCTGGACAGTCTCGCCCTGTGGTTCTCCTCAGACCCCGCCCTGGCGGACGACCTCGCCGAATCAAACGGCATCGACTGGGCGCCGCTGCAGGCGGGGGCCGAGATTGTGATCCCTTCCGCGATACTGGCGCCGGAGTTCTTGCGGGCCGCGGTCGCGCCACCCCCGCCGATGCCGCCCCCGCCCGAACGCGCTGGCGTGGAAGGGCCCGGGCAACCGCCTGCACGTCGCAAGCCCGGCCCGCCGGTCACGGTCGGCGACTTGACCTTCATCGAGGACGAGAGGGGAGGGCACGCGGTATACCGGCTGAAACCCGGCGAGGCGCTTTACTCGGCCGTCGTGGTGCGTTTCACGGGAAGGCTCGACCCGGACGAGGTCAGCGAGGTGGCCCTCAAGCTGGGACAGTTGAGCGGCATCAGCCGGTTGAATTCGATTCCGGCAGGCCACGCGATCGTAATCCCGAGGGAGATGATCCTCCCTGAGTATCTGCCCTCTGGAGATCCCTCGCGCGCGGACTACGAAGCCGCACTCGCCGCGGCGGAGAGACACCGCATCACGGCGAGCGCCCGGGATCTCGATGGCGTCACCCTGATCCTGGATTCGGGACACGGGGGCGACGATGTCGGCGCGCAGCGCAACGGTGTCCACGAGGATGACTACGTCTACGACGTCATGTGCCGCATCAAGGCCATGGCGGAGCGAACGACGGCCGCGCGCGTGCTGACCACCATCAAGGACCGGAGCAGCGCCTATGAGCCGCTCAAGGGCCCGTTCCGCATCGATCGCGACGAGATCCTGCTGACCACTCCGCCCTACACGCCCCGGCAGCCCCACGTCAGCACCGTTGGGGTGAACCTGAGGTGGTACCTCGTCAACTCATACTACAGGTCGCTGGTGGCCGCGGGCGCGGATCCGGAGCGAGTCATCTTCGTGAGCCTGCACGCGGACTCTCTGCACCCTTCGGTGCGCGGCGCGATGGTGTACGTTCCGGGACAGGCATACAGAGGTCGGACCTACGGACACGTCGGCCGGCTCTACGATCGCAAGGAAGTGGGCGAGCTGCGTTACGTCAAGCTGTCCGCGGACGAGCGGGAAAGATCCGAGGGGCTGTCGCGCCGCCTCGCCGCACGCGTGGTCGAGTCGTTCCGGGCCGAGGGTCTCCCGGTCCACCCGTACGAGCCGGTGCGGGATCACGTCATCCGGATGCGGCGGGCCTGGACACCGGCTGTCATCCGGACGAGCCTGGTCCCGCAGAGCCTCTTGCTGGAAGTGGTGAACCTCAACAACACCAAGGACGCCGCCTTGATCATGGACCCCGTGTTCCGCGAGAAGGTGGCCGTTGCCCTGCTCGGCGCTCTGCGCCAGTACTACTCCGGCGGCGCCGCGGCCGGCGTGACCACGGCGGGGCGGGGGCAATGACCGGCGGCTGCGAGGCTGTGGCAGTGACGACCTGGATTGACACTTCCGGGTTCTCTGTGGGAGAATCCGCACCTTCCGACCTGCTATCTAAGCGACTGTAGCGTAAGACCTTCTGCGTCATGGCCTGGCCCAGCGCCGGGTGGGAGATCAAGGAAGGATGCGGATCCTGGTGATCGGCGGCGGCGGGCGAGAGCACGCGCTTGTCTGGAAGATCCGCCAGAGCCCCCTTGTGCGATCCCAGGGGGACCTGTTCTGCGTCCCGGGAAACCCGGGCATCTCGGACCTCGCCACCTGCGTGCCGGCCCCCCCAGGGGGACTCTCGGACGCGGCGGCTCTGGCCGATCTCGCGTCGCACCACGTCGCCGATCTCACGGTGGTAGGCCCGGAAATCGCCCTGACCGCCGGCCTCGTGGATGAGCTGACCCGCCGGGGACTTCCGGCGTTCGGCCCGACCGCCTCGGCTGCCAGGTTGGAGGGCAGCAAGGTCTTCGCCAAACAGTTCATGGCCCGGCACGGGATCCCGACCGCCTCATTCGAGGTGTTCTCCTCGGCGCGCGACGCGCTCGCCCACCTGGCCTCGCCCGGGCGCGCGTTTCCCGTCGTTGTGAAAGCCGATGGCCTGGCGGCAGGAAAGGGGGTTGTGGTGGCGGGAGACCGATCCGAGGCGGAGGCCGCAGTAACCGCGATGATGGTGGAGCGACTGTTCGGGGCCGCGGGTGAACAGATCGTGATCGAAGAGTGTCTTTCAGGTGTCGAGGCCTCGTTTTTCGCGCTCACGGACGGTGAGAGGATCGTGCCGCTGGCCACCTGCCAGGATTACAAGCGTTGCCTGGACGGCGACCGCGGGCCCAACACGGGCGGTATGGGCGCCTACTCTCCCTCCACGGAGATCGACAAGGCGCTGGAAGACGAGATCATGGAACGCGTGATGCGGCCTGCCGTGCACGGCCTTTCCGCGGAAGGCTCGCCATTCCGCGGCGTGCTGTACGCCGGTCTGATGCTGGTGCCCACTGGGACCATGGCGCAGAGGGGGCGGGCCGCACCGATGACTCTCGAGTTCAACGCGCGGTTCGGAGACCCAGAGACCCAGGCGCTTATGCCGAGGTGGGAGGGCGACATCGTGCCGGCGCTGGCCGCCTGCGCCGCAGGCCGTCTCGACGATTCGGTCTCCCGCGTGGTCTGGTCGCCAGAGTGCACCGCTTGCGTCGTGATGGCCTCGGCGGGATACCCTGGGTCATCCGATCAGGGCCGGGTCATCTCGGGCCTCCCGATCGCCGGAAGGGTCGAGGGGACCACGATCTTTCACGCCGGAACGCGGACGGAGAAGGACGCCTCAGGCCGAGCCATCACCGTGACGGCGGGCGGGCGTGTCCTGGCGATCACGTCCCTGGGAAACGACCTCGCGAAGGCGGTCGAGCGAGCCTACCGGGCAGTGGAGCGCGTCTCGTTCGACGGGATGCAATTCAGGAAGGACATCGGGCGTGGCGCCATCGCGCGATCGACGCCTGCGGAGGGCATTCGATGAGGAACGCTCGTAATGGGGGCGCGGGACGGGTCGCGATTGTCATGGGGAGCGACTCGGACCTTGCGGTGATGCGCGAGGCGGCGGCGATCCTCGAGGAGTTCGGCGTCACCTACGAGATGACGGTGGCCTCGGCGCATCGGTCTCCCGACCGGGCGGCCCGCTACTCGCGGGAGGCCGCCGCCCGCGGCATCGACGTCATCATTGCTGGCGCGGGTGGAGCGGCGCACCTGGCCGGCGTGATGGCGGCGGGCACGACTCTTCCTGTCATCGCCGTTCCCCTGGCATCCAGCCCGCTTGCGGGCTTTGATGCCCTGCTCTCCAGCGTCCAGATGCCGCCGGGCGTTCCGGTGGCCGTCATGTCGGTGGGGCCTTGGGGGGCACGCAACGCCGGTCTGCTGGCCGTTCAGATCCTGGCGCGGAGGGTTCCGGGTTTGCGCGAGGCGCTCGCCAGGCACAAGCGGAAGATGGCCGCGGACGTTGAGAAGAAGGGGAAGGCGCTGTCCAAGACGCGGGAGAAGAGATGATCGGACTTCACGTCACG
>JAWPNA010000076.1:0-4418 GCA_045402695.1 Acidobacteriota bacterium
GACGCTCTTCCGATCTGAGAAGTCAATCACGTCGGTGCGCGTGGGGAAGAAGTACATCGTGTTGAGGCCGTTCCTGCAGGCGTCGATGGCTCTGAGGATCGCCCAGGTCGTGCCGCCGACCTGCGCGGCCTTCATCAAGACGATGTGTTGGGCGGTCTCGTCGTAGAGGGCCTTCAAGTACTCGTGTCCCTCGAAGCTGAAGCGCCGGCCTTCGAGGATGATCTTGCTGAGGGCCCACTCGGCCAGCGGTTCAGTGAGCGACCGGCTCTTCGCGGTCGCCAGTTCCGTCATCCGGCTCGCGAGATAGAGTCTCCACGACCGCCCGCCTGATCCGGTCTCTGACCTGTTCATCGGCGACGTTCTCCTTGACCGCATCCACGAACACGTCCACCAGGTGGCGCATCTCGGCTTGGCCCTCGGCCCGGATCTGGTCTTCAGCCTTGCCGTCTGTGGCCATGCCCCGCGCGATCCTCTGGCCCCTTTGGGCTTCCTTCACCACTCCGATGAGCTCGGCCAGCTCCCGGCTGGCGAACTTGCCGTGCTTGGCCTTCAGGGTGCCGGTGATCTCGTTGAGGATCACCTCGTAGAACTGGTAGTGGCGCATGTTCAAAGACAACGGCTCACTAGCCAGTTGCAAGGCCATCTTCTCGGCGGCGTGCCGGTCCATCTTCAGCCGCAGCCCGTCCCAGTCCTCGTCCTTGCGGTACCTGCCGACGGTGTGAGGTTTGAGGCCCAGCCGCCGGCCGATCTCGGCGTTGCTGTCGCACGCCCCGGTCAGATACAGCCGGCGGGCCTCCTTACGCTTCTTCTTCTGGGCGATGTCCAAGGTGATTACGGCTCCGGTGTCGCCAGCCCCAGACGCTGTCTCTCCCGCCGAAGCCGGCCCCAGAGTCGATCGACACTGCGCTCCAGCCGACCCAGTTCACCGGGCTTCGCACTCTTGCCCAGTAGCAGCATCTGCGCCATGCGGTCGAGCACGGCGTCGAATCCTCTCGAGATCCGTTCCAGTGGCGAGTTGAGGTGCTCCCGGTAGAGGGCGTCGGCCCTCTCGGCTGCGATGCGTTCGACGAGTCGGTCGGTGGCCGCCTGCCTACGATCCTGCTTCGTGACTCTCTTCATTGCCTGTCTCCTCCAGAAAGCGCCGGGCGAGGTTGGCAAGGCCCCGCGCCTTGCGATCCCTGCCGGCCACGCCATCACTGGCCAGTTCAACAGCCTGTTCGATGTCTTTCTCCTGCTCGGGCGTGACGACGAAGCTCATCACCCGCGGCAACACCTTCTCGGCTTCCTCTGCCTGCTCTTCGAGAAGGCTCGCAATCTCCTCAGCGGGAAACTCCAGCAAGGCATGCAGCTCCTCGAGCTGCTTGTCGGTTTCGGGCAGCAGCCCGGCCAGGTCCTCGGCGCTCATCTCGCCCAGCAGTTCGTGAATGAGCTCCGCCCTGCGGATCGGTACGTCCTGCCCGGCCAAGCGGTTCAGCGTGGCCAGCAGCAACTTGGCCTCGTGCTCGTCGACTTCCCAGACGTCGCACCGAGCCTCGGTGTGGCCCAACTCACGCAGGATGGCGACGCGGTGGTGGCCGTCGAGCACCTGGAACTTGCCGGGCTGCTCGGGGTGAGGTCGGACGACGAGGAACGGATACCGTCCCGTGCGCTTGATGTGGGCGCGGAGCTTCTCCTGCAGGTCCGGCGGCATGACGTTGCTGTTGAGCGGGTGGGCGACTAGATCATCGAGTGGGATCATCTTCGGGCCGACCCGGGCGTTGCCCAGCGAACGCCCGTTCAGCGTGCTGTCTTCATTCATCGTCGTTGCTCCTTGACTCTCCCCATCTGAAAGAGGGATCGTTGACCCATGCCCGAACCGAGTGCGTCACCAGAGTTCACCGTCGAAGTCGATGGGGCTTTCGACGAGGGCGGCGTCTGGGTGATCGACACGCACGTGTCCTTCCTGGACGGCCTGACCGCCGAGACCATCGAGGGCTTGACGGGCAAGGTCCGGGTCGCCTTGCTGCTCGGCATTCAGCGGAAGGGCCTCGAGGGCCGGGCTCTGGGTGCGACCAAGGTCCAGGTCAACCTGGACGACCCTGGGCGTCGTCTCGTCAAGCGAGTGCCCGACGGGCTGATGAAGTTGTAGCAGGGGCGCGTTCTCGTCCACGCCCACGACGATGAACTCCTGGTTGGTCGCCTTCTTCTCGGCCGTGGCAACCGCCGGCAGGTGCTGATACTTCAGCGCGATGGACTTCACCCGGCGGCCGTGTTTGAGCATCTTCGCTTCGAGCTCCTCCACGCCCACAACCGCGTTGCCGAGGCTCAGGATCCAGACGGGGATGTGGCCCGCTCGCTCGAACAGGTGGTCGATCATGTTCGCACCGTCCTTCGCGGTGAAGGGTGAAGTCGGCCGTGACGCGCCTTCGAGAATCTCGTCGATGACCTTGTATTCGCGTTCGTAACTCATCACGCCCGGATACGGCGGATCGAAGTAGGCGACGTCGGCGTCGACCTCGGGCAGCGCATCGAGCACGCTGCGCTTCATGACGGTGCCGCGTCCTTCGAACACGCCGGCGTTGATTTGTTGCGCGAGTTCCCACAACCTGGCCGGCGTGGTCAGGCGCAACCCATCGACGTAGTGGTAGACCGCGCTCTCGGTGATCGATTCGAACTCGCCGGACGTCACGCGGTGAATCGTTCCCTTCCTCACCTGCGCGTACGCGTGGCACAGAAGCGCCGTGCGCATCGCCAGCAGCCGTATGAGGTTCGCCTTCGCAGGATCGGGCGTCTCACCGGCAACGCGCAGCGCAGAGTCGAGGAACCGCGCCTGCCCCTTCGTGAAGACCGAGGGCGACATGCTCGTCTCGACCCGCCCGGGCGAAGCATCTGATGGTGCGAGCAGCCGCAGGATGTCCTCGTGACTGAGGCGCACGCGCGAGTTCTCAACCAGCGCCCGCCCGATCACGATCGCGCGCTCCGCAATGTCGCAAGCGATGACGTTGAAGCCCTGGGCCTTCCCGTAGAGGCTGACGCTGCCGCCGCCAAGAAATGCGTCGAGCATGGTGAGGCGCGGCCAGTCTCGGCGCGGGATGATCCTGTCGATCTCGCGGAAGATCAGAGGGCACAGCCTCCGCTTGCCGCCGAGGTAAGGCGGTAGCGCCGACCAAAGCGACAACTTCTTCCTCGACCTCAGCACGCCGTCACCTCCAGTCTCCGCGCCCAGGCCGCGAGGGTTGCGCCACGGGCTGCGAGGCGATCCCGGATCGCTCCGTGACTCGGGAGGTGACCACCGTTGCTCCCGTGGCGCGACGTGAACTGTGGCTGACGAGCCACACTCGCTCCCCATTCGCCGCTTGCAGATTCTTGGTCGAATCCACTTGATATCCATCGGCAAGCAGCGGAACTGTTGCAGCAACGAAGGCGGGATGGACCCGCCGGGAGGATGAGGATGGCACTTATGAACAAGATGTCGCCCATGGCAGCCAGCACGCAGCAGCATGAGCATCGCTGCAATGACTGCGGTCGTCTCTACGTCTGCAGACATGCGACCACCGAGCACTTCGGTTGTGCGAGCAGCGAACGCGCCCAGTGCGCGCGCTGCAAGCGAGAGGAAAACTGATGAAGACCAAGAAGATCATGATCGAGGTGATCTGGAAACCGACCGAGCAGATGCAGAACGCGGACATGCTCGCCGACGAATTGACCGACGTGGTCGAGGAGGCGCTCGAAGTGAAGGGCATCGAGGGCGCGGCGTTCGCGCTGTCGGTGGGAAGGTGAACATGGCCACGAGAACGCCGAGTGGGAATCGAGAACGGAACACGACACCGGAGGGATTCTGGGTGCACCCGCATGGGCTTCACACCAGCCTGCCTGTCGTTGTGCGCCGCGTCAGGTTCATCAGGAAGCCCCGTGGGCCGCAGGTTGTCGAGGTCACCGCCACAATCGGCGAGTCCGAAGACAACACCGAGGCGATCCGGTTCCACATGACCCACGAGCAGGCCCTCGCGGCCGACATCATCGGGCGCCGGAGGTAACCGATGATCATGACGGCCAAGCAGATCAGCAACCGGATCAACGCCGCCGCGACCTTCGAGCAGATCATGCGTGGCGAGACCAGGATCGAACGCGTCGCTGAACGAAGCGGCAGGCCCGAAGTCGAGCTCAGGATGTCGGATGGGACGGTCCTGTTGCTCGTGGTGAAGGACGTGATCTGCCCCGAGCCAAAGCCAACGACTCGGGCGAGGAGGTAGGTCTCCATGGCGACGACGACCACGCAGGTGATCGATACCGCGACGGCCGACTCGGTCATGCGGGCGGTAGACGAAGCGACCAAGGCGACTCTGGCCGCGATGGGACTCGAGGCGTTCCGATTCGACGCGGCCGTGTGCCCCGAGGAGGGGTGGATGAGGCTGAAGATCAAGATCCGCCCGGTGGGT
>JAWPNA010000352.1:0-7856 GCA_045402695.1 Acidobacteriota bacterium
CTGCCCGCCCGCTACTTTTCGCCGGCCTCCTCAATCGGGGCGAGCCCCGGATCCTGATCGAGGAGCTGGCTCTCGCAAAGGGAAGCGTACAGCCCATTGCGGCGGAGGAGCTGCTCGTGGCTCCCCTGCTCGACGACGCGCCCGCGGTTCATCACGATGATGCGGCCGGCGCGCTGCGTGGTGGCGAGACGGTGCGCGATGGCGATGACGGTACGGCCGCGCATCAGCCGATCGAGGGCCTCGCGGATGGCTATGTCCGATTCCGGATCGACCCCGGAGGTGGCCTCGTCGAGAATCAGGATCGCCGGGTCCATCAGCAGCGCCCGAGCGATGGCGATCCGCTGTCTCTCGCCGCCCGAGATCTTGAGGCCTCGCTCGCCCACCTCGGTTGCGAGTCCCTCGGGGAGCCGCTTGAGCACCCTGCCGAGGTTGGCGGCCTCCACGGCGCGATCGATCTCGGCCGCGCCGGCCCCCGGCTTGCCGTAGCGGATGTTGTCCTCGATCGTGCCGCTGAAGAGGAACGGATCCTGGGGCACGATCGCCAGGGCGCCGCGAAGCGATTCCAGGGTCAGGTCACGCACGTCCTGGCCGTCGATTGACACCGTGCCGGCGTCCGGCTCGATGAAACGCGGCAGCAGCGACACCAACGTGCTCTTGCCGGCCCCGTTGGGACCCACCACGGCCACCATCTCGCCGGCGGCAATCTCGAGAGCCAGCCCCCGCAGGACAGGCTGGTGCTTCCCGAAACCGAACGTGACTCCCTTCAGCGAGATCGACCCTCCACGCGGGTGGAACTCGAGCGCCCCGGGGCGCTCCGTGGCCTCCTTGGTCTTGTCGAGGAAGTTGGCGATCCTCTCCAGCGAAACCATCGACTCCTGGTAGACATCGTTGACCTGGGCCAGCCGCCTCATCGGAGGGAAGAGGAAAGCGGCCAGCGTGTAGAACGCGACGAGCTGACCCCTGGTCATCGCCCCGGAGAGCACGAGCGTGGATCCGTATCCGAGGACGATCGCCGCGGCTAAGCCGATCAGGCCGTTCGCCCATCCCGCGAGCTGCCCGGAGAAAAGCGCCCGGCGGAGCTGGTGGCGCCTCATGAGGCCCGTCTGCTCCCGGGCGCGCTCCTCCTCGGCCGCCTCCCGGTTGAACGATTTCACCACGGGCATGCCGGAGATCACCTCCTGAAGCCGGCCCGAGAAGGCCGAGCGGGCGTTGCGCACCTGGTGGCTCGCCTCGCGCAGGCGGGGAGAGTAGCGGATGAAGCAGAAGGCGTAGGCCGGCAGGACGGCAAGCGTCGCGAGGCCGAGGCGCAGGTTGAGGCTCACGATGAGCGCCGATACGACTGCGACCGTCACGACGTCGGTGGCCGCCCTCAGGATGCCGTCCTTGATGAGATGGAGGATCGCGTTGATGTCGCCGATGAACCGCAGGATGATGCGCCCGGTTGAGGTACCGCGGAAGAACCCCAGGGACAGCCGGGTCATGTGGCGGAACAGATCGCAGCGCAGATCAAAGATGACGTTCTGCGCCGCGCGCTCGGATGACGCCCGGCGCACCAGCGCGATCAGCCCCTTCAGGAGCGCCACGCCCAGCAGCGCCAGGCACAGGGCGCGCACAGCAGCAGCTCGATCCGCCGGCAGCCATGCGGGCGGCTGCCCCCGTGTGTCGAGGACACCGTCCACCAGGTGCCTCAGGATGTAAGGGACAGGGACATCCACGAGCGCCTGCGCGACGGCGACAGCCAAGGTGAAGGCGAGCGCGCCCCTGTGGGGGCGCGCGTACGGCCAGAAGCGGCGCAGGAGGTTCATCGGATCACCAGGCACAGGGCGGGGACGGGACGCGGCCGCCGGAAAGCCTCTCCGAATATACGGATAGAGCCACGCATGTCAACGGCGTGCCGGGAGCGTGCTCAGCCTGTCGTGCCGGCGCCGGCGGCCGCGCGCACTTCCTCCAGCATCCGATCCACGTGCCGCTCGCGCGACAGGTAGGAGGTCGCGCAGAAACGGATCACGCGCCGTCCTCCCAGGACCGACGTGGAGATCCAGGCGCGGCCGCGGCGCTCCACTGTGGTCTGGACCTTCATCTGCAGTTGGTCGAGATCCTCTTCCCTGCCTCTCAGCCCGGGCGGAACGCACCGGAAGCAGACCACGCCGAGACTGGGAGACGAGATCAGCTCCAAGTCGTCCGAGTCCCGCACGATCCGCGCAAGGTACTCGGCCAGCGCGACCTGGCGATTGATGGCCTCCTCGTAGCCGCGCCTGCCATGGTGCTTGAGCGACAGCCACACCTTCAAGGCATCGAGCCGGCGCGATCCGGCCGCTCCGAACTGAAACAGGTTGAGATCCTCGTGCTCGGCGAAGACCTGGTCCGAGACGTAGTGCGGCCTCACCTCGAACGTGCGCCTCAGCGCCGAGCCGTCCTTCGTGAGGATGGCCCCCGCGGCGAACGGCACGGCGAACCACTTGTGCGGATCGAGCGTGATCGAATCGGCCCGCTCGATCCCGGCGAGCTGATCGCGGTGCGCCGACGACAGGCGTGCGGCGCCGCCCCATGCCGCGTCCACGTGATACCAGACCTTGTGACGGGCGCAGAGATCGGCCAGGTCTTCCAGGGGATCGATCGCGCCGCTCGTCGTGGTGCCCGCGATGCCGACCACGCAGAACGGCAGCCTGCCCGCGGCGCGGTCCGCGAGAATCTGCCGTTCGAGCGCCGCGGGGACGATGCGCGACGAGGCATCGCACTCGATTTTGCGCATGCCCTGCAGCCCGAGTCCCAGCATATCGGCGATCTTGTCAAGCGAGTAATGCGACTGGGTGGACACATAGAAGGTGGGCCGCCCTTCGGCCGCCGCCACGCCGATGCGCTTCACATCGGGGACCTTCTCGTCGAGCGCCACCTTGAGTCCCGTGTAGTTGGCCAGGCTGCCGCCGCTGGTGAGCGTGCCGAAGGCCGTTGCAGGGTAGTCCACCAGATCGCACAGCCATCGGATCACGGTCTTCTCGATGTGCGAGCCGGCCGGCCCGTGGCTCCAGGCCGCCATGTTCTGGTTGATCGTCGAGGCGATGGCGTCGGCGTAGACGCCGGCGACGGTGGGGGTGGGGTTGAACAGCCCGAAGTAGCACGGCGATGCCAGGTGAAAGGAGTTGGGAATCACCTTCTCCTTCACCTCGGCCAGCAGGGTGAACGGGTCGGCGCCTACTTCCGGAAGCGGCTCGGCGAAGATCTGATCGAGTCGATCGGGCTCCTCGGGCCAGATCGACCTGGTCTCGAGATGCGCGTAGTAGTCGGCGATCAGATCGGCCACCTCGCGACCGAAAGCGCGAATGTCCTTCTCGCTCCATTGCATCGTGGTGGTATCCTTTCGCGGGCCTGGGGCCGTTGGTGCCGGGATGAACGCGGGTGCCGTAGTATACACATGACATTCTCCCCTTCACAGATCGCCGCGGCGTACGCGCATTGCGAGAAGGCCGCGCGCGATCACTACGAGAACTTCCCGGTCGCGTCGCTGTTGCTTCCGAAGGGCAAGCGCCGGCACGTGGCGGCGATCTACGCCTTCGCGCGCCAGGCCGACGACTTCGCCGACGAGGCGGCCTACGACGGCCGGCGGCTCGAGCAGCTCGAACAGTGGAGGCGCAGCCTGGATGAGGCCGCGGCGGGCATCGCGGAGCATCCCGTCTTCATCGCCCTGGCCGACACCATTTCCTCGCAGAAACTCCCCGTCGATCTGCTGCGCGATCTGCTCAGGGCTTTCGTGCAGGATCTCACGGTGCGCGGCTACGAGACCTTCGACGACCTGCTGGCCTACTGCCGGCTCTCGGCCAATCCCATCGGACGCCTGGTGCTGCACTTGTTCGGCCATGACGAGGAGCGGCTGCTGGTAAAGTCCGACGCCATCTGCACGGCCCTGCAGCTTGCCAACTTCTGGCAGGACGTTTCACTCGATCTCGACAAGGGGCGCTGCTACATCCCGCGAGAGGATCTGACGAGGTTCAGGTGCTCCATGGAGGATCTGGCGCGCCGGAGCCCCACCGCGCCCTTCGTCGAGGTCATGCGATTCGAGGTGGCCCGCACGCGCTCGTTGTTTCTCCGCGGCGCCGGCCTGCCCGCTCAGGTGGGTGGACGCCTGGGCTTCGAGCTGAAGCTGGTCGTGAGCGGCGGGCTGCGCATCCTCGACAAGATCGAGGAGGCGGGCTGCGACGTGTTCAGCCGCCGGCCGTCCTTGACGGCGCCCGACTGGGGCCGGCTGTTGGTCAAGGCGCCTTGGGCATGAACGACCAGCATTACGTCCGGAGGCTGGCGCGCGCCAGCGGCAGCAACTTCTACTACTCGTTTCTCTTCCTGCCGGGCGCTCAGCGCGAGGCGATCCACGCGGTGTACGCTTTCTGCCGCGCGGTGGACGACTCGGTGGACCAGGCGGACGGCGAAGAGGAGGCCGCGCGCCAAGTCTCCTTCTGGCGCGACGAGCTGGCGGCCTGCGGCGCCGGAAATGCGCGCCGTCCGGTCCACCCCATCACGCGGACGCTGGCCGCCCACTTGGGCCGGTACCCGATCCAGCGCCGGCACCTCGAGGAGATCATCGAAGGCGTCGCGATGGACGTCGCGCCGCGGCGCTACCGTACCTTCGAGGAGCTGCGCGAGTACTGCTACCGCGTCGCGTCGGCCGTGGGGTTGGTCTGCATCGAGATCTTCGGCTATCGCGAGGCCGCGGCGCGCGACTACGCCGTCAACCTCGGGCTCGCGTTCCAGATGACCAACATCCTGCGGGACGTGGGCGACGACGCGAAGAAGGGGCGCGTCTACCTCCCGCTGGAGGAGATGGCCCGGTTCGGATGCGGCGAGGAGGATCTCAAGGCGCAGCGCCCCTCGGCGAGCTTCCTCGAGCTGATGAAGTTCGAGGCGGCTCGCGCGCGCGGCCTGTTCGCCCGGGCGAAGAGCGTTTTCCCCGCCCGGGATCGGCGCACGCTGTTCGCCGCCGAGATCATGGGCGCCATCTACGAGGCAATTCTCGAGGAGATCGAGAGGCGGGGCTTCGATGTGCTGAGCTCCAGGGTGACTCTCTCCCGCCCGCGCAAGCTGGCCATCGCCACCCGGCTGTTCGTCAGAAGCCGGCTGAGCCCCCGTGCTGCATGAGCGCCGCGTGAGCGCCCCATGAGGGGCATGGGGCGCGTCGTCGTCATCGGGGCGGGGTTCGCCGGCTTGTCGTGCGCCGCGGCGCTGGCCGGACGCGGCGCCCGCGTGACGGTGCTGGAGGCTCGCCGAGCGGGAGGCGGCCGCGCCGGGTCGTTCGTGGACGCGGCCACGGGCGACATGGTGGACAACGGCCAGCATCTGTTCATGGCCTGCTACCGCGAGACGCGCCGATTCCTCGGCGTGCTCGGGACCGAGAAGCTCGTCCGCTTCCAGAAGGATCTGACCATCACCTACCTCGACGGCGGGAAGAGGACGCTTCTGAAGTGCCCCCCGCTTCCCGCGCCGTGGCACCTGCTGTCCGGAGTGCTGACATTGAAGGGGCCCGGTCTGACAGACCGGATCGCGCTGCTTGCCGCCGCTCCGGCGCTGCGGCGGCTGCGGACAGAAGGTGCCGTTTCCGCGCTCGAGGGGATCACCGTGACGCAGTGGCTCGACGCGCTGCGCCAGACCGAGAACCTCAGACGATGGTTGTGGCATCCGCTGGCCATCGCCACACTGAACGAGTCGCCCGATCGGGCGCCGGCCTCGCTGCTGGCGCGCGTGCTGGTGGAAGGGTTCCTGCAGGATCGCCGCGCCTCGGGACTGGGGGTGGCCACCGTGGGGCTCGACCAGTTGTACGTGGAGCCTGCCTGCCGCTACGTCGCCGAGCGCGGCGGTGAGGTGCGAACGGGGGTGACCGTGGCGCGGCTGCGCCTGGCCGGTGATCGCGTCGAGGCCGCCGAGGCCAAGGACGGCGAGATAATCGGCGCCGATCTGTTCGTGAGCTGCGTGCCCCCGCAGGCGCTGGCCCGCATGGGTGTGGCCATGCCTCAACTGGAGCGCTTCGAGTCCTCGCCGATCCTCTCGGTGAACCTCTGGCTGGACCGCCCCGTCTCCGAGGTGGCCGACTTCGACTTCGCGGGGGTGGTGGGCCGCCAGGTCCACTGGCTGTTCAACAAGGAGAGGATCCTCGGCGGCCGCGCCACCCACCTCTCCGCCGTGATCAGCGCCGCGCGCGGCCTGGTCGGCCTCGACAACGAGCAGATCAGCGCGATGGTGTGGCGGGAGGTGCAGGAGTGCCTGCCGGCCGCTCGGGACGCGCGGTTGTTGCGGTCGCTCGTCGTGCGGGAGCGGACCGCGACCTTCGCGGCGACCGTCCAGACCGAGCCTCTGCGCCCGGGCCCTCGCTCCCCCTATGCGAACCTGCTTCTGGCGGGCGACTGGACCCAGCGCGGGATGCCGGCCACCATCGAGACAGCCGTCAGGAGCGGCCATCGCTGCGCCGAGATCGTGCTTTCTGCGTGAGCTATCTTCAGGCTCCCGCGCTCGTTCGCTCCTTGAGGAACGGCAGCACGCGGCGCACGAGACGGCCCGGAACCGCCAGCAGCGTGTAGTGGCCCTGCGGCTCCCACAGGATCGCGGGTCGCCTCCATCTCTCCCACAGATCGGCCACCGATCCCTTCAGCATGATCCGATCGTAGAGGCCCGACACCATCAGCAGACGATCCTTGGGCACGAGGGGCTTCAGGCGGCCCGGCGAGATGACGCCCCACGCGCGCTCCAGGTTCTCGCGGCGATCCATCCCCGACCAGGAGAGATCCTCGCGCACATTGACCCCCAGGCCCGTGTCGAGGATCGGGGAGACGACGGAGCCCCCCGCTCCGCCGATCACGACGAAGTCGAGGTCGTCGCGCAGGCAGGCAGCGATCGCCGCGATGTAGCCGCCCAGCGAGTAGCCAATCAGGCCCACCGTTCGGTTGCCCCGATCGCGCAGCCAGTTCACCAGCCCGATCAGATCCGCCACGGCCTGGCGGAACGCCTCCACCGTCAGGACCACGTCGCCGGACACCATCAGCTCGCCGCTGTAGGTGCCTCGCGGCGCGCGCTCGAAGTGAAATGGGTGCGACAGCAGCGCCACCGAGAAGCCGGCCCTCACGAGCGGCTCGACGTAGACCAGCTCGATCCCCCTCACCCGATCGTGGGCCCATCCGTGCGAGAGCACGGCCACGGGGGCGTGCCGATCCGCCCTGTTGCGATAGAGGCGGCCGGTTGCCCGGTTGGTCTCCGTGTACGGATAGGCGCCGATGGGATGCAGTGTCTCGAAGGAGAACGACATCACCTCGGCAGGCCCGCCAGCCCCCATCTCGGAGAGTCTCAGGTCCGGCACGAAACCGTCGGCCGGATAGAATCCCCTCGGGTCGGCATAGTACTCCGTCCGGTCGAACGCCTCCCACGCGCTGCCTTGCGTCTTGAGGATGCGACCGCGACGGAACGTGACCTTGTGCCAGATCCGGTAGGCGTCAATGAACTCGGCTGCAGGCCGAAGCATGGGCTTACCGGCTCCCCATTCCCATTGAGTACGTCACGGATTCGCCCGGCGCACGCCGGAGACCGAGCGAGCACAGACGGACAGCCGTGGCAGGGTCAAGAGAGATCGACCGCCTGCTCGTGCGCATGGTAGGACGACCGCACCAGCGGCCCCGACTCGACGTGCCTGAAGCCGCGCGACAACCCCTCCTGCTTCAACCGCGCGAACTCCTCCGGAGCGTAGTACCGCTCCACCGGCAGGTGCTTCATGCTCGGGCGCAGGTACTGCCCGATCGTCATGATCTCAACTCCCGAGTCCCTCAGATCGTCCATCACCGCCAGCAGCTCGGGCAGCGTCTCCCCCAATCCCACCATCACCCCCG
>JAWPNA010000010.1:0-5826 GCA_045402695.1 Acidobacteriota bacterium
TGACCGCCGACGGGGGCACGCCGAGCCAGCTCACCGAGGGGAGCTGGAACGTCGGCGGGCGTCCCGAGGGCGCCCCCTTCGCCGTCGGCCTCGACTGGACGCCCGACGGACAGGAGATCGTCTTCGACGGGCTCATGGAAATCGACGCCGACGACCGCTATCGGGAGTCGCAGATCTACGCGGTCAACGTCAAAACGCTCGCGATCCGGCAGATCACCCAGCGCAAAGGGCCGTGGGTGAACCCCGTCGTGTCGAAGGACGGCAAGCAAGTCGCCTTCAGGGGTTTCGACTGGACGCCGCAGACGTACAAGGCCGAGGAGTTGTACGTCATCGGCCTGGACGGAAGCGGCATGCGTCAGGCCTCGGGCACGCTGGACCTCGATCCGGAAGAGATGCAGTGGTCGCCTGAGGGCGGCGGCCTCTACTTCAAGGCGGAGGATCGGGGCAGCAGCAACATCTGGTTCGCCGACCTGAAGGGAGGTGTACAACAGGTGACGGAAGGGGTCCACATGCTGTCGCTCGGCTCGCTCAGCCGCAAGGGGATCGCCGTAGGCGTGCGCTCCACCTCGAACGAGCCGCCGGACATCGTGAGGTATGACCTCGCTCGACCCAAGAACATCGCCCGCCTCACGCAGGTCAACGACGATCTCCTCGCCGGTCGCCGGATCGGCGAGGTCGAGGAGATCTGGTACACCTCCACGGGGGGCGCGCGGGTGCAGGGATGGCTGGTCAAGCCTCCATCCTTCGACCCCACGAAGAGGTACCCGCTGATCCTCCATATCCACGGCGGCCCGCATGCCATGTACAACGTGGGATTCAGCTACTCCTTCCAGAACTTCGCCGCCTCGGGATACCTGGTGCTGTACACCAATCCCAGGGGAAGCACGGGGTACGGAACCGATTTCGGCAACGCGATCGACGACGCCTATCCCGGCGTCGACTACGACGACCTCATGGCCGGCGTTGACGCGGCGCTGACACGTGGATATGTCGATCGCAACCGGCTCTACGCCACCGGCGTGAGCGGGGGAGGGGTGCTCTCGAGCTGGATCGTGGGACACACCGATCGTTTCGCCGCGGCGGTGGTGAGGGCACCAGTGATCGACTGGATCAGCTTCGCCGGCACCACCGACATCTCAGCGTGGGGATACTACCGGTTCCGGGGCCATTTCTGGGAGAACCCGGACAAGTGGCTGCGCCACTCGCCTCTGATGTACGTGGGCCGCGTGAACACGCCAACGCTGCTGATGACGGGGGAGCTGGATCTGCGCACGCCGATGGGACAGACGGAGGAGTATTACCAGGCTCTCAAGGAGCGGCATGTCCCAACGGCGATGATCCGGTTTCAGGGGGAGTATCACGGCACGGGCAGCAAGCCCTCCAACTTCATGCGCACGCAGCTCTACATCCTGAGCTGGTTCGAGAAACATGCCGGCGGAGGCCAATCGTGAGACGCCGGATGGAAGCGCTCCTCTGCGTCATCCTCCTGCTGGCGGCCGCGGCGCACCCGGCGGGGGCGGGCCCGAAGGGGCAAGACTCGGATCTCGGGGCCGCGAGGCGTCTGTTCGAGGAGAACCTCGACGCGATTCGCCACAAGGATCGTGCCGCCTACCTGGCCTGCTACCTCGACGCCGGCACGCTCGCCCGCACGGGGCCCGACGGGTTCCAGCTCGGATTCAAGTCTCTCGCGGATCAATCCTCGGACACGTCGTGGCCCGATCTGTTCGAAGCGTCGGACCTCAGGCTCGTGCCCGTGGAGCCCGGCGTCGTCTACGGCACGTACCGGTTCCGCGTGCGGTACTCAGAGCAGGAGCAGTCGGGCCTGTCGGAGCGGCTGTTCCTGAAGACCCCGCGGGGCTGGCGCATCGCCGTCACCACGGCCTTCACGGCGCCGCCCGGCACGCCGCCACCGCCCGTGGCGCTGGTGGGCGCGACGCTGATCGACGGAACGGGCGCGGCTCCGATCGCGGGCGCGACGGTCGTGATCCGCGCAGGCAAGATCGAGTGCGCCGGTTCCAAAGCGAGCTGTCCCGTCCCGGAGGGGATGGCGGTCACCGATCTCTCCGGGCTCTGGATCATGCCGGGAATCGTCGATGCGCACGTCCATTTCTCCCAGACGGGTTGGGCCGACGGCCGCCCCGACGCGATCGACGTGCGGGACCGTTATCCCTACGAGCAGGTCCAGGCCGGCCTGCGCGCCCATCCCGAGCGGTGGTTCCGCTCCTACCTGTGCTCGGGGGTGACCGCGGTCTTCGACGTCGGGGGTTATCCGTGGACGTGGGAGCTGCGCGGGCGCGCGGAGTCCGACACGCTCGCGCCCCACGTCGTCGCCGCGGGGCCGCTCCTTTCGACGCTCGATTTCTGGCTGAACCTGCCGGCGGAAAGGCAGTTCATCCATCTCGCCGGAAACGATGCCGCGCGCGCCGGCGTGCGCTACCTCGCGTCCCATGGCGCCAGCGCGGTGAAGGTCTGGTTCATCCCGGTCGCCGAGCGGAATCCCGAGGAGATGGACGCGGCGGTGTTGGCCGCCGGAGAGGAGGCGCGCAAGTCGGGCATCCCGCTCATCGTTCACGCGACGGGGCTGCGCGAGGCGAAGTCCGCGCTTCAGGCGGGCGCGAACCTTCTGGTGCACAGCGTCTGGGATCAGCCGGTGGACGACGAGTTCATCCGGCTCGCGCGGCGTAACAACGTCATCTACTGCCCCACGCTCACCGTCGCCGACGGCTACCGCAGGATGTCCGACTCCGCCCTTTCCGGGATCGCGCCGGAGGTTGACGACCCGGGCGGCTGCGTTGACGCGGAGACGCTGGCGCGCCTTGCCGAGACGCCTGAGGCAGGGGCCGGCAAGGTCGATTCCAAGACGGCTGAGCGGGGCGCATCGCGGAACGAGGAGCGCCGGCGGATCATGGCGGCCAACCTGAAGAAGGTCCACGAGGCCGGGATCACGGTGGCCATGGGAACGGACGCCGGCAATCCCCTCACGCTGCACGGCCCATCGATCTACGCGGAGATGGAGGCGATGGCGGCGGCGGGTCTCTCTCCGATGGACGTGTTGGTCGCCTCGACGCGCGGGGGCGCTCGGGCCATGGGCCGCGAGAACGACTTCGGGACGGCCGAGGCGGGCAAGATCGCCGACCTGCTGATCGTGGCGGCGGACCCAACCACGACGGTCGCCAACCTGCGGCGGGTGCGCTACGTGGTGCGCGCCGGCGTGCTGCGCGCGCAGGAGGAGCTGCGGGCCGCGAGGAAGTGATCGGGTGCCGGAAAGTTCAGCGCGCCGGAGTCTGCACCTTCACCAGCCGGACCGGCTGGATGTAGGCGTTGCGGTCCTCTCTCAGCGCGGCAAAGTACGCGTCGTTGATGAACCAGATCCGCAGAGCGGCCTTCGCCGGCGCAGCCGTCTCCCATCGGAAGATGAAGGGGCGTGTTTCCAGCGCTGTCTCGAAGACCTCTTCTTTCCCTTGCGTGGCCTGCCCGCCGGGCCCGTATTCCAGCAGAGTCACCTTGAGTTTCGCCATTGAGCCGTCGGCCCGTGTGCCCCGGGCGCGCCACGTGAACGCGTAGGTTCCCGGCGAGAGATCGAATGCAGGCGTGGTAACCGCTCCGGCCGAGAGCATTTCGAGAAAACCGCTGCCCGAGACCTTGTAGTCGTCGGTCATGGCCATCTCCGAGAAGGGGATCGGCGGCCAGCACTCCACCGCGGGCGCGGACGACAGATCGGACCCGTTCAGGATGATCATGGCCGGATTGCCCGAGATGTCGTCCAGGCTCAGGAACGGGCCACCGATCTCGCTGCGCCCCCCAGGTGCGATCGTCGCCGTGAGATCGTTGAGGAGATCCGCGATCTTCCCTTCGCGCTGCGCGCCCGAGCGGAAGCGCCGCGCCGTGAGGATGAAGTCGTAGGCTCCCGAACGCGCGTCGCAGATCAGGTCGAGGTATGGGGCGACATCGAAGGGGGCGCGCAGACGCGCGAGGTCCAGGGCGTGGACCCGGACCTCCTCGGCGATCCCCACCTTCGTGTCTCCCGGACCGGCGCTCAGGATCCGTTCGTTGAGATCGAGGATGGCCTGTGTCCGCGTCTCCGGCAGCGAGGAACGGCTCCACGCCTGGGCCACGGCCGACGCCAGTCCGGCCAGCAGCAACAGCGTCGCGAGCGCTGCGAAGGAGCGGGACGCCGCGCGCGTCGAGAGCTTCCGGCTCGACTCGAAGCGGGCCAGGATCTGATACAGGAGGATCACCCCGCAGCCGGCGGCCACCGCCGCGAGCGGATACAGGACGACGAAATTGCGGTGCATCGAGACGCGCATCCGGGACATGTAGGCGAGGTAGACGGCGGGAAAACAGAGCACCAGCCATCCGGTCTTTCTCCTGGCCAGAACCGCGATGCCGGCCAGCACAAGCGCCGATGCGATCCATCCCAGGTTCGAGGCCATTGTCTGGAGCTGAAGCAGCAGATGCGCGATCCCTGGCTCCACCGTCGCGGACGGGTGACCCCTGATGCTGTAGTGGAGGACCTCGTAGCCCGCCCCTCTCAGGAAGTTGGGCAGGTCGAGCACGGCGTACGGAGTCCCCGCCACGAATGCCGCCCCCGAGGAGGCCGGCCCCGCCACCCACATCCAGACTTTGTGGCAGGGGGCGCGCGACGCGAGCGACCACGCGAGCGCCAGCAAAGGCACGGCGATGCAGACCGCGGCGTTGTACTTGGTGGAGGCCGCCAGGCCGGCGGCGACGAACGACCAGACCAGAAATGCAGGCCTGCCGCGTGCCTCGTAAAGCATGGAGAGATAGACGGCGAGCAGGACGAAGAAGGCGACCGGCAGGTCGGGCGTGACGATGGCGGAGTGCTCGACGTGGACTTCGAGCCCTGCGAGGAATGCGGCAGCAGCCAGGCCGGCCCACACCCCCCGGATCTCCTTGCCCGCCAGGTAGGCCAGCCAGACGCACCCCGCGCCGAGGGCCGCGGTCAGCCAGCGGTTCCACAGGTAAAACGACGGGTGCGAGATGGTCCAGTGCCAGCCGGTGTCGAACTGCGTCTTGAGCTCGCCGAGATCGCGCAGGTAGGAGCCGGCCCCCTCAGGCTGCCCCATGAGATAGAGGTAGTGCAGCACGTCCACGATCAGATTCATGTAGATCCCGAGGGACCCGTACTTGAAGAAGTGAGGATTGTAGTCGCCCGTTTGCATCATTCGGATCGCGGCGCCGGCGGTCTGCGGCTCGTCCCAGTGAAGGATGTAGGGAAGCCCCTCGCTGCTCCGCATGGCGCGGATGCCGAAGGCCAGCAGGACGGCGATCGTGGCGAGCAGCCCGGCCAGCGGAAAGCCCGAGCGCGCGTCCTTGCGCGGGGTCTCAGTCGCTCGCGTTTCTGGCTGCGACGGCGGAAACCATGCGTCCTTCATATTCCCCCTCGCGTTGGCGCAACACCTGGAGCGGAGCGACCAATCGCGGCAGCTCCCCGGGCTTCAGGAGGAAGTCGGGGTTGGTGGGCCCGCCGCGGGCGGCCTGATCGACGGTGAACGTCTCGTAGAGGAGGAGCCCCCCGGCCCGCAAAGCGCGGATGAGGCCGGCGAACAGCGGCCGGTGCAGGTAATGGACCCCGAGGATCAGGTCGAAAGCGTCGTCTCCGAGATCGGCGAGGCCGGTCTCCAGATCGAGGACCTCGGCAGTCACCGGGAGGTCGAGTCTTGCCGCGTCGGCCCTCAGCGCCTTGATCTTTTCCGCGTCGCGATCCACGGCGCGCACGGAGAAGCCCGCCGCGGCCATCAACAGCGCGTGCCGCCCGCGGCCGCAGGCGAGGTCCAGCGCTTCTCCTCCCCGCGGCAGCAGGTC
>JAWPNA010000406.1:0-5574 GCA_045402695.1 Acidobacteriota bacterium
CCCTGCATCGCCAACTTCTTCATGATCGTGAAGGAGAAGGGGATGACGGTTGCTCTGCTGATCGCGGGGTTCATCTTCCCGTTCGCCGTGCTGGTGGGAGGCACGCTGAATTACGTCCTGCGAGCGATGAGGGTTGCGTTATGACGAAGGCCGAACCCGCCGGGCCGGTCGATTCCCGAATGGACACGCAGGATCCGGGCGGCTCGAAGACCCCGGGCCTGGAGCATGACTGCCCTCTGTGCGGCCTTCACTTCGCCGAAGGGGCGGCCCACTGCGGCGGGTGTCCCATGAACGCCGCGTGCAAGACCATCTGCTGCCCCCGTTGCGGATACGAGTACGTGGACCATTCCTTCACGATTGACTGGATGGGGCGGGCCGCGCGCGCGCTCAAGCGCGTGTTCGACGGCAAGCGGGGTCGGAGCTGAATCGCATGCGCGCCCTGAAAGAGGAGATCGAGGAGCTTTCCGAGGAGGTCTGGGCCCTCACGGAGCGCGGAGAGAACCGCCTCGACCGCGTCGTGGGGGGCTCCAAGCTGTCGCAGGCCGGGCGCGTCATCGAGGAGATGAAGCGCCGCGACCTCGTGGCCGTGGAGGATGGAGCCGTCATCCTGACTGCCGCCGGCCGCGAGACGGCCAGGAACATCGTGAGGAGGCACCGGCTCGCGGAGATGCTCTTCTCCCAGGTCCTGGCTCTCTCGGAGGACGTCAGCAACTCCACCGCGTGCGAGATGGAGCACATTCTGTCCGAAGGAGTCACGGATTCCGTCTGCGCCTTTCTGGGCCACCCGCCCCTATGCCCGCACGGCAAGCCGGTCCCACCGGGCAAGTGCTGCGACGTCTTCAAGCTGGACCTCGAGCCCCTGGTGGTGCGGATGATGGACCTGAGGATCGGCGAGGCGGGCAAGGTGGTGTTCATCAAGCCGCTCACCCACGGTCGTCTGGATCGGATCGGCACGCTGGGCCTCGTCCCGGGAGCCATCCTCCGTCTCAAGCAGAAGCGGCCCACGGTGGTGCTCGACATCGGACAGACCACGGTGGCGATCGATCGCGAGATAGCCGACGAGGTGTACGTCCGGCGCGCTTCCGCCGCCGACACCCCGGTCTGAATCCCCCCGAACGCGAGGACAACGAGGGATACGAGCGCGCGATGAAGTTGAGACTGAGTCTAAGTTGTAAAACTGGGCTGGCGGGCGCCGGCATGGTGGTCATGGCCGTCATGACCGCCGCAGCGGCCGGGCGGCCCGCGCCCCCGCCGCGCGAAGCCGCAAAGCCCGTCTCGCGGGCGCGCTACCTCATGGGCACGGTCTGCGAGGCAGCCGCCTATCCACCGGGCGGGCTTTCAGCCCGGGAGACGGCCTCGGCGCTCGAGGACGCGTTCGACGAGATCGCCCGGATCGAGGAGATCCTCAGCGACTACAAAGAGAGCAGCGAGCTGTCCCGCCTGAACCGGGACGCGGCGCTGCGACCGGTCCCCTGCTCGCGCGAGCTGTACGATTTCATGACGGCGGCGGTCTCGTACAGCCGCATGACGAACGGGGCGTTCGATGTCACGGTGGCCCCGTTGGTCCGACTCTGGGATCTGCGCGGCGCCGGCCGCGCGGCATCGCCGCGCGAGATCGAGGAGGCGCTGCGCCACGTCGGCGCTTCACTGATCGAGATGGATCCGGAGGGGCGTATCGTGCGGTTCGCGCGGGAGGGCATGGCGATCGACCCTGGCGCCCTCGGCAAGGGATTCGCTCTGGACGCGGCGGCGGCGGTGCTGCGCCGGCGGGGGTTGAGATCGGCACTTCTCGATTTCGGCGGGCAGGTCCTGGCGATCGGGTCTCCGCCGGGAGAAGCCGCTTGGCAGGTGGACGTCGCGCATCCGGTCAGGCGCGGCGAGGCCGCGATCACGATCAAGGTGAAGGACGCCTCCGCGGCCACCTCCGGAAATTCAGAACGCACTGTGATGCTGCGCGGCAGGCCCGCCGGCCACATCGTGGACCCGAGAACCGGACTGCCGCTGGCGGCACGCGGCAGCGTCACGGTGATCGCCGCCTCCGGCAAGGAGGCCGACGCATTCTCCACCGCATTGCTGGTTATGGGACCGAACGAAGGGCTCAGGTGGGCCGAAGCCCGTCCCGCCCTCTCCGCGGTCTTCCTGGAAGCCGACTCGTCGGGTGGTCTCAACATGAAGTTCACCCGGAACTTCACAATGAACGATCCGGCCGGCGCGTTGCCGGCCGGTCACGATCCGGTCAGGGGGAACTGATGGTCACCTGGGGATGGAAAGCGGTCGCACGGTTCGCGCTGTGCCTGTCGGTTGCCGGGGGGGCGGGCGTCTTGCCGCCCGCCAAGGGCGCCGAGATGACGACCGAGGCGCGCATGGCGGAGTTGGAGCGCCGCGTGGCGGAGCTGGAGGCTGCGCTCAAGAAGGCGCTGGAGGCCGGCCCCATCAAGGATGCCGCGGAGCTTCAGCGTGAGCTCGAGATGCTCACGCGAGAGTTGGAGAAGGCCAAGCTGGGAAAGGCCGCCGCGCCGCGGGAGCTGAGCTCGGTCTACGGCCTGGGTCCCGCCGCGTCGAAGGTCTACGGTGAGGAGAAGGGCCTCTCCATCGGAGGGTACGGCGAGACGCTTCTCTCGGACTTCGCCGCGCAGCGTGACGACGGGTCGCGCTCGGGCGAGACCAGCACGCTGGACCTCCTGCGCGCCGTGCTCTACTTCGGCTACAAGTTCAACGACAGGATCGTCTTCAACTCCGAGATCGAGTATGAGCACGCTTCCACCGGCGAGGGGGACGAAGAGAAGGGCGAGGTCGCGGTGGAATTCGCCAACCTGGACTTCCTGCTGCACAAGTCGGCCAACGTGCGCGCGGGGTTGATGCTGATGCCGATCGGGTTCATCAACGAGCTGCACGAGCCTCCCGTCTTCCTCGGAGCGAGGAGGCCCCAGGTCGAGACCGACATCATCCCTTCCACGTGGAGGGAGGTCGGAGTGGGCGTCTTCGGCGATGCGGGGCCCTTCTCCTACCGCGGTTACGTCGTCAGCGGCCTGGATGCTTCGGGCTTCAGCGCCTCCAGAGCCGTTCGCGGCGGCAGGCAGGATGGCTCCGAGGCCAAGGCGCGCGACCTGGCCTTCACGGCACGTGCCGACTATCACGGCGTGCCGGGGCTGCTCGTGGGCGCCTCGTACTACACCGGGGACTCGGGCCAGGGGGCCTCTTCGAGCAGCGGCGACGTGGTTGACGGGCGCGTCGTGATGTACGACGTGCACGCGGAGTACCGGTTCAAGGGGCTCCAGGTTCGAGGGTTGTGGGCCTCCACGAGCGTGGATGACGCGGGCGACATCAGCGAAGTGATCCTCGGCCTGGATCCCTCCGATCCCAACGACGCCTCCGGATCGGTGGGCACGCGGATGAACGGCTGGTACGGCGAGGCCGGGTACGACATCCTGTCGTGGATGGGAGAAAAAACGAAGCAGGAGGTGATTCCTTACGTCCGCTACGAGAGGCTCGACACCCAGGACGGCGTCCCCGAGGGTTTCACCACCACGGGCGCCAACGACGTCAAGGTGATCACTTACGGGGTCGCGTACAAACCGATCCTGAACGTGTCGATCAAGCTCGACTTCCAGGATTTCAAGCGCGGCGACGGCAGCGGGACGGACCAGATCAATGTTGCGCTGGGCTACCTGTTCTAGCAGCGGCGCGGCTCTCGCGCTGGCGGCCACCCTCACCGCGTCCCACGCGAAGGTGTTCTTGTCGCAGGAGGAGGCGCTCAGGCTGGCGTTCCCCGGTGGAGCCGAGTTCGCGCGGGAAACCGCCTTCCTGACGGACGAGGAAGCGCGCGCCGTGGAGAAGGACTGCAGCGGGCCGCTTGACTCGAAGATCATCACCTACTATGTGGCCGGCGGGCCGGCACAGGGCCCCACCGCCTACTTCGACACCCACATCGTCAGGACGCTGCCCGAGACGATCATGATCGTGGTCACACCGGAAGGGACCATCGGGAGGATCGACATCCTGTCGTTCTCCGAGCCACAGGACTACTTGCTGAAAGAGCGCTGGATGGCGCAGCTTCCAGGCCGGGGCCTCGATGAAGAGCTTTCGCTGAGGCGCGGGGTGCGTCCGATGACCGGCGCCACGCTTTCCGCTCGCGCCATCGTGGACAGCGCGCGCCGGATCCTCTCCGTGCACCGGACGCTGGCGGCCAGGAAGCGCGGCGCTGGAGGCGCGCCATGAGGATGGCGGCCCGCAGCGCAGGGGCCAGCGGCGCGACGGCCGGCGGGGCGTCTGCCGGCGGGGCATTTCCCAGTGGGGCGGCGGCCAGCGGCATGACCGGCCTCACGCGGCTCCTCGTCAACGCCTCCTCGATGACCGTCGGGCTCTCGGGGGCCGTGTATGCCTTCATGAAGTACCTGATGGCAGGCGATGACCCGTTCTCCGCCTTCCATCACCCGCTGCAGCCCTGGATGCTCGACCTCCACGTCATCTCCTCGCCTCTGCTGGTCTTCGCCGTCGGGATGATCGCCCGAGAGCACATTCTTGCCCAGCTCCAGAAGGGGCCGGGCCGACGGGGGCGCGGCACCGGAGTCGTGGCCGTGGCCTGCTTGCTCCCCATGATCGCCACCGGCTATCTTATCCAAGTCTTCGTGGACGAGAGGGCGCTGCTCATCTGCATCATCGTTCACCTGGTGACCAGCGCCGTCTATCTGGCCGCGTTCATCGCGCACCTCGTGATCTCGAGGAAGATCGCCGCGCTGCGCAGGACGGCGCAGGAGAACGGCGCCGCGACAGTCTGGAACGGCCAGTCGGCCGGGAGTGTGTGATGGCCTGGGTCGCCGAGATTCTCAGGAAGGAACACCGTATCTGCGCGCAGTGCCGTCTGGCGCCGACGCATGTCTACGATCCCGATCTGACCGGCGCCGATGACGCGCTCGGCGAGCCGGGCGGTGAACCCTCGGGCACTCCTCTCTGCAACGCATGCCTGGCCTCACGGCTGATCGAGGACTTCACATCCTTCACGGCCCGGGGGCTCCTGTTCGAACCGGCCCTCGGTCCCGAGGCCATCATCTTCCATCCTCTTGGTGGACCAGCGGCACGAGCCTGGCCTGAGGAACGACGTGACCTCGTGCGCGTCCGCCTCGACTCGCTGGAAGACCGCTGCGACACCTGCGGGCAGCACGGCAGGTTCCTGTGGGTGCCCGTCGATAGCGACGCAAACCTGTGGCCCGACGACTGGCTCGCCTCACTGGAGGCGGGTGATCTGGCGCCGGCCAAGACGTTATGCTGCGCCTGCGCTGCCAGGCGCCTGGCCCGCTCGATCGAGGAGCGTGGACTGTTCTATGAAGCGATCATTCCGCCCCGCGGCGGCGACGGCGTCCTGTTCGGTTCCGAGATTTGACCCACCTCTCTCCTCCTCTTTCTCGTTCCACCGACCCGTCGCGCAAGATTCAGCATGGGGCCGGTGGCGGAGGCGGCGAGGCGAGGTCGTCCTCCCGAGGGCCCTCATGAGCGAGCCTGATCAGCCGAGCCGGGCGAGCGCCCGCCGTTCCCGAGGGAGGATGACCTCGGCGAGCCCCGCGAGGTGGACGCGGC
>JAWPNA010000213.1:0-9977 GCA_045402695.1 Acidobacteriota bacterium
GCTTCGCTCTCGACCGACGCGATCGTCTCGCCCGGCCGCGCCAGCAGCGCCTCCAGTTCTCCTCCGTTACGGGCCCTGCCACATCTCAGCCAGCTCAAGTAGCGGCTCACCCGCCGGTATTTCTCCTGGAAGCGGTCCCAGTCTCGGTCTGTGACGATGCCCAGCTTCCTCCCGTGCGGCGTGAGACGCTGATCGGCGCTCTCCATGTCCAGCATCAGCCGGTACTCGGCGCGAGACGTGAACATGCGGTACGGCTCTTTTGTGCCCCGCGTCACGAGGTCATCAATCAGCACGCCGATGTACGCCTCTGAACGCCCCAGGACGAAAGGTTGCTCGTGCCTGATCTTTCGCGCAGCGTTGATGCCGCTCATGAGCCCCAGAGCGGCAGCTTCCTCGTACCCCGTCGTGCCATTGATCTGTCCGGCAAGGAATAGCCCCTCGAGCCTCCAGGTCTCGAGGCTTGAGTTCAATTCGGTCGGTTGGACAAAATCATATTCGATGGCGTAGCCGGGTCTGAGGATCGCCGCGCCCGCCAAGCCATCAATGGAGTCGATCATCCTACGCTGGGTGGAGCGAGGAAGGCTCGTGGACAACCCGTTGAGATAGATCTCCTGGGATTGTCTTCCCTCCGGCTCGATGAAGATCTGGTGCCGCGACCGATCGGCGAAACGCACCACCTTGTCCTCAACCGACGGGCAGTATCGAGGCCCTACCGAGGCGATCCGGCCGGTGAACATCGGCGACTCGTGAAGGCTGCCGCGGATGATCTCGTGGGTGGCCTCGCTGGTATAGGCGATGTGGCAAGGCACCTGGTCAACCTCGATTCGCTCCGTGGAGAAGGAGAACGGCACCGGATCTTCATCGCCTCGCTGCACCTGGAGCCGGGAGAAGTCAATTGTCTCCGCAAGGAGCCTGGGCGGTGTGCCGGTCTTCAGGCGGCCCATTTCGAATCCATGCGCCTCGAGGCTCACCGCGAGATCCACCGCGGGAGCCTCACCGAGCCGCCCAGCAGGAAAGTTTTCCATGCCAATGTGGATCAGCCCGCGCAGGAAGGTGCCGGTGGTGATCACCACGGCCGAGCCTTCCAGCCTGCGCCCATCGGTCAACGTGACACCGGCGGCCCGGCGGCCCTCGACGATGAGCTCGGCGGCCAGGCCCTCCACCATCTCGAGCCCAGAGGTGCCCCGCAGATACCGCAGCATCACCTCGTGGTACAGAGCTTTGTCCGCCTGGGCGCGCGGCGCCTGGACCGCGGTGCCGCGGCTGCGGTTCAGCAGCCGGAACTGAATGCCCGCCTCATCGGTCACGCGCCCCATGAGGCCGCCCAGCGCGTCGATCTCGCGGACGAGGTGGCCCTTCGCCAACCCGCCGATTGCGGGATTGCACGACATCCGCGCCACGGACCCCGCGCTCGGCAGCACCATCGCGGTGCGAAGACCCATGCGCGCCGCGGCGTGGGCCGCTTCGCACCCCGCGTGCCCCGCCCCGATGACGATGACGTCGAATCTCATCACTTCCCGATGCAGAAGGTGGAGAAGATCCTGTCGTAAAGATCGTCGAGCGAGACAGCGCCGGTGATCTCTCCGAGATGCCTCAGGGCCGCGTGCAGCTCGTTCAAGGTGATTTCCTCGGTGGCGCCGCTCTCGATGGCCTCTCGCGCCCGCGCGAGCCGCGTAGAGCACGCAAGGAGCGCCTCGTGATGCCGGGCGTCGCTGATGAGCACATCCTGGTGCGACAGCGAAGGAGCCGACGCGAGTGACTTGAAGATCGCCGCCCGGAGATCGTCGAGGCCCAGACTCGTCACTGCCGAGACGCGAGGAGCGCTATCGAAAGGTGCGGCGGCGGCCCATCGAGGCTCGCCCAGATCGGCCTTGCTGGCGACCGGCACCACGCGACCGGCGAACTCCTGAAGCAGCCGTAGGTCTTCGGCATCCGGCGCATCGTCGCACGCGCAGAGGAGCAGGACAAGGTCGGCCGCCTCGATGCGCCGCCGGCTGCGGTCGATCCCCTCCCCCTCCAGGCCCTCGGCCCCCGGGCGCAGGCCCGCGGTGTCGATCAACGTGACGGGGATGCCGTCCAGGTCAATGCGCTCCGAGAGGAAGTCTCTCGTCGTGCCGGGGACGGGCGAAACGATCGCCCTCTCGCATCGCAGAAGACGGTTGAAAAGGCTCGACTTGCCCGCGTTGGGACGCCCGGCCAGCACCACGCGGGCCCCGTCACGCAGGAGGCGCCCGCGGCGGTAGCCCGTCACGAACCGGCCAACGGCCGCTTCAAGGTTGCGTATCCTCCCCGACATTCCGTCACCGTTAGTGAACGGGTCCACCTCCTCGGCGAATTCCAGAGTGGCCTCCGCGCGGCAGATGATCTCGACCAGTTCCTCCCGCAGCGAGATCACTTCACGCGATAGAGCGCCGCGCACTTGCTCGTGCGCCACGCGCGCCGCCAGTCTGGTGGACGCTTCGATGAGGTCACGCACGCCTTCGGCCTGCGCCAGATCCAGTCTCCCATTGAGGACGGCGCGGTAGGTGAACTCGCCTGGCTCGGCCGGCTCCGCCCCAGCCGCCATCAGCTCCTCCAGGAGATGCTCCACCACGGCCGGGCTGCCGTGGCAGCTCAGCTCGACCACCTCCTCGCCCGTGTACGAACGCCCGGCCGGATGCAGCGTGAGAAAACCGGTGTCGAAGCTTGTTTCCTCGCGCAGCGAGCGAAGTGTGCCCAGGATGCTCCGTCCCGCCTCTATTCGGCCGTTCCCACTCATAATGAAGACTTCTCGAGCGCAGTCGAGGGCTCCCGGCCCGCTCAGACGGACGACGGCGATCCCTCCGCGGCCGGGCGGCGTGCTGAGGGCTACGATGGTTTGTTCTGGAGTGTGCATTTCGAGACGATCAGGCCGGGGAGATGATGATCTTCTTGATGAAGCCGTCGCCCTGGCTCTCGGTGGAGACTCCGGGCTCCTTCTGGAGGGCCACGTGAATCAGCCGGCGCTCGTACGAGTTCATCGGCTCCAGCTCCACGGGGTGGCCGAGCTTGCGGACCTGCTCGGCGGCACGCAGCGCCGCCTGCACCAGCTCATCCTCGGTCTTGCGGCGGTACCCCTCGCAGTCCACGACGAACCGCTTGTCGAGCCCGAGCCTGGTCTCGGCCACCTTGCCCATGAGAAGCTGCAATGCGTCGAGCACGCTGCCGCGCCGCTCCAGCAACAAGTAGGCGTCCGGCCCGGTGAGGTCCACTCGGACCGTGTCGTCATCCTCGCTGATGGCCGGGGTCAGAGACAGGTTCATCTTCTCGATGAAGGTCCTGACGATCTGCTCCAGCTCAGACGTTGCGTGCATCCTCGGCCTCCCGCCGTCTCATGCTTCCACTTCCCGGCCGTGCGCCTCGGCCTCGAGTTGATCGGCTTTCTTGTTCGTGAGGTACTGCTGAACCATCCCCAGGACATTGCTCGTGAGCCAGTAGACGACGAGGCCACTGGGCATGTTCATCATGAAGAAGGTGAACATCACGGGCATGAACATCATCATCCGCCGCTGCGTCGGATCGGGTATCGAAGCCCCGGTCATCCACTGCTGCAGGAGCCACGAAGCCCCCATCAACACCGGCGAGATGTAGTAAGGGTCGCGGCGAGACAGATCGTGAATCCAGAAGATGAATGGAGCATGTCGCATCTCGATCGTGACTGCGAGCAGGTTGTAGAAGGCGATGAAGATGGGCATCTGCAGCAGGAGAGGCAGGCACCCGCCCAGGTTGCCCATCGGGTTGATCCCCTCCTTCTTGTAAAGCGCCATCACCTCTTCGTTCATCTTGCCCTGGGTCTCCATTGACTTCTTCATCTTCCGGTACCGCTCCTGGATGGCTTTGACCCGAGGCTGCACCTTGGCCATCTTCTTGCTGGTCTGTCGCATCGAGATGGAGGAGCGGTAGGTCAGGGGGAAGAAAGCAAGTCTGACGAGGAAGGTCAGGATGATGATCGACCAGCCGTAATTGCCCACGTACGAATGGATCGACGTCAGCGCCAGGAAGAGCCACTTCGTGCAGAGGTAGATGATATCGAACTGCGAGAAGTCGATCACCCGCTCGAGGTTCTGGCCCAGAGAGGTCAGAAGATCGTGGTCCTTGGGCCCGACGAACAGCCGGTAGGAACCACCTCCCTCGGCCTGGATGCCGGCGGTGAGCAGCGGCGGCGACTTCGTGTCGGGGCCGGGGCTCCTCGGGCGCAGCGCGACCTGAAGCGCCTGATCGCTCGGGGGCTCGCTTGGCAGGGAAGCCGCCGGACCCAGGACCAGAGAGGCGAAGTAGGTTGATTCCAGGCCGGCCCATACGACGGGCGTTCCCGTAGCGCTGCTGTAGAGCCGTGGCTCGGTGACCCCCGCGGCGGCAAGTCGAGACACCTCGCGCCCGTCGTAGACGACTCCCGCTCCCTCCACGTGGCCGTAGGCCCGTGTGTCATCCTCGGAGGGCTGCGCCAGCCCCGCGGCCCAGATCAGGGTCGCCGGCAACGGGCGGCCCCCTCGCCTCACATCGAAGGAGACGCGCAGGACGTACCCTTCCTGCGGCAAATCGAGCGTCTTGGTGACCTCCACTCCAGCGCCGTCGGCATACCGGAAGACCAGGCGCTTGCCCGGCCCCATGCCCGACGCATCGCCGGCAGGGATCTCGGTCAGCTCGTGCGTGTAAAGGGCGGTGGCCAGGGCCTTCGTCAGCCCGGCGTCCGAGGGAACCTCCACCTCCAGGGGCAGCACCCCGAGGTCACGGGCCTGCTGCGGGATGAGATCCACTGCGATGCCCCCGTTGACCGTGTACTTCAGCAGGCGCCACCAGCTCACCCGGCCCCCTTCGTTGCTGAGCCTCAGATCCTGCGTGTCCGTGATGAGGCGGAACTCCTCCTTCGAGGAGGCCTGCACCGCCTGAACAGGCTGGGCCGGCGGAACGGAGGAGGCAGCCCCGCTCTCATTCTTCCCGGGGAGCGTGCCCGTGGAGGCGGTCTCCCGCGGCGTGGCTTGTTCCACGGGCGCAGACACCGACGACTCTGGATGGATTGCTTGCCGGGGGGTGGGCGGCGGCGCGAAGAAAAGCTGCCAGACCGCCATGACGGCGATTGACAGGACGATGGCGAGAAGGGCGCGTTTTTCCACGTGGGTTGAACCGGGCTTGACCTTATCGGACGGGATCGAACCCGCCTTGATGGAACGGATGGCACCGTGACAGGCGCTTGATGGTCATGATCAATCCTCTCAGCATGCCGTGTTTTTGCAGCGCCTCGTAGCTGTACTGCGAGCACGTCGGATGGAAACGGCACGCCGGCGGCAACAGGGGAGAGATGAGCTTCCGGTACAAGCGAAGCAGCGCGAGCGTGGTGGTAAGAATCCAGCTCATCGTCTCTCCCCCTGCGTCTCCCTCCGTGCCGCCTTGAATGTTGCCAGGCCCGCGAGAAACTCCTCGTTCAGAGCGGCCAGCGGCCTGCCTGCAGCCTCGGGGCGGGTGTGGATCACGACGTCGTTTCCGGGCCCCAGGGCCGCTCTCTGGCGGCGGAAGATCTCTCTCAGCCTACGCCGTGCCTGATTCCGGACAACGGCGTTGCCGACCTTGCGGCTCACGGTGACGCCCAGGCGGCTGTGACCGCAGTCATTCGGGAGGATGAACAGAGTGAAACTACGGCCCGCGATCCGAACTCCTCGCGTGTAGATGGCTTCGAACTGCCGGCGATGATGAAGTCTGTCATCCCACGTGAGCGTCTCTCGCGGCGCGGGCTTTTCCGGCTCCGCGCCGGGAGCGCGCACTATACCGTCAATCTTTTCCGACCCTTCGCGCGCCGGCGTTTGAGAACCAGCCGCCCCTGGGCGGTTTTCATCCGCGCGCGGAACCCGTGCTTTTTCTTGCGGCGGTCGTTGTTGGGCTGGAATGTCCTCTTGGCCATCGTTTCCTCGAGTGTTGACCCTGGTTTTTGGGGCGAGCCAAGGATGTTATCGGCACCGCGCCAGCGAGTCAAGCAGAGCGCCGGGAGAGGCCCCTTCCGTGTCGTTGCCTGCCCTCAGCGCTCTGTGATAGGATTTCGCGTTTGAGTACATGTGGAATGCGCGCGGAACGGCTCTCATCCGCAGGCTCCTCTGTCCCCGTCGTGCGTGGAAACCGCGGTGGCTCCCGGTCGCTCCGAGAAGGCCTCAGCACAACATCTGGCCTCATCATGGTGCGCGACACAAGACTTGGGACAAGAGCCCCCAGGGGGTTGACATAACACGAGAGATGCGTTGCCGATCGGCGCTAAGTGACTCTATGGTAAAGGCTTCCTGGCGACCCGCTTTTCCACAGATGTTGAAAAGTTGTGGATAATAAAGGACATGGCCCCGAAACACGGAGCCACACGCCATGAACATCTGGGAGAAGATCCTCGGGAACCTTCAGGTGAAGGTGAATCCGCAGAGCTTCGCGACTTGGCTGCAACCGACAACGCTCGCGCGGGACGAGGGCAGGCGCATCTGCGTGAGCGTGCCGAGCGAGCTTTTCGCCAGTTGGCTCAACAAGAACTACATGCCGCTCATCCAGCAGTCGGTTATGGACCTCGATCGCGAGGGCGCGGAGATCGCCTTCGTCTTCGATGAGCATGCGCGCGGGTTCCCTCCTCAGAAAACGGAACAGGCGCATGGCTCACTGGCCACCGACTCATCTCCTCTCAACCCGAAGTACACTTTCGAGAGCTTCGTGGTGAGCTCCAGCAATGAGCTGGCGCACGCCGCGGCCCTGGCCGTGGCCGAGCAGCCGTCAAAGACGTACAACCCGCTGTTCGTCTATGGGGGAGTCGGGCTCGGGAAGACGCATCTCATGCACGCGATCGGCAATCACGTGCGCGCCACACGGCCGGATTTGAGACAGCGCTACATCTCGTCGGAAACGTTCATGAACGAACTGATCAGCTCGATCAGGTTCGACAAGACGCTTGACTTCAGAGACCGCTACCGCAGCATCGACCTGCTGCTCATCGATGATATCCAGTTTCTCGCGGGCAAGGAAAGGACTCAGGAGGAGTTCTTCCACAACTTCAACGCCCTGTACGAGGCCCAGAAGCAGATCGTCATCACAAGCGATTGTCCTCCCCGCGATATTCCGACCATCGAGGAACGCCTGCGCTCGCGATTCGAGGGGGGGCTGATCGCGGATATCCAACCTCCGGACCTCGAAACCAAGGTTGCTATCCTCAACAAGAAGGCCGAGGCCGATGGTGGCAAGCTTCCTCAGGATGTCGCTCTCTTCATCGCGAGCCGTATCAAGTCCAACATCCGTGAGCTGGAGGGTTCGCTCATTCGTCTCCTGGCATATGCTTCGCTCGCCGACAGGGAGATCGACCTCGCCCTGGCGAAGGACGTCCTGAAGGACATCCTCGCCGATGACAGCAAGGTGATCTCGATTGAGTCGATCCAGAAGTACGTCGGCAACTACTTCCACCTCAAGACCGGGGAGATCAAGTCAAAGAACAACTCGAAGCAGGTCAGCTTTCCCAGGCAGGTGGCGATGTACTTGTGCAAGAACCTCACGGACGCCTCTCTGCCGGAGATCGGTAAGCGATTTGGTGGGAAGCACCACTCCACCGTCATCCATGCCATCAAGAAGATCGAGGAGAAGCGCGGGCAAGAGCGGGATTTCGACAAGTTGATCAACAGCTTTATCGAGGCACTGAAATGACTTGGCGGAGAATGGGTGTGTGGACCCTTGGAAAGTGGAGTGGGAATGGTCCCATGGTTGCTTTCAGCGCTGCATCCGCAGTGCGGTGAGCTTGTGCCAGGCGAACGTCAGCGTTGGGTGCACAAGCCAACCACCTGAAGGGGAACAACTCTGACTGTTTTCCGAAACTCCCACAGTCCCTACTACTACTACTGACAAGACACTGAATCTGGATCTATTCTCTATCAAGAAGAACAGACGGAGGGACCCCCATGGATTTCATCACGAAACAGTCGGCACTTCTGAGGGAGCTGAACCTGGCCCAGGGGGTTGTCGAGAGGAAAAACACGATCCCTGTTCTTGCAAATGTCCTCCTGTCGGCTTCAGGCGATTCAGTGGCTGTCATGGCAACCGATCTGGAGGTCAGCGTAACCAGTTCATTGAGCGCCAACGTGACTCGGGAGGGGGGTCTGACCGTGTCCGCCCGGAAGCTTCATGAAATCGTGAAGTCATTGCCCGACTCGGAGATCCAGTTCAAGGCGGATGATGAGAACTGGGCTACCATCACGTGCGAGCGGGCGCACTTCCGTATCATGGGCTTGTCCAAGGATGACTTCCCGACGCTCCCATCTCGTGGGAAGGGGTCCAGGGTGACTTTCGGTGTCCGGCAGTTCCGTGAGATGGTGCAGAAGGTCATCTTCGCGGTCACAACCGAGGACGCGAGGTTTGCCCTCAATGGTGCACTCATGGTCGTGGGGAAGGGGTCTGTCACTCTGGTGGCGAGCGATGGACACCGCTTGGCGTACGTTTCCGAGCCACTCACCGTGGAGGGACAGGGCGTAGAGGAAATTCGTGTCGTAATCCCCCAGAAGGCGTTGGGGGAGCTCTCGCGGATCGGAGAAGAGGTCGGGGGCGAGATTGTCTTCTCGCGTGAAGAGAATCAGATGTTCTTCGAGATGGGACGCTGCCTTCTGAGCTCGCGGCTGCTTGAGGGTCAGTTCCCGAGCTATGAGAAGGTGATCCCGAAGGGAAACGACAAGGTGGTTGAGGTGGGGCGCATTCCCTTCTCCGATGCCCTGCATCGTGTGTCCTTGCTGGCGAACGAGCGCAACCGTGCGGTCAAGATGACGCTTGTCGGTGGAAAGCTGGAAGTCTCGGCGAAGAACCCTGAGATGGGAGAGGCGCGGGAAAGCCTGGTGGTGGAGTACAAGGGGCCTGATGTGGAACTCGGCTTCAACGCGAAATACTTCCTCGATTTCCTCGCGGTTTGCGGGTCCGAGACCGTGGTGATGGAACTGAAGGACGAGGCAAGTCAGGCTCTTTTGAAGCCGAAGATAGGCAAGACGGGAAAAGACAAGAAAGAGCACCTCGGTGACTACCAGTACGTCGTGATGCCGATGAGGGTCTGAGGGGGCTATGGCGAACCGCGAGGATATAGCGCCAGTGGTGCCGGCGGGCGCCGATGAGACGAGGTACGACGCAGCTCGGATCAAGGTGCTCGAGGGTCTGGAGGCTGTGCGCAAGCGCCCCGCGATGTATATCGGCTCCACTGGAGAGGGGGGTCTTCATCACCTCGTGTACGAGGTGGTGGACAACTCCGTTGACGAGGCCCAAGGTGGGTACTGTGATCACATCGAGATCTTCATCCATCTCGATAACAGCGTGACGGTGCAGGACAACGGCCGGGGCATTCCCGTGGACCTGCATCCGACCGAGCACAAACCGGCTGCCGAAGTGGTGATGACGACACTGCACTCGGGCGGGAAGTTCGACAACGTCGCATACAAAGTGTCGGGTGGGCTGCATGGTGTGGGTGTCTCCGTGGTGAATGCGCTGTCGGAGTCACTCGAGCTGGAGATCTGGAGGGATGGAAAGGTCTACCAGCAGTCGTACGAGCGGGGCAAGCCTACCACGCCTTTCCAGGAAGTCGGCAAGACCAGCAAGCGCGGTGGAACGAAGGTCACGTTCAGGCCCGACACGGAGATCTTCGAGACCACCAATTTCTCCCACGATGTCCTCTCGCAGAGGCTGCGGGAGCTCGCCTTTCTGAACCCCGGTGTGAAGATCGACTTCGTCGACGAGCGCACCGACAAGTCGCATGAATTCCATTACGCCGGGGGTATCGTTGACTTCATCAAGCACCTCAACAAGAGCCGCGTCACCCTGCATCCCGAACCGATCCACGTATCGGGACAGAGAGAAGAAGCGTTCGTGGACGTGGCGCTGCAGTACAACGATACCTATGCCGAGAACACGTTCGCCTTCGCCAACTCGATCAATACGACTGACGGCGGGACGCACCTCTCCGGCTTCCGCGCCGCGCT
>JAWPNA010000188.1:0-7384 GCA_045402695.1 Acidobacteriota bacterium
CCGGGGGGGGGTTGCCCGCCGCCCCACGCAGCATGAGGCCGCAACCCCCGTGCGCCCTTCGGGTTGCGGCGGCGCCCGCCCGCCGCACATCATCGCCGTGGCATCTCCCGAGACGACCGATGTCCCGCATCGCTGTCGTCGCGGCTCCTCGCATCCAGGCGGGCGGCGCACGCAACGCGACCCGAGCCATGACTCGGACACACTCCTAGGCCCATGACGGCGAAGACCACCCATCCCGATCCCGAACGAGCCAAGATCAACGTGGTGGACCACAGGCATCACGTTCGCCCGGACGGCGCCACAGACGCCCACGAGAACGCTCGGAGCCGGTACCCCTCCTTCGTCGAGGAGCTCAAGGACCGCACTGAGCTGGCCGAGAAGCGCGCGCGGGAGGCGATGGCCCGGGTGGACGCGGAGCTGGAGGCCGTGCGCGAACGGCTGGCCAAGGACGTCGATCGCCGCGTGTCGCAGGGCAAGGCGGCCTTTCTTGGCTCGATGCTCGAAGTCGCGGACAACCTCGACCGCGCGGCTCGTGGAGCGATCCAGGAATCGCCCGCCATCCGTGATGGCCTCGAGCTGATCCGGCAGCAACTTGCGGGTGCCCTCAAGGCCCAGGGAGTCGAACCGATCGAGACGCTTGGGTTGCCATACGATCCCCACGTTGCCGAGGCCGTGGTGGTCGAGCTGGTCGAGGCCGCCCGCGACAACGTGGTCATCGAGGAGCTTCAGCGCGGCTACCGCCTCGGAGATGTGATCCTCCGCCCGGCGCGCGTGAAAGTGGGCCGCGCCGCCTGAAGGTCGCTGGGTTCCCGCCGCTCCTCGAAAAAACGGTCTTCCTCCCGCAAGGGTCATCCTGCTAGACTCTCGCCTCATTCAAGGGCGGGAGGGTCGTGAACTACGGCTTCATCATCGACAACCGGAAGTGCATCGGCTGCCACGCCTGCACCGTGGCCTGCAAGGCCGAGCACGACGTCCCGCTGGGGGTGAACCGGACCTGGGTGAAGTACGTCGAGACGGGGACATTCCCGGAAACCCGCCGTCTCTTCAGCGTGATGCGCTGCAACCACTGCGCCGACGCGCCCTGCACGACGATCTGCCCGGTCACGGCGCTGTACACGCGGCAGGACGGGATCGTCGACTTCGATCCGAACCGCTGCATCGGCTGCAAGGCCTGCCTGCAGGCCTGTCCCTATGACGCCCTCTACATCGATCCCACCACCCACACCGCCGCCAAGTGCAACTTCTGCGCGCACCGCATCGAGGTGGGGCTCGAGCCTCCGTGCGCCGTGGTCTGCCCGGTGCACGCCATCATCGCCGGCGACATGGACGATCCCTCCACCGAGATCGCCCAGCTCATCAAGATCCAGCCCCTTTCCGTGCGCAAGCCGGAGAAGGGGACTCTCCCCAAGGTCTTCTACATCGAGGCCCAGGCTGCATCACTGGTTCCCGCGATGACGGACATCCCCGCGGCTTACGCGTGGAGCGAGGCGCGCGAGCCGGGTGTGGAGCCACGGCGCCCCGCCCGCGAGCTGCCGGCGGCGCGAGGATCCTCCGAGGTCCTGCCCGGCGGCCTGCTGGCCGATGAGATCTGGGACAGGGTGCGCGCCGCCATGGGAGAAAGGGCAAGCGACGCGCGTCGGGTGTACGACACGGGGCAGACCCATCGTGATTCCTGGGGATGGAAGGTCTCCGCCTACTTGTGGACCAAGTCGATCTCTTCGGGCTGTGGGATGCTGGTGCCTTTCGCCGGCGCTGCGGGATCGGGAGGCGATGGAAGTGATCTCGGCTTCGCCGCCGTTCTCGTATCTCTGATCTTCCTCGCCCTCACGGGGTTCCTGCTGATCGCCGACCTCAAGCGCCCCGAGCGGTTTGTTTGGGTGATCACGCGGCCGCAGTGGAGATCCTGGCTCACGCGCGGCTCGTACATCCTGCTTCTGTTCGGGCTCGTCGCGGTCGGTCTGGCCGCGGCGCGGCTGATGCGCCTGCCGCTGCTCTGCCGCGCGCTCGCCTGGCCGGGTGCGGTCCTGGGGTTGGCCGCCGCGGTCTACACCGCTTTCCTCTTTCGCCAGTCCAAGGGGCGCGATCTGTGGCAGAGCCGGTTGCTGCCCCTCCACCTGCTCGTACAGGCGGTGGTCGCCGGGCTGGCGCTGATGGTGCTGCTGCGGGCAGCCATGCCCGCTGTGGTGTCTCACCACGGAGCGGGGTTCCAGACATGGCTCTTTGGAGCGCTCGCGTTGAACCTCGCGCTCGTCGCCGTGGAGATCTTCGCGACCCACCAGACACAGGACGCGAACGCCGCCGCGCGCTGGGCCCGGACGGGGGTCCGCCTCCACATCTTGACCTGGGGCGTGATCCTGATCGGCCACGCGATCCCTCTGGCGCTGCTGGCGGCGGTTCGCGCGGTCCCCGGCGCCGCTGAAGGCATCGCCCCCGGCGCGGCGGTCGCCGCGCTCCTGGGGCTGGGCCTGTATGAGCATCTCTACGTGCGAGCCGGCCAGTCGGTGGCCCTCTCATGAGCGCCGCGCCGCGCGACGGGTTCAGGCCCGGTTTCATCGAGCGGATGCTTCGCCGCCTGAGCGGAAAGGCTTCCCTGGAGATCCCACCGATGCCGCAGCGGGGGCCGCTCTCGCTGTTTCCGTCCGTCGATCGCTGGGATGACTGGGAAGAGTACGAGGCCACGGCCTGGCCGCGCCGCGTCAAGAGGAGCTACACCCTGGTGCCCACCATCTGCTTCAACTGCGAGGCGGCATGCGGACTGCTCGCCTACGTGGACAAGGAGACCCACAAAATCCGCAGGTTCGAGGGGAACCCTCTTCACCCTGCAAGCCGCGGGCGCAACTGCGCCAAAGGACCGGCCACGATCAATCAGATCAACGACCCGGAGCGGATCCTGTATCCGATGCGCCGAACCGGACGCCGGGGCGACAACCAGTGGGAGCGGATCACCTGGGACCAGGCCCTCGACGACATCGCCGGCCGCATCCGCGCCGCGTTCGTCGAGGGGCGGCACAACGAGGTGATGTACCACGTGGGCCGCCCCGGCCACGAGCGGACGATGGATCGTGTGCTGAAGGGATGGGGCATCGACGGGCACAACTCGCACACGAACGTCTGCTCCGCCTCGGCTCGGCTCGGCTACCAGCTCTGGGTCGGCTCAGACCGTCCGTCTCCGGATCACGCGGGTGCGCGATTCATCCTGCTGCTCTCCTCGCACCTGGAGACCGGTCACTACTTCAACCCACACGCCCAGCGCATCATCGAGGGGAAGTTGCGCGGCGCGAGGGTCGCCGTCATGGATCCGCGGCTCTCCAACACCGCCTCCATGGCCGATCACTGGATGCCCACGCGGCCGGGCAGCGAGGCGGCAGTGCTGTTGGCCATGGCTCTCATCATCCTGAACGAGGGGCTGTTCAACGCGGAGTTCGTCAGGCGATGGGTTAACTGGGAGGAGTACCTGCGCGAGGAGCATCCGGACGTGCCCGCGAGCTTCGATCATTTCATCGGCAAGCTGAAGGAGGTGTACGCGTCCTTCACCCCCGAGTTCGCCGCATCGGAAAGCGGCATCCTCGCGTCGACCATTGTCGTGGTCGCCAGGGAGATTGCGCAGGCGGGCAGCGCCTTCGCGGCGCACGTGTGGCGCGGCGCCGCCTCGGGCAACCTGGGAGGATGGCAGGTGGCGCGAGCCGTGCAGTTCCTGAGCGTCCTGACAGGGGCGGTGGGCACGCGCGGCGGCACATCGCCGGCGTCGTGGAACAAATTCTCGCCGGTGACCTTCGCCGAGCCGCCCGCGCAACGGTTCTGGAACGAGCTGCTCTTCCCGCGCGAGTGGCCCCTCGCGCATTACGAGATGTCGTTCCTGCTGCCTCACTTCCTGAAGGAAGGGCGCGGAAAGCTGGACGTCTACTTCACGCGCGTCTACAACCCGGTCTGGACCAACCCGGACGGCTTCACCTGGATGGAGGCCCTCTCGGACGAGTCGAAGGTGGGTTGCCACGTCGCGCTGACTCCCACGTGGAGCGAGACGGCGCTGTTCGCCGACTACGTGCTGCCGATGGGGCACGCCGGAGAGCGGCACGACGTGCAGAGCCAGGAAACGCAGGCGGGCGCCTGGGTGTCGTTCCGCCAGCCGGTGCTGCGCGCCGCGTGGGAACGAGCGGGCCGCCGCACGGATCTCACGTGGGAGACCAATCCCGGAGAGGTGTGGGAAGAGGACGAATTCTGGATCGAGCTGTCGTGGCGTATCGACCCGGACGGCGGCCTGGGGATCCGGAAGTGGTTCGAGTCTCCCTACCGGCCCGGGCGGAAGGTCACCGTCGAGGAGTATTACCGCTGGATGTTCGAGAACTCCGTGCCGGGGCTGCCCGAGGCCGCGGCGGCCCAAGGCCTGACTCCGCTTGAATACATGCGCCGGTTCGGTGCCTTCGAGATCAGGAAGGATGTCTACGAGCTGCACGAGGAGCGACTTGCGCCGGAGGCGATGCGGGAGGCCGAGGTGGACGAGGTCACGGGCGTCATCAGAAGGGCAGGCTCGCCGGTGGGCGTCAGAATCGACGGGGTGCCCAGAGCCGGCTTCGCCACGCCCTCGAGGAAGCTGGAGTTCTACAGCCGCACGATGAAAGAATGGGGCTGGGCCGAGGCGGCCCTTCCCGGCTACATCCCGAGTCACGTCCATCACGAGACGATCGACCCGGCAGACGGGGAGTTCCTGCTGCTGCCGACCTTCAGGCTCCCCACGATGATCCACACGCGGTCGGGCAACGCGAAGTGGCTGATGGAGATCTCCCATCGCAATCCCGTCCTCATGCACACCGCGGACGCCGCGCGTCTCGGAGTGGTCACGGGCGACCTCGTGAAGGTGCGCACCGAGATCGGTCATTTCGTCAACAAGGTGTACGTCACCGAGGGGATCAGGCCGGGTGTGGTCGCCTGCTCGCATCACATGGGCAGATGGCGGCTCTCGCGGCAGGGAGGCAGCCGATGGGCCACCGCGCACGTGAGCCTGAAGCGCGCCGGCGCCAGGTGGCACCTGCGGCAGATGGAAGGCATCGCTCCTTTCGCGAGCGAGGACCCCGACTCGCTCAGGATCTGGTGGCGGGATCCCGGCGTGAACCAGAACCTCGCGTTCCCCGTTCATCCGGATCCGATATCGGGGATGCACTGCTGGCACCAGAAGGTGCGCCTGGAGAAGGCGGGAGCGGAGGATCGCTACGGGGACATCGAGGTGGACACGGACCTCGCGATGGAGGTGTACCGCAAGTGGCGGGCGATGTGCCGGCCGGCCCCGGGCCCCGGCGGGCTGCGCCGTCCCCGATGGCTGGGCCGCCCCTTGAGGCCGGCGCCGGAAGCCTACACCTTCAATCCGCGCCCTGAACCGCATGACTGACCAGGCGAGCGCGCGAAAGTTCATTCGTGGCGATGGGATGCCGCTGCTCCTCCTCGCCTTCGTGAAACTCCTGATCCACATTCCGGCGATCACGCGGTACGGCTACTTCAGAGACGAGCTGTACTATCTGGCCTCCACGGAGCATCTCGCGTTCGGCTACGTGGACCATCCGCCACTCTCCATCGTCATCCTCGCAGCGAACCGCTGGCTGCTCGGCGACTCGCTGCCGGCGCTTCGCTGGTTGCCCGCGGTGAGCGGGGCCGTCATGGTGTTCGTCACAGGATTGATCGCGCGCGAGCTGGGAGGAGGGAGGCGCTCGCAGGCGCTCGCCGCCCTGGCGGTCATCGTCGCTCCGATCTATCTCGGAGTCGATCACTTTTACTCGATGAACGCCTTCGACCTGCTGATATGGACGGTCGCGGCCTGGCTGCTGATCCGATGTCTCGCAACAGGCAGCACACGACTCTGGCTCCTGCTGGGGGTGACGCTCGGGCTGGGGTTGCTCAACAAGATCAGCGTGCTGTGGCTCGGTTTCGGCTTCGGCGCGGGGCTGCTGCTGGCGCCGTGCCGGCGCGTCGTGCTGACACGAGGGCCCTGGATCGCGGCAGGGGTGGCCGCCGTCATCTTTCTGCCTCACATCGTCTGGCAGATCGGCAATGACTGGCCGACACTCGAGTTCATGAGGAACGCGACGGAGCAGAAGATGACCCGCATCGATCTCCTCGAATTCGCCAAGAACCAGGTGCTGGCGATGAACCCCGTGAACGCGCCAATCTGGCTGGCGGGGCTGGCATGGCTGCTCTTCTCCCGGCAAGGGCTCCCCTGGCGCGTGCTGGGATGGACCTACTTGTCCGTGCTGTCCATCCTGGTCGTGAGCGGATCGAGCCGGGCGAACTACCTGGCGCCGGCGTACACCACGCTGCTCGCCGCGGGCGCGCTGGCCGTGGAGAGGCTTGCCGGGAAAAACCGTCTCATCGTCGTGGCCACCGGCCTGGTCCTGATGGGGGGTGGCGCCGCTCTGGCGCCCTTCGCCCTTCCCGTGCTGCCTCCCCAGCAGTTCATCGGTTACATGCGCACGTTGGGCGTGCGGCCGCCGGCAGAAGAGAGGTCGTCGCAGGGGGAGCTACCGCAGCACTACGCCGACATGTTCGGCTGGGACGAGATGGCCGAGAAGGTCGCCGCGGCATACGATAGCCTGGAGCCCGAGGAGCAGGCCCACTGCATCATCTTCGGCCAGAACTACGGGGAGGCCGGGGCGATCGACGTGCTCGGGCGCCGCCGCGGGCTGCCGCGCGCCTCCAGCGGCCACAACAGCTACTGGTTGTGGGGGCCGTCCGATCCGGCCGCCCAAGTGGCAATCATCATCGGAGGCGAGCTGGAGGACAATCAGGCCGTCTTCGAGTCGCTCGAGCGGGTGGACACGATCCGGTGCGAGCTCTGTATGCCGTACGAGAGGGAACTGCCCGTCTACATCGGCAGGAAGCCCAAGGTCCCGCCCAACGCGCTGTGGCCGCAGCTCAAGCGGTTCATCTGAGACGATCCGCCCTCCCCGGCGTCACCCTCCCAGCTCACCCTCTCGCGAAGCGCGTCAGGTCCCGGCGCTTGCCCACGAGCACGAGACGATCGCCCTCGGTCAGCCTCCGGTCGGCGGGCGGCGGGATCATCTCCGGTTCGCTTGGGCTGGATGGTTTCAGTGAGAGCGCCGTCAAGAGGTATCGGTGCGGAAGGTCGACCTCGCTCAGCGTGCGTCCCATCAGGGTGGAAGGCACGCGGATCTCCTCGATGGCGAACTCGGCGGGCAGATCCACAGTGCGCCGCTGGGCTCCACCGGGATCGCCAGGCGCATAGCGTACGGTCAGCAGCTTTCGCTGCAGGACTTCCCGGTCAAACGCGCGCAGCACGTCGCGCCGCGTGACCACGCCGAGAAACCTGGGGGGTTCTTCCGCGGAGAGCACCGGCAGCTCGCCGTGCTCGTTGAACCAGAACTGCTCTGTCACGGAG
>JAWPNA010000106.1:0-3977 GCA_045402695.1 Acidobacteriota bacterium
GCGGGGGGGGGGGGGGTGGCCGCGCCCCCCCCCCGCCCGTCCGCCCCCCGGGGGCGTTGTGCCGCGCCCGCCCCCGCGGCCGCGGGCGCGCCCCCCCCCCCGGCGCCGTGTTCTCCAACGGTAACGCTCCTGATGGCGGGCTGGTGGAGTCCCGCGGTCGAGGCCCTTGCCGGACGACTCGTGTATCATACCGTCATCCTGGCGAGTTGCGCAGGGAGCCGGAGGACCAGTGATGCCATCGACGGTGGGCGCGATCGAACAGGTGCTGGATGCCCCCAACCGCGCTGGCACGCGCTGTCTGGTGGTCGGAGGAGTCGCCGTCGGCCGAACAATCAAGTGAGACCGGAGCCCTGTGCGCGGGCCTCCAGCGGGCGCCTGTCAGAAACTGAAGCGATGAGGAGGCAGTCATGAAGCCGCGGATCGTGAACATCGAAGATGTGTCGTTTCTGAAACGGTCCCATGGAGAGAACTTCGAGGCCCAGATCGCGCCTGTGGGGGTTCAGCTCGATTCCCAAAAGCTCGGGTTCAATGTCGCGGTCGTTCCTCCGGGCAAGCGGGCCTTCCCCTACCATGCGCACCGAGGCAACGAGGAGATGTTCTTCATTCTGGATGGCGAGGGGTCGATTCGAATCGCGGGGACAACCCACAAGGTCCGGAAGGGGGATTTCATCTCCCTGCCTCCGGGGCGCGATTCCGCGCATCAGATCGTCAACGATTCCAAGGCGACGCTGCGATACCTGGCCGTGAGCACGATGGAGGTACCCGAAGTGGTCGAATACCCGGACACCGGAAAGCTCGGTGTGATCGCAGGCACACCCGGGGGCCGACCGCCATCCGAGGAATCGATCCGGCACTTCACGCATGTGAAGGACGCAGTGGACTACTGGGATGGGGAGCGTTGAGAACGCCGCCTGTGCGCCGCGGCGGCCCGGGCCGGCAGGCCGCTCACCACCTATTAATATGATGTGCGCCTTCCGCCATCCCCCGAAGAGAGGTGGCGTCCCCGGGGCGGAGCTTTTCTGTTAACCTGACGGGCCATGGCGTTGGCCCCGCACACCCGTCTCGGCCCATATGAGATCCTCGCCCCGCTGGGCGCTGGCGGCATGGGAGAGGTCTACCGGGCCCGCGACACCCGCCTCGACCGGACGGTGGCGATCAAGGTCCTGCCCTCACACCTGTCGCGGGACCCGGCATTCCGCCAGCGCTTCGAGCGGGAGGCGCGCGCCATCTCCAGCCTGAGCCATCCCAACATCTGCACGCTACACGACATCGGCAATCAGGACGGCGTTGACTTTCTGGTGATGGAGCACCTCGAGGGGGAGACTCTGGCGGCGCGCTTGCGCCAGGGGCCTCTCGGCACCGGCGAAGCGATCCGCTGCGCCGTGCAGGTCGCCGACGCCCTGGACAAGGCGCACCGGCAGGGCGTGGTTCACCGGGACCTCAAGCCGGGCAACATCATGCTCACGAAGTCGGGCTCCAAGCTGCTCGACTTCGGCCTGGCCAAGCACATGGCACCGTCCGCCGGCCCCCCGGGGATGACCGCCTCTCACACCGTCACGACTCCTCTGACCACGCAGGGGGCCATCGTCGGAACGTTCCAGTACATGGCGCCCGAGCAGCTCGAGGGGAAAGAGACCGACGCCCGCTCCGACCTGTTCGCGTTCGGCGCCGTGCTGTACGAGATGGCTACGGGGAGAAAGGCGTTCGAGGGAAAGACGCAGGCCAGCCTCGTCGGAGCGATCCTCCACACGGAGCCGCCGCCTATCTCGGCGGTCGTGCCGATGTCGCCTCCGGAGCTGGACCGTCTGGTGGCGTCCTGCCTCACGAAGGACCCCGAGGAGCGGATCCAGACGGCGCACGACGTGAAGCTGCAGCTTCAATGGATCCTGGAAGGCGGATCACAGCCCTCGGCCCCGGTTCCCGTGGTCGTCGCGCCGCCCGGCATGAGCGGCCGCCTCGGATGGATCACGGCGGGGATCTGCGCGGTGCTGATGGCGGTGGGCTGGTGGTTGGCGGTCGCGCATCTTCGCGAGACGCCCTCGGCCGCCGCGGAGGTGCGCTTCTCGATCCAGCCTCCGCGAGATCATGCGTTCACCGCCGCGGTGCTCTCCGACTTCGCCGTCTCGCCCGACGGCTCGCGCATCGTGTTCACGGCAAGAGATCCCTCCGGCCATCCGAGTCTCTGGGTGCGGCCATTCTCTTCGCTCGCGGCCCAGCCGCTGGCGGGAACCGAGGGAGCGGAGGCGCCGTTTTTCTCCCCCGACGGGAGGCGCGTGGGATTCTTCGCCGAGCGGCGGCTCAAGCAGGTTGTGCTGTCGGGAGGATCGCTGCAGGCGATCTGCGACGTGGAGGACGCCAGGGGCGGCGTCCAGGGCGGCGCCTGGAGCACGAATGGTGTCATCCTGTTTGGATCGTCATCCGGCCCTCTGCGCCGCGTGGCGGAGACCGGCGGGCAACCCGTTCCCGCGCTGTCGCTGGACGAATCCAGAGGGGAACTGGGGCAACGCTGGCCCGCCTTCCTTCCTGGCGGGGGGCGCTTCATCTATTACAGCGACACGCAACGGACGGAGGATCGGGGCATCGTTATGGGTTCGCTCGACTCGAGCGAGACAACCCGGATCATGGACATTTCCTTCAAGGCGATCTACATCGAGCCCGGCCTGTTGCTCTTCCCGAGGGGTGGCACGCTGCTGGCGCAGCGCCTCGGCTTCGACCCACCCCGCCTCGAAGGGGAGACGCACGTGGTGTCCGAGGATCTCGCCACGGCTATCGTGCCGGCGCTATCCGGCTTCACGGCCTCACCCGGCGGAACCGTCGCCTATCGGCCCGCGCCCGGGCCGCGCCTCACGCAGCTCGCCTGGTTCGACCGGGGTGGCCGATCGATCGCCGAGGTCACCCCCGAGGCCACCGACACCAGCGTCTCGCTCTCACCTGACGCGACACGCGCTGCCGTGGCCCGCGCTGGAAGCCAGAGCTCGTCATCGGCCGGCGGCGATCCACCCACCAACCTCTGGATCCTGGATCTTCAGCGCGGAATCAGCTCGCGCCTGACACTCGATCCCGCAAACAGCGACGAGAATCCCGTCTGGTCTCCCGATGGATCCCGCATCGTGTTCGCGTCACATCACCGGGGAGGCCTGGCCGAGGTTTACGAGAGATCCTCCCGCGGGACCGGCGAGGCGACTCTGATCCTGTCCACGACCGTCAACGCCCATCCGATCGATTGGTCACCCGACGGCAGCCGGGTCCTGCTAGAAGTCGCGGACGCGGGCGGACAGATGGACCTGTGGTTCCTGCCAATGTCGGGCGACAAGAAGACGGTTCCATTCGTGGAAAGCCATTTCAACGAAGGCCAGGGGCAGTTCTCTCCCGACGGGAGGCTCGTCGCCTACACGTCGGACGAGTCGGGAGAGCAGGAGATCTACGTTCGCTCATTGTCATCCTCCGAGGAGAAGTGGCAGGTATCGGCTCACGGCGGAGCGGCCCCGAGATGGCGCGCGGACGGCAGGGAGCTTTACTACATCGACGCCGAGGGGACGCTGATGTCGGTCGCGGCAGGGCTTTCGCCGAAGTTCGAGGCGGCCGCTCCCGCGCCCTTGTTCAAGACGCACGTCCTTCCCAGGGCGTTCTGGTTCTATGGAGGCGCGGCCAACTACGTGGCCAGCCCCGACGGCCAGCGATTCCTCGTGAACAACGTGCTGACCGAGGAGACTCCCATCCCGATCAACATCATCCTCGACTGGGTTCCTCCAGGGCAGATCCGGTGACCCTCTCCCCGGGCGCGCGCCTCGGCCCCTACGAGATCCTCTCGCCCCTGGGCGCGGGGGGCATGGGCGAGGTGTATCGCGCGCGCGACACGCGCCTCGATCGCACGGTGGCCATCAAGGTGCTGCCATCGCATCTCTGCCGGGATCCCGGGCTGAGGCAGCGCTTCGAGCGGGAGGCGCGCGCGGTGTCGAGCCTCAACCACCCGCACA
>JAWPNA010000226.1:0-6483 GCA_045402695.1 Acidobacteriota bacterium
ACCACGCACGGCCCCGGTGTGCAGACCGACGGCAGGTGGAAGTCCTCCGTCACATCGAGACCACCGTCGCCGTCCAGCGCCACGACTCCGACGCCACGTTTCGCGAAGGCGTACCAGATCTGGCATTGATGGGCTCCGGCGTTGTTGACCATGTCGGCGGCCAGGATGGCGTCACGCGCCTCCACAAAGCTGGGGTTGCACGGCTGCAGCTTCAGGCCGTCCATGACGAGCTGCAACGCGATCTGGTTTCCCGCGAGCGGCGGTGTGAAGTCTTGCAGATTCTGCCTGAACCCTTCGCCCGCCAGCCCCAATGACGGCACGCCGCCCACGATCGCCCAGTACATCTCCCAGAGAGTCGTCGCCCAGACCGACCCGATGCCGTGCGGAACCGTGAGCGTTCCCTCGGTCAGATCGCCGTAGGTCTGGGGGTTGATCGTCAGGTCGGTTGAGTACGGGTATGGGCGGATCCCGCCGCCGGTGGCGGGCGGGTCCTCGTAGATCAGATACGTGCCCACGCCGCGAGGCTGTATCGCGGTGTCACCAGTGCGAGCCGTCAGCGCAAGCGCCCACCAGTCGCTCCATCCCTCTCCCCCCTGCTGCTCGTTGCTCAGACATGTCACGGTCTGCGGGCCGCCGGTCAGGCGGGTGGAAACACCATGGCCGTATTCGTGGAGGATGACGGCGTTGTCGAAGTCGCTGTCGCGATCGGGTTTGACCTTGCGGAGTGTCGCGTTGACTACGCCGGATTGCAGCGCGGTTGCCATCGTCTGCCCCGTCGAGCCGGCAACGAATACCGAGGGGATGGTTACCGAACCGCCGCTGGCTCCTGGTCCCATCGAGACGAGATCGTCCCCCTGGTTGTTGTAGATGATGGCCGCCAAGGCCCCCGCGTTCTGCGCGTTGAGGACCTTGACGCCGAACTCGCATGTCCCGCGCCTGATAAGCGCGATGTTGCCGGCCGTGAAGCCCGTAAGCGCCCCGCACCCTTCCTCACCGGTGGCGGTGCCGTCGGTCACCACCTCGACATCGGACGTTACGCCGACAGCCTCGAGCGGCTGCCCGAATGCCGCGGCCAGCGATCCATACACACCTGCGATCGAGGCCGGGGCATTCAGGACAACCGCCGGCGGGGCGATCCAGAGAAACATCTGCATCCGCGGCGAAAGACCCTCCTGCCGTGTGAGGAAATTGGCATTGTTTGTCCCCGAGCCGTCCTGTGCGTCGGCGTCCACGGCGTCGCCACCCAGCCCCCCGCGTAGATAGTTGTTCAATTGAAAGTTGCCGCTGGCTTCGTCGAACCCGTAGAGGTAGTGAATGTCGTGGCTGAGGTTGTTCCAGTAGAAGAGGTTGGTCACGAGGGCCTCGCGATAGGTGGTCGGCTCCGTCGTGAGATTGATGGGAAACACGAAATCGCGCGTGAGACTGAGTGGCTGAACGTCGGTGCCCGGCGTGAACGCGTCGTTCATGTCCAGGTCGGTCTGTGCGGAGACATTGTTGCCGCTGGTGTTGATCGTCTCGGCACCCATGACTCCGTTGAGATCGTGCCAGCCGAACGGCGAGGCGGTCGGGTTGGCGGCCGACTGCGTCACCGTATCGCGGCCGTCGCCCGGCGGAAGCGGGCGGGGTGGCCGGACGTGGTTCGGACTCTCCGCCGGCCAGGCGTACACCTTGTAGCTGTCACGCAGCACCAGATCGATGCTGTCAAGCAGCTCCCCGTTGACCGCATCGACCTGGATCTGCCAGGCGTGCCCGTCATCCGGCCGCAGCATCATGTCCCAGGCGAGACGCACGACCCCCTTTCGGACGGGAAGATAGGTGAGGTTGACGGGAATCTCCTCGATCGAGATCGCCTGTCCCTTGAGTCTCGCCGCGCGGGAGGGACCCGCCTCGGGCTCAACGACCTCGAGAGGCCCGCCGGTACTCAGACCAAGGTGTTTGGCCGCCACCTCGACGGCACCGGCGGCCGTCAGAATCGGCACGCTGGTGTTGACCGAACCGCTCAAATCCTTCACGAACCGGTTGCCAAGACTGAAGAGCCGGCCGGCCGCGGTCACGCTCACGGAGAGGATCCCGTTGTAGACCTCGATCCCTCCCAGCGATTGGCGCAGGTAGAGATGGGTGACGCCATTGTGCTGCGTGACGATGCGATCTTTCATCATCCACTCCGCTGCGTCGCGCGGAGTCAACCCGAGCTCGACATGGCGCTCGAGAAGATGGGCCGCGGCGATCTGAAGCGGATCCTCCGATGACGGGCCCGTGAGAAACTCGCGGGCATTCGGAGTGGTGCCACCCGCCGTGACACATACGGCGACGAGGGCGGTGGTGATCATGTGGCGGGTGTCTCCTCTGGATCGATGCATGGCGGTCCTCCCCCTCTCAGGGCCGCGTCGGTCGGCTCGCGGGGCTCGCCAGAGTGGTCGTTGACTCACCACACTGCTAGCCGACCGGCGCGGCCGGTCACCGCGGGGCGCCGCCGGAACGGCCGCTCCACGGGTCTTCCGGCCGGTGATGGACCTCCGGCCGGTGTCGACGCGCCGATCCTGCCGCGAGGGGGTTGAAGAATCCTTGAGGTCTGGGTAGCAAAACGGTCGGGGCGCTGCGTTGCCCGGGGGTGGTTCACCCGCGGGCCTCATGCGAAAAAGAATCAACAGGTCACTTGCTCAGGCGTTAACGTGGTCTGGCTCAACCAGTTAGCGCTTCACCGATTCGCGTTCGTCTCCCCGCTTCAAGGATTCTTCAACCCCAGGGGCGCACTCTGTTCGCGCGAACGGGGGCAGCGCAGTGGCACAGCCTTTTTTCAACCCTTCGTGCCCGAGCGAGGACCCCCTCCATGATCGGAGGAGCACCGCCATGTGGTTTTCGATGTTTCGGCTGAAGCCCCTCGGGCTCGTCCTGCTGGTCTTGGTGGCGTCACTGTCCTTGCCCGCCCAGGCGCAGCAGACCTCTCTGTTCACACAGACGATTGGCTTCGCGACGAAGACCGGATTCCGCGGGGTCTTCGCGTGGAAGGCCACGCAGCCGGTCACCGGCGTGGTCCACTACGGCCTCAGCCCCGTCAGCCTGACCGAGACGGCGACGGCGATCCCGGGCGCCCCTGACACCGCGCAGATGGCGATCGGCCAGCTTGTCCGGGGCAACACCTACTATTTTCAGGTCGAGGACACCTTAACCGGGCAGCGTTCCGAGATCTCGAGCTTTCAGGCGACCAACGCCTACACCGACTGGAACGGCGCGATCTACACACTGGACCTCGTGGTGCAGCTCGATCTGAATTCACTGCCACCGGATATCCCCAGCGACCAGGCCGTATCGGACATCGCGGCGGGGATCAATGTCTTCGCCGAGCGGGTCTACGATGCGCTGGACGGGTACGCCCGTATCGGGAAGGTCCTCATCACCGACACGAATCTCGACTACTCGGCGAACGTCCCGGCCCAGGGAGTCCCTTTGTGTCCATCGCCCGAGTCGAATCTCTCCGACATACTCGTCATGACCACCGTCCCGTTCGACAGCCACACATTCGGCGGCTTCGCCATCGACAATCCCTGCACGAACATCTACCTGGGGCGGATCGGCCAGCTCGTGGTCCCGTGGGAGGATGACCTTCACTTCGGCTACACCGCCACGCACGAGATGATGCACTACGCGTTCAACGCGCCTGATCTTTATTTTGAGGGGACCGCGGAGGAGTCGGTCCCGGCCGACTGCCGCAACCTGGCGTGGGATGGCTCGATCATGCACAACACCGGGGGGTACACGGGCAAATGGGAGCTCACCGAGCTGGATCGCAACGCCAGTCTGACTCCATGCGATCACGGCTCGTTGCCCTGGAGTTGGGATCAGCTGCTCGCACGTTACACGAACATTCCGCTCAACGCCGATGGCCCCATCGACGATATGTTCAATGAAAAGGCCCGAGGAAACCCCGACGGGGGCGTCCTCGAAATCTATGTCCTCGACCGGGAGCCGGGCTCCTCGACCCTGACAACCTTCACACCCGACGATCAGACTCCCGAGTGTGGCAACCAGACTCCCCAGGTGACCGACCCTGAGGGGGACGCGACCGGCTTCGTCGTTGTGAGCGCCACCCCGCTTCCCTCGGAGCCGGCGCTCGACGTGACGCGGGGATTCCTGACCTGGGATCCAACGGCCGAAGCGATCACCTTCACCATCAAAGTCAACGATCTCAGCGACACACCCCCACCCGGCTCCGCGGGTGAGTTCTTCCGTTTCTACTTCACCTATGCCGGCGTCAACTACCAGGTGACCGCCGCACGCGACCCGCTCGGACAATCGTTTGACTTGCGATTGGGCGACAACACGGGGCTCGCCGAAGGGTTGACAGGCACATTCGACCCAAGCGCAGACGAGATCACCATCGTCCTAACGGCCGACCAGTTCGCGGCAGCAGTGCCCGCGGCACCCCGCTTTGCCGAAGGGGCGGTCATCGACACATTCCAGATCCTCGGCCAGCGTTCGGCGATAGCCGTCGTGCTGACCGCGGAGACCGCGACGGGCTCATGCTCGTACCGGATTGGACAGGAGAGGCTGGCCCCGAACCGGCCACCGGTCGCCGTGGCCGACTCGGCCTCGACCGCCGAGGACCAGGCCGTCAACATCGCCGTCCTGCCCAACGACTCGGACCCGGATGGCGACACGCTCACCGTTTCGTCGGTCGGCGCCTCCGATGCCGGCGGTACCGTGACGAAGAACACCGACGGGACGGTGCGGTATTCGCCGCGGGCCAACTCTTTTGGGGTGGACGGCTTCAGCTACACGTTGAGCGACGGGCATGGCGGCAGCGCCTCGGCGCGCGTGACTGTGACGGTGACGCCGGTGCAGGACCCGCCGGTCGCCGCCGCGGACACGAGCTCGACCGCGGCCGGACAGCCTGTCACGATCGACGTGCTGGCCAATGACTCGGACCCTGACGGAGACTCTCTCACGATCACCGGAGTCACTCAGGGAAGCGGCGGCCGGGTCACCCACGACGGGACGGACGTCACCTATCAGCCCGGCGGTGGGTTCGTGCAGTCCGACTCGTTCACTTACAGCGTGAGCGACGGGCACGGCGGCACCACGACAGGCAGCGTCACCGTCTTTCGCGACGGGTGCTCGTCGTCCTTCTTCGACGACCTGGAGCCGGCGCAGGAGCCGGGCTGGACCTTCGAGAACCGCAACACGCTCCCCGTCACGCAGACCTGGAGGATCGTGCCCGACCCGTTGGCGAAGAGCCTGACCGGTTCCTTCTTCAGCGACGCCACCGACGCCTCGGCCGACAAGGATGACCGGATGACCGCGCCGGAGCAGAAGATCGGTCCGCACACGGCGCTGAGCTTCTGGCACCGCTTCCGCACGGAGTCGACATTCGATGGCGGCGTGATCGAGGTCTCCACCAACGGCGGCGCCACCTACGTGGATGTGACGGCCGTCGGCGGCCAGTTTGTGACCGGCGGGTACAACAGCACCTCCAACGCGCTCAACAGCCGCCCCGCGTGGAGCGGCGCTTCGGCTCCAACCATGAGCGAGGTGGTGATCGACCTCGGCGCTCTTGCGGGCACGACCGCGCGGTTGCGGTGGCGTCTGGTCACCGATGCGAATCTCGGGGATGCCGGCTGGTGGGTGGATGACATCCGCTTCACCGACACGGTCTCGAGCACCTGCCCGTCGCCCAACCATGCGCCGGTCGCGGGCGACGACGCGGGGACGACGGACCGGGGCACCGCGGTGAGTCTTGCCGTGCTCGTAAACGACAGCGACCCCGACGGTGACCCCCTGAACGTCTCGGCCGTCACGAACCCGCCGCACGGGTCGGTGACGAACGGCGGCTCATCGGTCAGCTACATGCCCGATTCCGGTTTCTCCGGCACCGACGTCTTCAGCTACACCGTGTCGGACGGTTTCGGTGGGACAGACGAAGCCACTGTCAGGATCCTCGTGAACGGCCCGCCGGTCGCAGCGGACGATTCAGGGGCAACCGCGGAGGACCAGGCCGCGACGATTGACGTCGTCGCAAACGACACCGACCCGGACGGCGACTCGCTGAACGTGTCGGCGGTGACCGCGGGCGCCCATGGCACGACCTGGGCCAACGGCGATGGGACGGTGTCCTATCTGCCGGCGGCCGACTTCAACGGCACCGACAGCTTCACCTACACCGTGAGCGACGGTCGGGGTGGCAGCGCATCGGCGAACGTGACGGTCACGGTGAGCCCGATCAACGACGCTCCCGTCGCGGCGGGCGACACCGCCACGGCGAATCAGCACGATCCGATAGACATCGCCGTGCTCGCCAATGACAACGATGTCGATGGTGATGTCCTGACGTTGGTGTCGGTGACCCGCCCGGGGAGCGGCACCGCGAAGATCCTGCCGGACGGCACGATCCGCTACCGTCCGCGGGGCCGCTTCACCGGCATCGACACCTTCACCTACACGGTGAGTGACGGCAACGGAGGCGTCAGCACCGCAACCGTGACGGTG